>JAYVXY010000106.1:0-6635 GCA_043784785.1 Aestuariivirga sp. | reverse complement strand
AGTCAGTCGGCGAAATCATCAGAACCTTCACCGCCGAAGAATGCCACAACTACTTCATCAATGCAGGATGGAGTCGTCTAAACTCATAACGCTCTAGTGCAATGATCTCTCTAATACCTTGAATAGCATCTTGGCGCGGCTCATCACGAAGGGCGATCAAGCCAATCGCTTTGTTGCTGACCAGAACAACAGAAACACTTTTGCCTTCGGCTTCCAATGCACTGGCACGAGCCAGTACAGCTTCGTCTTTCACATCAAGACGCACTGCTGCACCAATGGCGACCAGCTTGCCATCAACTGTTGCGCGCAATCCCTTACCGGGAATGGCGTTTGATTCAACAGCCGTAAACTTTATTTTTTTAGCTTGCGCATGGGCCACAATAGCTGTGGCCAATGGATGCGATGAACCGGACTCAGCAGCGGCCGCAATACGCAATACTCCATCTGCATCGACTTTGCCAAACGTCACAATATCGGTGACCTTCGGTTTGCCTTCGGTCAAAGTTCCGGTTTTATCAAAGGCAATATGTTTCACCTTGCCAATCGCCTCCAGCACGCCACCACCCTTCACCAGAAGTCCGCGCTTGGCTCCCGCTGCAAGGGCTGACGCAATGGACGCAGGTGTTGATATGACCAACGCACAGGGGCAACCAATCAGCAGCAATGCGAGTGCGCGATAAATCCAAGTGTTCCAAACTCCACCCATCAGCAAGGGTGGCACAATGGCAACGGCGATAGCGAGCAAACAAATGGCGGGCATATACCAACGCGCAAATTGCGTGATGAACCGTTCAGAAGGAGCCTTGGAATCTGCCGCTTCTTCAACCAACCTCACGACACGGGCAATCACCGTGTCTTCGGCGGGCTTGTCAACCCGCACACGCAACACAGCTTCGGTATTGATTGAGCCTGCGAGAATAATATCGCCTTTGCCCTTAGAGTGCGGCACCGATTCACCTGTAAGGGCAGACTCGTCGACCGAAGACGTGCCGGAAATAATAGTGCCATCGGCTGCGACACTATCCCCTGGGCGCACCACGATTATGGTGCCAATGGCAATATCGGTGATCGGTGTTTCAACTAGGCCACTCGGCGTTTCAACCATTGCCGTTTTTGGTGCAATTTGAGCTAGAGCTTTGATGCCTGAACGGGCACGGCCTGCGGCCACACCTTCCAGAAGTTCGCCCACGGCAAAGAGGCACACCACAATGGCCCCTTCTTCATAAGCTCCCAGTGCAACGGCACCAGCTACTGCAATGGTCATCAACATTTCTATGGTGAAAAGCGATCCGGTGCGCAAAGCGGCTAAGGCACGACGTGCCACAGGGAATGTACCGATTGCAGCAGCGGCGAGAAATAGAGGCATGGCCGCGATGGGCAACACGTATTGCGCAAGGTAGCCCACGGCAATGATTATCGCAGTAACGATGACAACTATGCCGCGCTGCGACTTCCACCACGCGCCTTCAATAGGTTCACCATGATCATCGTGATCGCCATGTTCTTCTTCACCACGACTTGCATGGTCATGGCCTTCGTGGCTTGCGTGATCATGTTCTGAATGATCATGTCCAGAATGGTCATGGCCATCATGTTCATCATGCGGTTTTTTTGCACTGGTATGTGCAGGTATATGTGCCTTGTTAAAAACCGAAATCTTATAGCCCAGCGTTTGCACGGTTTTTTGAATGGCCGCCGATTGTTCGGTACCAACAGCATCAACGGTCAGCGTTTCACTCTGCAATCCAACCTTCACATTAGAAACCCCATCAAGCCGCGATACGGCAGTTTCAATTTTAGAAACACAGGCCGCGCAATCCATGCCGCCGATTTTAAATTTGGTTTGTGTTGCCGTTGCCATGGGAATGGATCTCCAAAAAAACGAAATGTGAAATATTCTGGAGCTGTGATACAATCTACAGCCACTAGAGATTCAAGAGGTATTTTCATGGCCGCAATTGCCATTGGAAAACTGGCGGTAATCGCATCCACCAAAGTCCAAACCATCCGTTATTATGAGGAAATTGGTCTGATTCAGCCGTTTTCCCGTACAGAGGGTGGTCACCGCCTTTATGGGCAGGAAGATGCCAGCCGCCTGAAATTTATTCGCCATTCCCGCGAATTAGGATTCGGCATTGAAGAAATCCGGGGGTTGCTGGACCTATCTGACCATCCCGAGATGAGTTGCAAGGCTGCCGATGCCATTGCACGGGCGCAGCTTGAACAAGTGGAAATTCGCCTTGAAAAATTGAAGGCGCTGCGTAAAGAACTCAAACGCATGGTGGAAGAATGCGGCCATGGCCGCGTGAGCCAGTGCAAGGTTATTGAAGTGCTGAGAGATCATCGGCATTGCGGTGGCGAACACTAAATGGACTTTTCACATCTGGCTTATACGCTGATCCCTGTGAGCGCTGCCATCATTGGCGCCATCATCGCGGTGAATATCAACCTCAGCCCAAAACTCGTCAGTGCCATCCAACACTTTGCAGCGGGCGTGGTTTTTGCTGCCGCAGCTGGCGAAATTTTACCCGATGTGATGCACCAGAACTCGCCACTGGCCACGGCAATTGGCGGCACACTCGGTCTTGGTGTGATGTTGGCGATCAAGCAAATTGAATCTTATATGAAAGGCCCTGTTGGGTTGCTCACCATGGTGGGTGTTGATATTTTTATCGACGGCATGGTTTTGGGTATTGGCTTTGCAGCAGGTGCTAAAACCGGATTGCTTCTGACAATTGCGCTAACGCTTGAAGTTGTGTTTCTGGGACTGACCGTTGCGGCTGAACTTGGAGAAAGCATCAGATCACGCGCGAAGATCGTCGGTATCACAGCAGCCTTGGTCTTGGTTTTACCGCTGGGCACAGCACTCGCCGCACCCATCTCGCTGTTACCGACCGTCGTGGTCACCGGATTCTTCGCCTTCGGCTTGATCGCGCTCCTCTATCTGGTCACCGAAGAACTGCTGGTTGAAGCCCACGAAACGCCGGATAGCCCCTGGGTCACCTCCATGTTCTTTGTTGGATTTCTGGCGCTTTTGATTCTCGAAGAATTGATGGTTTAGCTAAACAGATTTTTCAATGCCTATGTCGGTGATGCAAATCAGGCCAATGGCGATGGGTGTGCTTCACTGGTGTATGCCGATGCGCGTGGGCGTGGGGTTCATCAGCAGGATCACCAGGCGCATGTTCATGTTGGTGGTGTTCGTCATGGCTATGACGATGGCTGTGGTACATCTCCTCATGTGAATGGTCATGACCGTGACGTTCGGAAAGATGCAACCAAGCACCGAGTGCCATCAACAGTCCAGCAAGGAGAATGGAAGCAGTCAGAGGTGAACCCAGCAAAATAGCCGAAGCAATTGCACCAATAAAGGGCGCGGTTCCATAATAGGCACCGGTTCGCGCCGTACCCAAATATCTCAGAGCCATAATAAAAAGCACAAGGCCCAAGCCGTAACTTACAAAGCCGAGGGACATGGCACTTGCAAGGCCCACAATTGCGGGGAACTTTGCACCGGACGCCAAGGCAAGTGCGGTGTTAACGCTGCCTGCACAGATGCCTTTGATTGCAGCAAGCACAAAGGGATCAACCGCTGAAATCTTGCGCGTGAGGTTGTTGTCGATGCCCCAAGAAAAACAGGCAAGTGCGATGAAAACAACGCCCCAACTCAAATTCCCAAAACTTCCCTGCCAAGATAGAAGCAATGCACCCGCGACAATTGCAATGGCACCGATGAACAGCCGCGAGTCAACATGCTCACGAAACACGATCCATGCCAGTAATAACGTAAACACTGCTTCAAGATTGAGCAGCAATGATGCAGAAGCAGCGTCGGTGAGATTTAACCCGTACAGAAGCAATAACGGCCCAAGTATTCCGCCGAATAAAATTGTTCCGGCAAGCCAAGGAATATCAGTCCGCGACAACGCAGTTTCGCTTGCAGCCAAGCCACTGAATTTACGCGCCAGCATCAACAAACCTAGGCCAAAACCTGAACCCAGATAAAGCAGACCAGCCAACAACCACGGGCTGATGTCGCCCAACAGCAGTTTGGCAAGCGGGGTAGAAACGCCAAACAGCGCCGCTGCCGCGAGCGCTATTAGTGGTGCATTCTTATTAATGTTGGGCATAGGCAACTTTGGTCCCATCGCTTTTGAACAGGAACACGGTGAAGGGATCAGCTCGCCCACCATTTTCCATTCCGGGTGATTCAGCGGGCATGCCGGGAACTGCTAGGCCACGTGCATCAGGTTTTTCGGCGAGGAAGCGCTTGATGTCTTCGACGGGAACATGGCCTTCGATGATGGTGTCTCCCATGAAGGCCGTGTGACATCCGGCAATATCAACGGGAACGCCTGCTGCAACACGGCGCGCTTCCAAGTTTGGATCGTCCTCCATTGTAATATCAAAGCCAGCTTGTTTAAGATGCGCTGCCCATTTCTAGCAGCAGCCACAGCCGGGATTGCGGTAGGCCTTGATCGGTGGGTAGGTTGCAGCCCCAGCGTTCATGCTTGGTAGAGCTAAAACAGAAATCGCTGTGGCGAGTAGGTTCCGACGATTGATTGCAAATGTAGACATGATGTTTCCTTTCTGTTGCTTAGGCATGGACTTCAACAAGTTTGGTTTCTGGCTTCTTCTTAAATCGCATTCTTGCACCCTCCGTGAGAGCAAAAATTGCGGGGATAACGACAAGTGTCAGAATGGTTGACGATACCATACCTCCGATCATTGGCACAGCAATGCGCTGCATGACTTCGGAGCCAGTGCCTGTGCTCCACAGGATCGGCAGCAAGCCTGCCATAATGGCGGCCACGGTCATCATCTTGGGGCGCACGCGGTCTACTGCCCCTTCCATAATCGCACCATAGAGGTCAGCCTTGGTGAAGGCACGACTCTCTGATGCTGCGCGATGCTTCCATTCATCCAAAGCGTTTTGCAAATAGATCAGCATCACCACGCCAGTTTCTGCCGCAACACCTGCAAGTGCAATGAAGCCCACGGCAACTGCAACAGACAAGTTGAACCCCATCCACCACATCAGCCATAGGCCGCCCACCAGAGAGAATGGCAGGGAGAGCATGACGATCAGGGTTTCTGTCAACTTGCCAAAGTTTAGATAGAGCAGCATGAAGATAATGAGCAGTGTAAACGGCACCACTAGTTTCAGTTTCGCCTTGGCGCGTTCGAGATATTCAAACTGTCCGCTCCAGGTCACATAATAGCCTTGCGGAAACTTCACATTATCAGCCACGGCTTTTTGGGCTTTGGCCACATAGCCGCCAATGTCGCTATCGCGTGTATCAACAAACACATAGGCCGCAAGCTGCGCATTCTCTGTGCGAAGAGTTGAAGGTCCCGTGGTGAGTTTGATGTCTGCAACTTCACCCAAGGGCACCGACACGCCCGTTGATCCGCTCACCCGCACATTGCGGGCAATGCTTTCGGGATCACTGCGCAGATCACGTGGCAAACGCAGATTGACGGCGTAACGCTCTCGGCCCTCAACCGCCGTGGTGATGGGTTCGGCCCCCAGCGCCATGGCGATCGTATCCTGCACATCTTGAACCATCAAACCATAACGCGCGAGCCGTTCGCGGTCTGGCGTGATTTCCAGATAGTAGCCACCAATCACCCGCTCCGAGAAGGCGCTCGATGTATCCGGCAATTGCCGTAGCGCCTTTTCAATCTCGCGGCCCAGCCGCTCAATCTCCTTCAAGTCAGGTCCAAACACTTTTATGCCAACGGGTGTGCGAATGCCCGTGGAGAGCATATCAATGCGGGCCTTGATCGGCATGGTCCAGGCATTGGACACGCCGGGAAACTGCAAGGCCTTGTCCATATCAGTGATTAAGCTGTCAATGCTCACACCCTTGCGCCATTCGGCATTGGGTTTGAGGTTGATGATGGTTTCAATCATTTCTGTAGGTGCCGGGTCTGTGGCCGTAGCAGCGCGGCCTGATTTGCCAAATACGGATTCCACTTCGGGAAAGGATTTGATGATCTTGTTCTGGGTTTGCAAAAGCTCTGCCGCCTTGGTGACCGAGAGGCCAGGCAAGGTTGTGGGCATATAGAACAGCGTCCCTTCATTGAGGGTGGGCATGAACTCCGAACCAAGTTTGGAGGCGGGCCAATAGCTCGCACCCAGCACAACCAAAGCCACTAGAATGGTGAAGGTCTTGGCTTTGAGAACACCCTTGATAATGGGCCGGTAGAGCCAGATCAAAAGTCGGTTGATGGGGTTCTTGTGCTCGGCAATGATGCGCCCGCGAATGAACAGGAACATCAGGGCTGGCACAAGCGTAATTGACAGAAATGCTGCTGCCGCCATGGAAAAAGTTTTGGTATAGGCCAGAGGCTTGAACAGCCGCCCTTCCTGCGCTTCCAAAGTGAAGATGGGCAGGAACGAAACGGTGATAATCAACAGTCCAAAGAACAGCGCAGGTCCCACTTCCTTTGCTGCATCCACAATGATGTCGATGCGCGGCTTGTCAGGCGGTGCCCGCTCCATGTGTTTGTGGGCATTTTCAATCATCACAATGGCCGCATCCACCATGGCCCCAATAGCAATGGCAATCCCACCAAGGCTCATGATGTTGGATGAAAGCCCCAACAGATGAATGAAGATGAAGGCAATC
>JAYVXY010000105.1:0-6648 GCA_043784785.1 Aestuariivirga sp. | reverse complement strand
CTTGCTGGGGAGAGAGGGGGCACGCCATCTTTCCCCTTGTGCGCCAGGTCCTGGCGCTTGCGGTGGGAACGGGCTTATGCCGAATGTCGCAGCGCTCTGGCGCGGTGTCGCAATTCTTTATGAGACGGATTGTTACCGAAGGCGGAGACAGGCCCTTGGCTGGCTTCGTGAGCGGCGGCCTTACGCCGCGAGTAGAGCCGGTGCGGCGATGGCCGCCTCACGCTGAACCGTTTTGTGAAGATTGCCACCATTTCGCTGGCATCTCGACACTTTAACCTCGGACAAAAATGCGGTTGGCTAAGATTTATTCTAAATTGGTAGTGAGACTGCGATTCGCGATGCAAGAGGAGCGGTGATGCCGGTTCGGAAACGAGGCAACAAACTTGAGGATATTTATGGACAAGTATACAAATTACAAATGAGTGCAAATAATAAATTAACCAAATATTTTATTCAAAAATTCAATCTTAAAATTCATCATGGTCTGATTAGCGGTTCGTTGTTTTCAGCGTTTCGAGTTTTCAGTTTCCAGGGTTTTCCTCATGCGTTCCAAAATCAAATTGCTCCAGTGCGTCGCCGCGCTGGGATGCCTGCCAATATCCGCATTTGCCCAAAGTGCCGCAACCGTCACCGGCATTTCTGGCTGCGTCTTGCAACCCTCATCGACAGCCAGCATTCCTGGCAGCGGCCAGTTTGCTGCCGCGAACTCCACAACCAGCGTGTTTTCCGTCAATGTCGCCACCGCCCAAGTGACACCTTGTTCGGTGCCGCAAAACTTTGTCACCGCCCCCGAGATCAATGCAGCCTTGGCGGCAACAACCGTCAGCAATACCAATGCCGTGCGCTATACGACGGCAAACGGCCAGCCGACAGCAGCCGTCAATCTGGCTGGCAGTTCCGTCCTGCCAGCGGGAACCAGCGCCGTCAGTCTGACAGGCGTTGCCGCCGGACAAGTGAATGCAGTTTCAACCGATGCGGTCAATGGCGCACAAGTTTTTGGTGTCCAGCAAGCCGCAACCGCAGCACAAGCCGCTGCCACATCAGCCCAGACACTGGCAAATACAGCCCAGAACACTGCCGCAAACGCCCAGTCCGCCATCAGTATCCTGCAAAACACTGCTGTCAAATATGCAACCGATGCCAATGGCGCGGCCACCAATATCGTACAATTGTCAGGTGCCAATACCAGCCAGCCGGTCAACGTCAAAAATCTTGCAACCGGCACGCTCGCTAGCGGATCGACTGATGCCGTCAATGGCGGCCAGCTCTACTCTATTCAGCAATCTGCGGTTGTGGCGCAGACCAGTGCTGCAGGCGCGCAGGCGGCAGCGGTCGCAGCGCAAGCCACCGCAGCTAATGCGGTGCAATATCTCGTGTTCAATGGCAATCCTGTCGCACAAATCGACCTGTCGAGGAACACCGGCTTGCCAGCTTCCACCCGGCAGGTCACTGTGACTGGCCTCGCCGCTGGAGCAATTGGTTCGTCATCCACCGATGCGGTCAACGGTAGCCAGCTTTATGCCGTCGGCCAGAACCTCACCGGATTGCAGACACGAGTCGCCAATTTAGTCAGCCCGACGATCTATAATTCTGTCACCCCTGTTGTGCTTTCTGCGTCCGGCGTCAATGCGCTGGCATCGGGCGGTGGTGCATCGGCTGCGGGCGATAGTTCTGTCGCCATAGGCAATAATGCGGTGGCGCAAGGCAAAAGTTCGCTGGCCATTGGCCAGAATGCAAAGGCGTCAGGTGGCACTGGTGCAGTGTCGCTGGGTGCGGGCAATATTGCTACCGGCAATGGTGCGGTGGCTATTGGCGACCCAAATGTAGCAACCGGCACGGGCGCAACTGCCATTGGTGCTAATAACTCTGCCATTGGGCAGGGTGCGGTTGCTTTGGGCAATTTGTCGCAGGCGCAAGGACAAAGCGCCGTCTCCCTGGGTGATAGTGCCATGGCGAATGGTGCCAGCGCAATCGCAATTGGCCAAGGTGCCAGCGTCAGCAACCCCGGCGGTTTGGCTCTGGGTGCCAATGCCGTTTCCACCGGGCTAAATTCCGCTGCAATCGGCGTAGCCTCGGACGACAACGGCCAGAGCAATGTTGTCTCGGTTGGTAATGCCACGACACAGCGTAAGCTTGTCTACCTCGCGCCGGGAAATTTAGTTGCCAGTTCAAGCGATGCCACCAATGGCGGCCAGCTTTTCGCAGTGGCGGCTTCGACTGCGGCAGCCTTGGGCGGCGGCGCGGCGATGAACAGCGTGACGGGCCAGGTCACTGCACCGGCCTATGTCGTGGGCGGCGCATCCTATGCAGATGTCGGGTCGGCCATTGCCGCGCTCAACCAGCAAACCGCCTCCGGCCAATATGTCCAAGTCAATGGCGCTGGCAACGGGGCAGCGGCTCAGGCCAGCGGTCCCGGTGCGGTTGCCGTCGGACAAAACGCACAGGCCACAAAAGCCAATAGTGTTGCCATCGGCACGGCTGCGGTATCGACAGGAACCAATTCGGTGGCACTTGGTGCAGGATCGACAGATGGCGGCCTCGCCAACGTCGTGTCTGTAGGCAACGCGGCACTGCAGCGCCGCATCGTCAATGTCGCGGCTGGAAACGTTTCGGCCACATCGACCGATGCAGTAAATGGAAGCCAGCTCTATTCAACCAACCAGGCAGTCTCCTCGTTATCATCGAGTCTCAACAATTTGTCGAGCAACTTCAATAAATACAAGGGCGTTGCGAATCGCGGCATTGCCGGGGCCATGGCGATGCAGGGTGGCCAGCAAATTCAGCCCGGACATTTCGCAGTCGGCATGGGCCTTGGCACATTCGGTGGCCAGACATCCATGGCCTTGCGTGTCGGAATGCTGACACCTGACGGGCACTGGAGCCTTGGTGGTGCGGTATCGACCGGCGTGTCCGATTTCAAGTCGTTTGGCGGCTCTGTTCATGCCGATTACCAGTTTTGAGGCAACATGATGATGGTGAAACAGAAAGTGGCGTTTTTTTGGAGCGCCTTGTTGGTGGTGACGGTGCTTTCAGCACCGTCTCAGGCAGCAGGTTCAAACACCCGCCGCATCACACAGCAATTCAGTGATTGGACGATGGCTTGTGTCGAGGATAAATCTGCCCAATCCAAATTGTGCAATGTCAGCCAGGACATATTCGGGCCTAGCGGTGTCTTGGCATTTCATTGGGAACTCATCCGCGATCCCACTGGCAACGCCAAGGGGTCTTTGTCCATCGCGCCCCTGCTGCCCTCTTCAGTGGTTGTCTTGCGGCTGGGGGCGGATGTAACCGTCATTGGCGATGCCAAATGCCTGGCTTCTGGTTGCACGGCCAGCTTTGGCCTTTCGTCGGCAAGCACCGCTGAACT
The DNA here is from genome assembly GCA_043784785.1 of Aestuariivirga sp. Classification (GTDB taxonomy): domain Bacteria; phylum Pseudomonadota; class Alphaproteobacteria; order Rhizobiales; family Aestuariivirgaceae; genus Aestuariivirga. Next base: position 3,281 of record JAYVXY010000105.1, on the reverse strand, counting down.
GTCGAAGGGCCATCCAGCCAGCGTCCAGTTCATCTACCTCAACGCCAGCGGGTCCGTGCTGGGATTGAGAACAGCCGGTTTCGCAGAGGCCTGGGCTGCCGCATCTTCCGAGATGGGTGACAAAGAAATGATAGCCAGCATTCCGCAAAGAAGTCTGACAAAAGCTGTTCGTCCAGCCACTAAATAATCGGAAATGTGCGCTCGCATTTTGCCATCATTGAGAAGTTTAAAACGCAGCAAGACAACACTTATTTGCTTGCTGCTACTATTGGGCTGATAGATTCAGGCACGATAGGTTTGATCACTGACAGGTTACCCAGTGCCACCCACGTTTTTCGCAATTTTCCCGCCAGATCCTTGACCGAAGTCGTCCCGATATCATCCGCAGGAAAGGCGTCCAGCCCCAAAGATGCAAAAATATTGGCATAGGCATTCTGCACATTGGCATAGGCCAGATCATATTTTACATCGCCAACGACAAGGTTCATCTCTTCGCGGATCAGCGTCTGCTCGCTGATTTTGTCGGTCTGGGCTGAAGCGCGCATCTGCTCGATCAGTTTGTGCTGCACATCCTTGTACTGGCCCGCTGTTTTCAACTCGTCCTGCGCATGGGCAAAGCGCACCCGGCTGACATGAACCTGCGTCATTACGGCCATGGTCAAGGCGAGCGCGCGCTCATCTAGCAACCTGTCCTGGCCATCAATGACCGCCTGGGTCTGCGGATACTGGAACACTTTCATCAAGTTCCAACTGGCTTTGGCACCCCAGCCGATCCAGTTGGAATTATAAAGGTATTTGTTGGTGTCGGCATCCACGCCCAGAAACACGTTGATGCCTGGCAATAGTCCCAAAAGCGCCGCTTCTGCCTCTTTTGCGTTGATACGCGTCTTGTAAATGACCTCGCGCATTTCAGAACGGTTCTCAAGGGCGATCTTGACAAGTTCCCTGGTTGATTTGCCCAGATGCAGAGCCGGGGCACCACCATGGCTGGTATTCAGCGAATACCGGGCATCTGGAGGCAAATTCATCAAGGCAGCCAACTGGCTGCGGGCAATCTTGAGCTCGCCATCAATCCGCTGCGCCTCGCGCTGGATTTCGATCAATTCGCGCTCGTAGGTCAGCGCTGTCACCGGCGATGTCAGCTTGTCTTCAAATAGCTTGTGCGAATCAACGATGGCCCGCTTGGTGCGCGCTTCAAGCGAATGCAGGCGTGCCACGAGATGCTCGCTGGTGACGGCACGCCAGTAAGCCGTGCGCACATCCTCGACAATCCTGGACAAAACCTTGCGCCGGGTTTCACCTGCGATCAGCACCTGGTCGGAGGCTTGCTGGGCGCGCACGTAAGACAAGCCAAAATCAAGGATATTCCAACTCAGCGTCACATCGGAAGCCAAATCCTGGCGCTCTTGCCCCGTTGATGCCTCAAGTGATTGCTTCTGCGATAACAGGGAAATGCTAGTGCTGCCATAATCATTGCTGCGCCCGGCATAGCCTGAATTGGCTACAAATGATGGAAGTCCAGAATAATTCGAAAGATTAAGCTCCTTCACGCGCAGGGTTTGCTGGACGAGTTCAACTTTTTGGTCAAGATTATACTTTAGCGCGCGAGCAATGGCTTCATATAAACTGATCGAATGGGTTATTGGCTCTTGCCCAGCGGTGACGCGATCCATCTTGTCTTGCGCATAGATTCCCAGTTCGGAGGCATCGAGCGCTTTTGGAGTCACAGCACAAGCAGCCAAAAAATTGGTTCCGACCAGGAGAGCTGCCACTTTTAAAGCAAAGGAGATTGTGCGCTGGCGCGCACCGGTCAACGACTTTTTCACAAATGCCTCATTGAGGTTCAAAATGGATTTCAGGCAAAAGCCCGGAACGAAACTCAACAAACACAACACGCAACGTTGTTTTTATCACAATATATGGTTACGTTTAGGTTAATAAGTTTGTAAGCGCAAGGCGAAGTCCTTTCCAAAAGTCCTTTCCCGTCAAAGGTATGAGATGCACGATTTTTACCCCCGCACTGACTGTTGCGAGCATGCCGAGCACCGCCAACCGAGACACGAGCCCATGGCGCGACGAAAATTCCTCGCGCAGCGCTTTTTTGACCGATGCAGCAAGCACAAAGTGTCACTAAGGCTGCCGTTGATCGAGTCCATCGCCCGCAGTCAGCTGGGATAATTCTGACCGAGAACCAATCATGACCCTCTTTCTTCTTAAAATCCAAGCGCTCGTTCGAGTCCAGTAGTATCACCGGGCGGCGCGGATGCCTGTCTGACCTGTTGCGTAAACAAAAGAGTTACATTCTTTTGATGCAAATTTGCATGCGGCTCGATCTTGCCGCCGACCGGCACTGCCGCTTCATTCGAGCGATCATGCAAATTGCCCGTTTGCACATCCACTGAAATTGGCCGGTCAATGACCGTGCCATCCTGGCGGGTGATCCGCACAAGGAGGTTCAGCCGCTCGATATCCGAGGGCGGACGTCCCATGAAGACGTTGGAGGCCAGCCGCTCCAGCCATTTTGGGGCCGGGCTGCCATCGGGCAGATGCAGCGAATAGACCAGCGATTCGGAGGTGGCACTGACGCCTAATTCCCGGAATTGCAGCGCGATGGTATCGAAACGGCGGATGGTATCAAGCATCACCGCATGATTTGGGTCCGTCGAATGCAACAGGTCGAATTCGACGGAATGACCGAGGAAGCTGCGCGGCTCGAATTCAGCCATTTGCGCATGGCCAGGTGCAGTGATTTCGGCCTGCGATATGCGGTCAATGCGGTGGACTTCGGCCAGGACAAAACCGCGACCATCGATTGGCGTTCCGATTGATCCCAGCGAACTGAACTGGTTGACCGAATCAAGGATGACGCGATCCGCTCTCAGCGTCCCAGACAGAGAACCGAATCCACCAGCATTTTCCACCGTATCGACGACAACACCGGTAACGGCTACTGGCTCACGCGCCGCAACATTTGCATTGTGGTTATCAATGACATCCGGCTTTGAAAACTTTTCGACGCGCTCGGATACGCCGCCAACTGCCCTGATCCTGAACGTGGTCTCGACCGTCCCGCCCTGTCCGTCGTTGGCGCTGACGGCGACAAGGTAAATGCCCGGGTTGGCCGGATCTTGCCCGCCACGGCTGGCGTCAAATGGTAATGTCCCGGAGATCACCCCGGTCGCCGTGTTCAGCGTCAGGCCTGCGGGCAAACCCGTGGCGCTGTAGGTCAAGGTGTCGGTATCGAGACCGCCGTCCTTGAAGGAGGTGGCTGTGGGATAGGT
>JAYVXY010000104.1:0-6688 GCA_043784785.1 Aestuariivirga sp. | reverse complement strand
GCGCCCGATTGGATGGGCCCTTGGCGCGCTTTTCAGCCAAACGATCAACCGCATGGTTGAGGCCAATCGTATAAACATCATCATCAGATTCAAGATTGGCATAAATACCATCATGCAAAATATAAGGCCCGAAGCGGCCAAAATTAGCCGTGATCGGCGTTTGGGTTTCTGGATGCAGACCAACTTCGCGCGGCAAGGATAGAAGTTTCAGCGCTTGCTCAAGGTCAAGTGTGTTCACATCAATGCGCTTGGGGATCGAGGCGCGCTGCGGCTTTTCACCTTCCACGGCTTCGCCCAGCTGCACATAGGGCCCAAAACGCCCCATGCGGCGTGTGATGGGTTCGCCCGTTTCAGGATCATTGCCCAGCAAAATACCACCAGCAGGAATGGCCGCAGCCGCGTCTTGAGCATTGCTCGACATCGGTCTTGTGTAATTGCAAGTCGGATAATTGGTGCAACCGATAAACGAACCAAAACGGCCAAGCTTCAACGATAATCTTCCATCCGCACAAGAAGGGCAGGCACGCGGATCACTACCGTCGGCCTTGGCCGGAAAAATATGCGGCTCAAGCATGTCATTGAGTGAGTCAATCACTTGCGTAATGCGCAAGTCTTTCACTTCAGCCAAGGCCGCCGTGAAATCTTTCCAGAAATCGCGCAACACTTGCTTGTAATCAATCTCACCCGCTGAGATCCGGTCAAGCTGCTCTTCCAAATTCGCGGTGAAATCAAACTCAACGTAACGCTTGAAAAACGATTCAAGGAAGGCTGTTACAACGCGGCCTTTATCATCAGGAATCAAGCGCTTCTTCTCGATGCGCATATAACCGCGATCACCCAGCGTTTTGATGATGCTGACATAAGTTGACGGGCGGCCAATGCCCAGCTCTTCCAGCTTCTTGATCAGCGAGGCTTCCGAATAGCGTGGGGGTGGCTCAGTGAAATGCTGAACACCTTCGATCTTTTTAACACCCGTAATGTCGCCGCGTGCCATGGCGGGCAGGCGCTTGGCATCTTCATCTTCGCCATCATCTAAATCTTCAGTATAGGCACGCAAGAAACCGTCAAACTTCACTACCGAACCATTGGCGCGGAAACTATAATGTTTGCCGTCATGGCCCGTGGTGCCGATGTCGGCAGTGGTGCGCTCCATCTCAGCACTTTCCATTTGGCTGGCAATGGTGCGCTTCCAGATCAAATCATAAAGTGCAAGTTGCTCACCGTCCAAAACGCTTTTGACTTTGTCAGGCAAACGTCCGGGGTCAGTCGGACGAATGGCTTCATGCGCTTCCTGAGCGTTTTTGAGCTTGCTGGTGTAGATGCGCGGAGCCGATGGCAGATAGGGTTCGCCAAAGGTTTTTAGAATTGCATTGCGCGTAGCCGCAATCGCTTCAGGCGCCATGTCGATTCCGTCAGTTCGCATATAGGTGATCAGACCGACGGTTTCGCCACCCAGATCAACGCCTTCATAGAGGCGCTGGGCGATCTGCATCGTCTTGGCTGAAGAAAAGCCAAGCTTGCGTGAAGCTTCTTGTTGCAAAGTCGAGGTGCGGAATGGCGCATAAGGGTGGCGCTTGGCGGGTTTGCTTTCAAGGCTTTCAACCGTGAAGCGTTGGCCCTTAACGGCAGCTTCAATAGCTTGTGCCGAAGCTTGATCTTTCAGTTCCAGCTTTTCAAGGCGCTTGCCATTGATGCTGGCAAGGGCAGCAGAGAATTCTTGGCCTTTAGACGTGACGAAAGTGCCGTCAATCGTCCAATATTCTTGGGATTTGAAAGCTTCAATTTCCAATTCACGATCGCAAAGCAAGCGCAGCGCCACCGATTGCACCCGGCCAGCCGAGCGCGACCCCGGCAATTTCCGCCAGAGAACCGGCGACAGTGTGAAGCCCACTAAATAGTCCAAAGCGCGGCGGGCGAGGTAAGCATCAACCAACGCCCCATCCACTTCGCGCGGGTGGGCCATCGCTTCAAGAACGGATGATTTGGTGATGGCATTAAAAGCCACGCGTTGTACGATTTTGCCCTTGAGCGCCCCTTTTTTCTTGAGCACTTCGAATACATGCCAGGAAATAGCTTCCCCCTCACGATCAGGGTCGGTTGCCAGAACCAGGCGGTCGGAACCTTTGAGGGCAGTGGCAATATCAGACAGGCGTTTGGCTGATTTGCTATCGACCTCCCAATCCATGGCAAAATCTTCGTCTGGCTTCACCGAGCCATCTTTGGCTGGCAAATCACGTACGTGCCCGAAAGAAGCCAGCACCGTAAAGTCTGAGCCTAAATATTTATTGATGGTTTTTGCCTTGGAAGGCGATTCGACAACGACAACAGTCATGCAATTTTCCGGTTCAACTTGGGCGATGCTCATAGGCGTATATGGTGTTCGAGGCAAGAAAACCCTATTTTTGATGTAATATCACCAAATTACAACCTCTACGCAACCAGTGATATGTTTACTACAACTATAGAGGGCTTTAACTTGATACCACAACCACAGCAGGTTGGCTGGGCAAGACGAGGTTAAATCGTGGACGACGAGACAACTAAAAGCAATTCCGAGAAGAATTCTGGCAACTCAAAACTCTCAAAAACCAAAACCAATGCACAAGAAACCGCACAATATATCGCCGACATGATTCTTGAACTGCGCAATATGGCAAAAGGCGCTGAGATGACAACGTTGCAGGGACTTTTGGAAGTTAGCTTCTATGAAGCCTTTTCTGCTGCCAACAGGGTCGAGATTCCGGCAGATGAGCTGGAACATCTGCGCACATTGAGTAAAGCTTCAAACGGATAAATACCTCAATGCTTTTGCCGACCGCCGACCAGCGGCTCGGCATGAGCAACGACGCGGTGAATATTCTTGAACTTGGACTTCAAGCCGGTTTCAATTTGATCAACACTGTTATGAACCGCTTCAACAGTTTCATCCGCTGCGAAATGACAGTGATAATGAACATAAAGGCCATCCTCAGATCGACGCACACGCACATCATGAAGGTCACTCAATGATTTTTGAGATTTGGCGAGCTGTTGCAAAACCAATTCAAGTTTTTTAGTTTCTTGCGCCGTTGCGGGCTCGCCGCTTAACGTCTGAATCGGCCGCGGTTCAATATGGCTCTCAACTTCGACATCGCCACCCAGGCCAAGGCAGATGGCTTCTTCCAGCAGAGTTGCCTGATCATGGGCATCGGCCAGAGTTGTCGCACCATCAACCTCAAAATCAAAACTCACGGCCATCCGATCATGAATTTGTTGCACAGTAATATGGTGAATCGCTGCATTTCTTTGTGCTGCAATCAAACCGATTTTGTCGAACGCAGTTTCATTGTCCAGAGCAACGGGGGTTGCGGTGATCGAAATATCTGCCTGCGGGATTTTCGCATGAATGGCGCTGGCCAGTTTTGTTTTCAAATCGGCAATTGCAGCAAAGTTAATCATGCGCGGCACATTCACATCAAGGTTTACGAACAATGTTGAGCCAGCCGGCCGCACCCGCAATTGATTGACACTGAGAATGCCATCTTGCTGTTCTGAAATATCTGCAATGAGCTTCGTAACTCCGACAGGGGCCGCATCAAGCAAAGTATTGAGAGTTGCACTCCCCAAGCCCCAGGCAATTTTGCAAATATAGGCTGAGACCAGCAGTGCCGCTACCGAATCGGCCCATTGAAATCCCAGCCACACGCCGCACAAACCTAGCAATACAGCAAACGAACTCCACATATCTGATTCAAAATGCGTGGCATCAGCTTGCAATGCATCGCTCGACGTTCGCGTTGCCGTTTTTCGCAAAGCGCGAGACCGGTTGAAGTCCACCACAATTGAGCCAATCATGATTGCAAAAGCCCACCATTGAATGGTCAATGATCCATGTGGCGTAATCAGCCTGCCAATGGCTTCATAGGCCACAAAAACCGCTGTGCCAAACAACAACACTGTTTCCAGCAAAGCCGCCACGCTTTCAATCTTGGCATGGCCAAATTGATGATCATCATCCGCAGGTTGGCTGGCCCAGCGAATGGCAAACAGGGTTACGACTGTGGCACCAAGATCAATCAGACTGTGGATCGCTTCAGTTAACACACCAAGCGAGCCGGTGATTACTGCAGCGATGAGTTTAATCGAGGCTAAAACGGCGCTGGCGAACATTGATACGAATGCAACGCGCTGTTTTTCCATGAGTCCAGATTGGTGGTCGTGAGGATTATTCATGGGACAGCTTTAAGCAAGTGTTGGTAGGGGTTGTAAACAGCGCGGTTGCCGCGCCAAGGTGGAAATATGAGTGCCAATCAAGACCAGATGATTCCCGCAAGCCAATTTCGCCGTGCCGGAGCGGCAACTTTTGGGCTGTTATTTCTCATGGAATCGTTGGTGCGCGCCTTCAATTCAGGTGTTCTCTCAATCCAGGCCTATGATCTGTTAGGCTCAACCCGTGCGGTAAGCATACTTGGCACCTGTGTTTCATTCACCGTGCTGATGATAACCCTGTGCATGCCGTTTCTATTCGGCAAAATGCGCAGGCGCTGGGCCTACACGACAGGCGGATTGATGCTGATTGGTGGCAGCATCGCATTGGCCAGCTTCACGCTGACCGGGCAGGTGGCAGGGGTGATCCTGCGCAATTCGGGCGCATCCATCATGAACGTCACGCTCCAGCTTTATATCATGGATCACATCCGCAAAGCGGATTTGACAAGGTCTGAGCCCTTGAGATTGGCCCTTTCCACTTTTGCGTGGGTTATAGGCCCGGCAACTGGCGTTTGGCTTTACACACAATATGGTCCAGTCGCCCCACAAATGGCGGCGATGGCCGTGGGTGTTCTGGTGCTTTGCGTGTTTTGGTATTTGCGGTTGCATGAAAACATAGCCATGCCATCGGGCACCCTGGCACCGTTTAACCCTCTGGCCAATGTCGCGCGCTTTGCGTCCCAGCCGCGGCTCAGGTTGGCATGGGCCATCGCATTTGGCCGTTCCTGTTTCTGGGGTGCGTTTTTCACCTATGGGCCATTGCTGATGATTCAAGGTGGCTTGAGCAAATTCTCAGGCGGCATAATCATTTCAATCAGCCAACTCTTTCTCGTATTGGCCTTTGGCTATGGCGCATTGTCCAAACTTTTTGGCGTGCGCAATGTCATTGCACTATGTTTCTCAGTCACATCATTGTCTTGCATCGCTGCAGGCTTGTTTGGTGTTCATGCGCCAATCATTGCAGCTGCATTACTTCTGCTCGCAGCTTTGGCTGCCTCTGGCATAGACAGCGTGGGGGGCATCCCATTTTTACGCGCGGTACACCCGCTGGAGCGGCAACGCATGACGGCTGTCTACCGGACTTTTATTGATTTTTCAGAACTAATCCCTGGCTTTATCTTTGCCATCGCTCTTTCCTATTTTGATGTATCGATTGTGTTCATCATTTTAGGCGTTTGCCTGAGCAGTTTGGCAATTTTGGTGTGGCGCTATTTGCCCAAATCCATGTAAGCAAAGCCAAAGGAAGGTTCTGATGGCTAAACCAACACTCGTGATCGGCAACAAGAATTATTCATCTTGGTCAATCAGGCCCTATATGGCACTCGCAATGGCAGGTATCGCCTTTGATGAAAAGCTCATCCGATTTGGTGAACCAGCCTTTGGCAAGGCCGTTCGGAAAATATCAAAAGCTGGATTAGTGCCAATTCTGATTCACGGCAAGAACACGGTTTGGGATTCATTGGCGATCATGGAGTATATCGCTGAAACTTGGCCAGACCGAGACCTTTGGCCCAAAAACAAAACAGCGTGCGCTATGGCCCGCTCAGTTTCCGCAGAAATGCATTCAGGCTTTGGCCATTTGCGCAGCGCATGCCCGATGAATTTACGCCGCGCCATCAAACCTGTTCCTCTGAATGAAGGCATCTTGTCGGATGTGGCAAGGCTTGAAAAGCTGTGGCGCGAATGTCGTAAAGCCCATGGTAGCAGGGGGCCGTTTCTATTCGGCAAATTCTCAATTGCCGACGCGATGTTCACACCCGTTGTGACAAGGCTCGAAACCTACGACATCAAAGTAACCGAAGACACCCAGCACTATATGAATGCAATTTTGGCAACGCCCGCATTTCACGATTGGAAAGCCGGCGCACTGAAAGAAAAATGGGTGGTCGCAGAAGACGAAGTGGATTGATTAGACCAAAATGAAGTGAGACCAAATCGGTTCACTTCATTTTGACCCCTGTTAAATCTAGGGAAATTTAAGTTTTGATGGATCTCTTAAAACGCATATTGCTCTAGCCCCGGCTATGACACCACCAACCGGTGCGCCCATAATGGCTTCCCCATTCAGCCGACATGCTCCTTATGCCATGCGCCTGCTTTTGGCAGTCCTGAACCACCTTTTTAAACTGCGCTTCACGAGCAGCACCTGTCGGTTGAACGACTTTTTTTGTGCCAGCAAAAGCATCATTGGATATCACCGCCACACTTAATGCACACACAGCGATAAGGCTAAACTTTCCAAACATTCGAATTCCCCTGATATTGAAAACATGGCTCTGAACACTACAAACTTGCAACAACTAAAAATAGCGAAATTACCATTTTTAATCTTTTTCCTCAGCATTTTTGCGTGTTTTAACAAATCTAAGTTGCACACAACTATTGAACGAAGTCAATCGCCCAGCGTTATGCCAGAGAAACACGCCCGCCCGCATGTCGT
>JAYVXY010000103.1:0-6690 GCA_043784785.1 Aestuariivirga sp. | reverse complement strand
CGATATGCCGGGCCAGACTGGCCTTTGATGAATGTGATTTTAGATGCGATGGATGATGCCAAGGCTGAACAGGTCATTGCCATTAATCTCGAAGGTCGCTCATCAATGGCAGATGGCATGGTGATTGCGTCAGGTCGTGCCAACCGCCATGTGGCCGCCATTGCCGATCAATTGGTCATCAAGCTCAAAGCCCATGGCCAAAAAGATGTTCGCGTCGAAGGTCTGGATCAAAGCGATTGGGTTCTGGTGGATGCAGGCAATGTGATTGTGCATGTGTTCCGTCCCGAAGTGCGCAGTTTCTATAATCTCGAAAAGCTCTGGTCGGAACACGCACCCTCAGAGCAAGGCACCATGGAAGCCCGCGAGGACTAGAATTGTATGGTTTTACACAAAACCAACTCTCATCCCCTCCCCCTTGTGGGGAGGGTTAGGGTGGGGGTCGCTCAGGCCCATATCATCTTGGCCCTCACAATCAATTGGTTAGTACCGCGCGACCCCCACCCCGGCCCTTCCCACAAGAGGGGAGGGAGAAGAATCTCTATTCATTTTAAACTCTTTGGGCGTTAGCGCCTTGCGTCTGCACATTGCTGCAATCGGAAAACTTAAAACCGGGCCAGAGAAAATGCTGGCCAGCGACTATACTTTCCGTATTGAAACCTTCGGTAAAAAGGCAGGCGTGTCGTCACTCAAAATCAGCGAATGGGCAGAATCGCAAAATCCCAGCGCCAAACTGCGTATGGAAGAAGAAGCCAAAATCCTGTGGCAGGCCGTCCCTTCGGGGGCGGTGACCTTCGTTTTGGATGAGCGCGGCAAATCACATTCCAGTGAAGATTTCGCGGCATTGATTCGAAAACAGGCCGATCAAGGCATAGGTGATCTGGTTTTCATGCTGGGTGGGCCCGATGGTCACAGCCCTGAAACCAGAACAAAGGCCAATTATCTCATTGCCTTAGGTCAAATGACCTGGCCGCATCGGTTGGCCCGCATCATGCTCTTGGAACAAATTTACCGTTCACTCACGATTATGGTTAATCATCCTTATCATCGGTCTTGATCGGCCCCATTTTCGACATGTGATTAAGGCAGCTTCGCTTCCACCATGAGATCTCTGAATTTGCGCAACTGCGGTGTTTTGCTGGCCTTGGCTCTGGCCGGATATTTGCCCTGCGCCTTGGCTCAAGCTGAAGATGGCAACACTCCAGATCCTTCGACAAAACTGGGTCAGGTTGAACAAAATCTCAAAATTTCAAAGGATCGGCAAACGGTTTTGACCGCTGACATCGAGGCCGCCGTAAAGGCTCAAGCCGAAATCTCAGATAAATTGATCGCACTGGCCAAGAATTTGGAGAGCCAACAAAACGCTGTACAAAAAGCCGATACAAAAATTCAAAAGCTGGCTGCCGAGTCGGTGATCATTCGCAGCAATCTCGCTGAAAAAGAGGACCAACTCTCCGAACTTCTGGCCGGCTTGCAACGCTTGGAGCAAAACCCGCCGCCGGCCCTGGTTGTCGAACCCAAGAATATATTGCAAGCCTTGCGGGGTGCCATGATGTTCGGTGCCGTGGTGCCTGAAATGCGCGATCAGGCACTCGATCTTCAAACCAAGCTACAAAGGCTGGTGGCGATCAGCACTGAAACCCAGGAAGCCAGGAAATCACAGGAAGAAGCACTAACAGCTTTGCACGCATCGGAAGATGAATTGGTAAAGCTTCAAGCCGACCAAAAGACGCTGGCTTTGGCGTCAGCTCAGGATCTTGAAACGGAAAAGCTCCGCGCCGCAGATTTGGCAACCCAAGCCAAAAGCCTGAAGCAACTGCTTGTTGCCTTGGAAGAAGAAAAAAAACGCGTCGAAGCCGTGAAGACCGCTGAAGCCAAAGCCCAGGAACAGGCCGAAAAACTAAAGCGCGAAGCCCTGGCCAAACCGGGCATGGTTTTTACGCTCAGCAAAGGCAAGCTTGAATATCCGGTGCAAGGCACCATTTTAAAGCAATTCGGCGCTGATAATGGTTTGGGCCGAACCCTTGATGGGTTAGCAGTGTCGACCATGGCTGAGGCCAATGTCATTTCGCCAGTTGACGGGCGTGTCGAATTCGCTGGCCCCTTTCGTTCTTACGGTCAGCTCTTGATCTTGAATGCCGGAGAGGGCTATCTCGTGCTCTTGGCTGGTATGAAACAAATTTCGGCCGAAATTGGACAATCCGTGAAGGCGGGTGAGCCGTTGGGAAGAATGGGTGAAGGCCCATCTTCAGTGGCGCTGATCGGCAGTGAAACGGATAATGCACATCCTGTGCTTTATGTGGAATTTCGGAAAAACAATGACCCGGTTGATCCTTCCCCCTGGTGGATTGGCGGCAGAAAAGAGGCGATGAAATGAAGGTAGATACAAGAATGCGCAATTTGGGATTGGTTTTGATCGGTGCTGTTTCGGCCGTGGCTGCAATGCAGGCCTTTAATGGCGCAACCGCGGCAACCAATGCCGAGACCTATAAATTGCTTAATTTGTTTGGCGATGTCTATGACCGCGTGCGCTCTGACTATGTTGAAAAGCCCGACGAACAGAAAATGATGGAAGCCGCCATCAATGGCATGCTCACCTCGCTTGATCCGCATTCCAGCTATATGAATGCCAAAGAATTCGCGGATATGAATGTCAAAACCAAAGGTGAATTTGGCGGCCTCGGCATTGAAGTGACCATGGAAAATGGCGTGGTCAAGGTCATGTCACCTTATGATGGCACCCCTGCTGCAAAGGCTGGCATTCTCGCCAATGATTTGATTGTGAAGATTGACGGCAAGGATGTGCAAGGCATCACCTTGAATGAAGCCGTTGATAAAATGCGTGGTGCTATCAACACCCCCATCACCCTCACCATCGTGCGTGAAAAGCGCGACCCCTTTGATGTGAAGCTGGTGCGTGATGTGATCAAGATTGAATCGGTCAAATCCTCGATTGAAGCCAATGATGTGGGTTATGTGCGCATCAGCACCTTTAACGAACAAGCTGATAGCGGCCTGCAAAAAGCCATCAATGATCTTGATGCAAAAATGGGTGGCAAGGAAAAAGGCTTCATTCTCGATTTGCGCAACGATCCAGGCGGCCTGCTGCAACAGGCGATTGCCGTGTGCGATGTGTTCATGGAAAAGGGCGAAGTGGTTTCAACCCGCGGCCGCAATGCTGATCAGGTCGAACGCTATGCCGCCCAAAAGGGTGATCTGACCAATGGCAAAAAGCTGGTTGTGTTGATCAATGGCGGCTCGGCCTCGGCATCTGAAATTGTGGCCGGTGCCTTGCAAGATCAAAAACGCGCCACCATCATTGGCACGCGCTCATTTGGCAAAGGTTCAGTCCAAACCATTATTCCTCTGGGCAATGAAGGCGCGATCCGTTTGACCACACAGCGTTATTACACCCCATCAGGACGGTCAATTCAAGCCAAGGGCATTGATGCTGATATCGTCATCGAGCAACCATTGTCGCCAGAATTGCTGGGCAAGAACGTGTCAACCGAAGGTGAAGCCGGCTTACGCGGACATTTGGCCAATCCCGGCGGTGGCAATGAAGGCGGCGGCTCCTCGGCCTATGTGCCAGAAGACCGCACCAAGGACGTTCAGCTCAAAGCCGCCGTTGATTTTTTGCACGGCGAAAAGGTCGTCACCAATGTGGTGACCCCGGCAAAGCCAGCCGACGCAACCAAGCAATCGAACTGAGTTTTGAAACAAAATCAGGCGGAACAGAAGTGTTCCGCCTTTCTTTTCGGTACGGTTAATGAACCATTAACGCTTGCGCCAGCACAGTGGTTTTCATCCGAATCGAAATGCAACATCAATGCCCCGTGACGAACTAAAACAGCCGCTGCACCAGCGCCGCTTATCCCAGAGAATTTGGGCAAGACGGCCGCATGCTTTGGCCGTGTCTTACGCTGTGGTGCTCGGTGCATTTCTGGGCGGAGGCTATTGGTTGACCAAACAGCCCATGCCCTTTGCCGGTGAACCCATCGTCACTTTGAATGTCCCGCCCGTTGAAGAGGTCAAGACCGCCAGTGTTGATCCATTGCCAGAAACGGCCCCCACTGATGCCGAACAAGTGGCAGAAACCGAGCCAACATCAAACAAACCAGCGGCAAGAATCGTCGAGCCCATTGAACAGCAAAACTATCAGCAGGATGCAACGATTTATGTGAGCGCCCGACAGCCTTTGACCAAAGCACCGGTCAGTGCTGCCGTTGAAGCCAGCGCCGTGGGGCCACTGCCCCGCATTGCGGCAAGCGGGAAAAAACCCTCTGATATTTATGCCCGCCCCGTGCCCATGGGCCTTATTCATTCCGATGCCCCGAAAATTGTGATCATCCTGGGCGGCATGGGCCTCAATGAAAAACTAAGTGCGCGTGCCGCCAAGGATTTGCCGGGCGACATCACTTTGGCCTTCGCCCCCTATGGCGATAATCTGCAAGATCAAGTCGATCGTGCCCGGGCCAATGGCCATGAAGTTCTGCTGCAATTGCCATTGGAACCTGTGGGCTATCCCGCCACTAATCCCGGCCCCAAAACACTTCTCGCCGACGGGCCTGATGCCGCCAATCTCGAAGCCTTGCAGTGGCACATGAGCCGTTTTGCCGGCTATACTGGTGTGGTCAATTATATGGGCGGCAGATTCTTATCCTCAGCCAGTGCCATAAAGCCAATGCTGACCGAGCTGCGCAAACGCGGTGTGTTGTTTTTGGAGGATGGCTCGCTTCCGCTTTCTGCCACTGATGGCGTCGCCAAAACCATCAACATGCCGGTGCGCCATGCCAAATCAGTGATTGATCTTGATGCCAACCCCGCCTCCATTGCAGCAGCCCTTGGGCTTCTGGAAGAGGAAGCCAAAACCAATGGCATTGCCATCGGCACCGGCACCGGCCTTGAAACCACCATTGACACGGTGCGCGATTGGGCCAAGTCAGCGGCTGATCGCGGCATTGTCATCATTCCGGCTTCAGCCGCATTTAAAGGTCGGATGGGATGAATGAGCGTATAAAACCAGAAATCGTCGCTTATCGCCCGTGCGTTGGTGTGATGCTGCTCAACCCCAAAGGCCTTGTCTGGATCGGCAGGCGCTTTGAAAAACAAAATGATGATGGTGTCGGCAAATGGTGGCAAATGCCCCAAGGCGGCATTGATGAAGGTGAAGATGCGGCCAAGGCCGCCACGCGTGAACTTTACGAGGAAACCTGCGTCACCTCAGCCCACATTATTGCCGAGTCACCGCGCTGGTATAACTACGATTTACCGTCACATTTGATTGGTAAGAGCTGGGGCGGGAAATATCGCGGACAAAAGCAAAAATGGTTTGCCATGAGCTTTGACGGCAAGGATAGTGAAATCAACTTGAAACCGCCCGGCCACAAACAGGAATTTGACGAATGGCGCTGGGCCAAAATGGAAGAGATGTTGGATTTAATCATACCCTTCAAGCGTGAAGTCTATGTTGACGTCATCGCCGCATTCCGGCATCTGGGCGCCTGAGGGTCGTAGATGAGCATTTCCCATATCATATTTGATTGCGATGGTGTTTTGGTCGATAGCGAACCACTGTCGATGCGCGCCGATGTCGAAATTCTGGGTCGCCATGGCGTTAAAATCAGCGAAGCCGAAGCCCATAAGCGTTTTGTTGGCAAAACTTTTCGCGGCATGCTGGATGAGCTTTCCAAAGAGCGCGGGGTTGTTTTTCCCAACAATCTTGCCGAACTCAAAAACGCCCGCATGACCGAACTATATCGTAGCGAGTTGAAACTGGTGCGTGGCGTGCGAGATGCGCTTGAAGATATTCGCAATCTCGGCCTCACCATGTCGATTGCTTCCAACAGTCCAAAAGAGCGGGTCAGATTGGCCCTGCAACTCACAGGTCTGCTGCCACATTTTAAAAACGCAATCTATGCCGTGGAAGATGTTCCAAATGGCAAGCCCGCTCCTGATTTGTTTTTACTCGCTGCTAAAAATGCAGGAACAAAGGCGGATAAATGTTTGGTGGTCGAGGATTCGATCACCGGTGTCGCCGCCGCCGTCGATGCCGGCTGCTGGACACTGGGCTTCACAGGCACCTATGAAGATCAAGAATCCCACGGCAAAAATCTAAAAGACATCGGCGCCGAAGCCGTGTTCTCCAAGATGGCCGATCTGTCAGCGCTGGTTGAGACATTTGTGAGATAGTGTCGGCATTGAGGGCGTTACAGCTATTCCATCACAGTTTTAGCTCCACCCCAAACCCGTCATCCCGACGGAAGTCGGGATCCAGACTGTCCGCATGCTCAGGATTTGAGGCTTGAATCTGGTGAAAGTCTGGATTCCGGCTTTCGCCGGAATGACGTCTTGAAGGGGTGAGTTAAATTGGAGATGTGGTGACGGTGCATTCTATTCCCTCGCCCCGCTTTAGCGGGGAGAGGAAGGGGCCCGTCGAACGAAGTGAGATGGGAAGGTGAGGGGCTGCTGGCAGTTGAACTCAACCTCAAACAGGCCCCTCATCTATCCCATATTGCCCTTGGCAATATGGGCCCCTTTCTTCTCCCCGATAAATCGGAGCGAAGACGAAAATAAAAATATGATTTCACCACTTGACATTATATTCCTACTATGCCATGTGTGTTCCTGTCTTCCCTCGAAGGGGTCACGGCTCATGACGGTGGTCTTGGCGGGGAGGATAGCAGGCCTGCG
>JAYVXY010000102.1:0-19961 GCA_043784785.1 Aestuariivirga sp. | reverse complement strand
CTGCAGCAACAATAGCAATGGCTCCGCCAATCAATAGAAATAGCGTTGTCGGGAAAAGCCGCGGGTTCAACCCCTTGCGCGGGCGCTTTTCCAGCAACACCATGGTTCCGGCGAGGCCCGCACCAACTGCAAAAACCGCAAAGCTGGCCCAAAATTCAGTATTTAACATTGTATTGGCAACATAATTCCGATGGTTGACAGGGCCGAAAGCCATGACTATGTTCCGCCCCGAAATCAAGGGCAACTTATTGCCCGCTGTTAGGTGAATATCATGAAAGTTCGTAACTCGCTCAAATCCTTGGCAAAACGCCACCGCGACAACAAGTTGATCCGTCGCAAGGGTCGGGTTTACATCATCAACAAAACGAATCCACGTTTCAAAGCGCGCCAAGGCTAAGCTTTAAACGTTCACGTGTTTGTGTGACGCGCTGGAGCATCTCCGGCGCGTTTCGCGTTTATTTATGGCGCAGAATGTGCCATGTTACCCTGATGCGCAATTTTGCAATCTTGTCTATTCTAATTGCCTTGGCCGTGCCTGCCCTTGCCGCCAACAATGCGGCGACTCGCGCTGATCAGCTTGATAAGCTGTTTGGCGAATTGCATCAGGCCAATGCGCCGAAGGATCCTGATAAGATTATTTCAGATATATGGGCGCTATGGGTGCAGAACGATTCACCCACCGCTGAATTGTTGATCCGCCAAGGTACCGCTGCGATGAATGCCCATGAATATGATGCGGCGGAAAAGACCTTTATCCAGCTGATCGAAAGTTATCCTGATTATGCCGAAGGCTGGAACAAGCGCGCCACGCTCTATTTTATGGAGGGGCGCTATGATGTCTCGCTGGTTGATATTCAGCATGTGCTCGATTTAGAGCCACGGCATTTTGGTGCGCTGGCTGGCAAGGCCGCCATTTTACGCGCGCAAGGCCATTACCGCGAGGCCCTGCAGGTGATGCGCGAAACATTGGCGATCAACCCACATATGAAATCGGTTGCTGATGCAATCAAGCAGCTGGAAAAAGAGCAGCCGGACATATGAGTTCTTAACTGAACCAGCTTTGCCTTTCTGGAGCAATATGCGTTTTAATAGACCCACCAAAATTTAAATTTCCCCGGATTTAACAGGTGTCAAAATGAAGTAAGCCGATTTCGTCTCACTTCATTTTGGTCTAGTTCGCGAGTTGGTGGCTTTTCCGGTCGGAAATTTTTTGAAAGTGTTTGCGGAGCGTGCCGACATCAAATTGAATTGGAGACGGCACGACGAGCGCGTATTCATCTGGCGAAATGATGTTGAAAAAATCTTCGAGCTCGTCAGCGCTGAGTGGTGGTGTAAGCCGCATCCCTTTCACCAGAGAAATCTCTCGCATGGTAAATCTGTTGCGATCTGAAATGATATTGTCAATGTACAATCCGTAGAGTGTTCCCTCCGACAAGGCACGATATCCGTATATCGCGGCAATCCAGTGCTTTTTGTGTCGTTTGCCAATGTAATCGCACATTTCCAGCACGGTTTGCCGATGCCAAACAACAAGGGGGTGTGCAGAGTTTGCCTGTTTTGTTGAAGGGGGTAGTCCGAGTGTTTTTTGGGACTGCAAGTTGAAGGCATTTAATATCTCATCGCCAGTTCCTTCAGCGGGAAACGTTCTGCACAATGTAATTCCGGATTTTCCGTTCAAGGAATCGAGAAGCAAAGGACGTACAAAAAAAACATCGGAATCAACCAATAACATAATCTCTTCGTTGAGAAAGGATGCCATGTTCAACTTGACGATTTGTTGCAGGTGCCAACCAAAAATGATCCCAGTACGCCAGGAAAACCACATGCTTCCGCTGCGAACTTTGCCCAACTTACCAATGTAACGAAGCCAGGATGGTAGGACTTCAGAATTTAGTAAAACAGTTCTTCTGGGGCCGTTGAGGTGCGCAAACATCTGACGGTCAACTTTGTTCACAATGATATAATGATGCCAGTCGCCTTGCACGAACGCGTCAACGCTGTCGCACATCAGCACGCATTGATCATAATCCAACTTATAGCTAGGAGTAACAATCGCCCAATTCATAGTGTTAAATTGGCTCTCCAGCCCCTAAACGCCCTTGCCGCCCGGGCCGATGGTGGCAATGCGCAGCATGTTGGTGGTGCCGGGTGCACCGATGGGCACACCAGCAGTGATGAGGATGCGCTCACCGGATTTGGCGAAACCTTCCCGGAATGCGATGACACCAGCATTGGCAAACATTTCGTCCAATGATTTCGCGTCATCGACCAAAACGGCATGGGTGCCCCAGGTGAGTGCCAGCTTGCGCGCCGTGTTGAGAATTGGGGTGAGTGCCAAGATCGGCATGGAAGGCCTTTCCCGCGCCACGCGTGAACCCGTAGAGCCTGAGCCTGTGTAACACACAATGACTGGCACATTCAAAGTTTCGGCGATTTGGCGAGCGGCGGCGGAAATCGCATCCGCCGCTGTGGCCTCAGGCTCGGTGCGCTGCGAATGGATGATGCCACCATAATAGGTGTCACCCTCAGCTGATTGAGCAATCTTGTCCATGGTCTGCACGGTTTTTTCGGGCCAGGCACCAGACGCACTTTCAGCCGAAAGCATCACTGCATCAGCGCCTTCATAAACCGCCGTTGCCACGTCGGATACTTCAGCGCGGGTTGGCACTGGCTCAGTGATCATCGATTCCAGCATTTGCGTTGCAACAACCACTGGCTTGCCATACCGGCGCGCCATGCGGGTGATTTGCTTCTGGCGGGCGGGCACGGTTTCAAGCGGAAGTTCAACACCCAAATCGCCGCGCGCCACCATCAGGCCATCAGCGATTTTCAAAATTTCATCCAACACCGGAAGGGCCGATGGCTTTTCAATTTTTGCCATGACACCGGCGCGACCTTTAACCAGCCGCTGCGCCTCGGCCACGTCATCAGCGCGCTGCACGAATGAAAGCGCTATCCAATCCACGCCCAAACTTGCAGCCGCTTCCAAATCAGCGCGATCTTTTTCCGTAAGGGCTGGGATGGCGAGCAGCGTGTCTGGCAGGTTTACGCCCTTACGATCCGACAGGGTGCCGCCATAGATGATTTTTGTATCAAGACGGGTTGGCGTGGCTTTGGTGATTTCAACGCGCAAGCGACCGTCATTCAACAGCAAGCTATCGCCTGCTTTGGCACCGGCAAAAATTTCAGGATGGGGCAGATAAACGCGTGTGGCGTCGCCGGGTGTATTATCGGTGTCGAACGCGAAAGCATCGCCAGCGTTGATCTTCACTTCTTTGTTGGCAAATGTGCCGATGCGAATTTTGGGGCCTTGCAGATCGGCCAGAATGCCAATCGGGCGTTGGACTTTTTCTTCCACAGCGCGAATATGGCCATGCAGTTCTTTGAGCATGGCATGATTGGTGTGGCTCATATTGATGCGGAACACATCTACACCCGCGATAAATAACTTCTCAATCATTTCAAGTGTGTTCGATGCCGGGCCCAGCGTGGCCAGGATCTTGACTTTACGTTTTCTATGCAAAATTATTGACCTTGTGTTGTTTTGTCGCCGGAGAGTGAAACAGTCCAATCTGATTCTTCACCGGTATCAACTTCGAAGAAGCCCTGTTTTTGGAAGCCGCGCTCGGTGCATTGATCAATGCCGCGAATTGTGAAGATCTTGTCACGGATGCAGATCATGGATTTGCCGCCCCATGAACCGCCCTTTTCATTATCGACCGCATAAACATAATAATAGCGGGCAATTAACGCGCCTTTGAGAAGCGGCAGGCATTCCTTGGATTTGACCGTCCACCAGCCTTCCGAGGCCCAGCCTTCCTTATCCTTATAGGCGATGGCCACGCCAACGCGGCTGGCGGTGTTGTTGCAGAGTTTTAGATCAGCCTTTGCAGGGGTTCCGGCGGCGCTTAAGAGCAACAAAGCCCCCAGTCCTGTCCAGAAATTGCGCTTCATGCCGTCGCCTCCACTTGTCGGTTCAAATCATTCAAATCGGCATAGAACTAGGGCAATATCGAGGCCTGTACAAGTGTTTCGGCCTGTGGATGACGTGGAAACTGCCATTGGCGTTGGCCCACCTAGCGCCTATGTAAGGCGAAACAGGATTTGCCCCATGAGCATGGATGACAAGACCAAGACCGAGCTTGAAGCCGCAGCCTTTCGCCGCCTCGTCACGCATTTGCGCGGTCGTGAGGATGTGCAGAACATTGATCTGATGAATCTGGCCGGCTTTTGCCGCAACTGCTTATCGAATTGGCTCGAAGATGCGGCCAAGGATAAGGGCGTGGCCCTATCGCGTGATGAAGCGCGCCACCATGTTTACGGCTTGCCTTATGACGAGTGGAAGGCCAAACACCAATCTGGCCCCGCCATCCAAATCAAAAACCCATCACATTAAATTTAAATCGCGGAGATAATTGTGGCTGATATTACCAAATCAAATTTTGCTGAAGGCCAATTAAAGGCTTTAGTCGAGCGCATTGAACGCCTTGAAGAAGAAAAGAAAACCATCGCTGCCGATATCAAAGAGGTTTACGCCGAAGCCAAGGGCAATGGTTTTGACATCAAGATTTTACGCAAGGTGATTTCGCTGCGCAAAAAAGAACCCCATGAACGCTCAGAAGAAGAAGCGATGATTGATCTTTATTTGGCCGCATTGGGGATGAAAGTGGTGGATGAGGCGGCTTGATTATGTCACTTTTACGAGTGGCCGGACTCGGTGCAGCCACCTAGGTTATTATCAGTTAAATACTGGAGTCTTGCAATTTCCTTAAGCTGGGGGCTGCATTTTGCTGTTTGTTGACAACAAAAAGCTACTTAAGAGCGATAATAAAGTGATCGACAAACTCTCCCCAGCTTTTGAGTTTTTCTCTGTCAATTGCCCAAGCCTTGCTCTCACAATATCCATCCTCGAAACACAATCTGCGCAAGCCAGCGACAACTGCGCGCTCGTCTGTGGGGTCCACATAATCCACCAGATCCGGCCCTACCTCAGGCAAGGAAGTGGCATTTGATGCTATGACTGGTTTGCCGAACCAAAGACTCTCGCCCAAGGGCAGACCCCAGCCTTCGTAGCTGCTGAGATAAACACTGAAGCGACAATTTTGGTATAGCCATTGCAAGCAGGCGTCATCGCAAGCATTCAAATGCAAGATCGACGGCGTCTGGTGAATAGCCCAGCGTAGTCGTGCTCTGTAAAACAAATTGTGGCTAGTATAGGCGCCAACGATCACGAGTTGCGGCACGGCAGAACCCTTTTCTGCTGCCAGTTTCCGCCAAGCTCTAACCGCCAGTTGAGCATTCTTGCGCCCCTCAAGCGAGCCTACCATCAGCGCGAAGGCTTGGTCCTGCAATCCATCAGGTATGGTTGCCTTGACGGCTTCTTGTCCAAGCATATCATTGCTACTAAGAAATTCATGTGGCAATTTCAGAACAAGGATGGGTTTGCCCACACAGACTTGCGGAAAATGTTTGAGAAGATCACCCCTGCTATAGTCGGAGTTGGTCAACACCACATCAGCGTTGGCTATTGCTTCGCTCACGAACCGCCGAAATTGCTTTACCCAAGAGCGTGTGAACAGACGCGGCACTGCGACTGGGATCACGTCATGAATAAATCGGTAGATTTTGGCTCCCGTGAAACTGGTGCGGTTTGCTGCGGCAGTTGTGACGGCCCTGTTCCAGAAATACTCGGTCAGAAGAATCTTGTCGTCTCTGCCGAAGGAGCAAACGTCAAGCTGTGTCTTCGTTCGCCCCAAATCGTGCAAGAAAGTTGCAACGGCGCAACAGCGATAAGCCTTATCGGACGCTGAATAAATCATGGCCCTTACGCCCTGCGGCCCCAACTTTCGCTCGAGGCCCACTAGCGTATTCAGTGTCAGCCGTTGAATGCCGGAAAGGGGCCTGCCCGTCTGCAAGAAACTGTTTAAGTGCGAAACATCAATATAAATCATGGAGTCTTCGTCATCCTTCGCACAAAATCATAATCTCCGCGAGGTGTAGCACCTAAGACGATCCCACTCCGCCGCTCAATGGAACCGTAATTCAAAATCAGGCAATTTGTGCCAGTTTGCCTTGTCTAAAGGCAAGGGCAATACTGCATCCGATTTTTCGGAGCTGCAAAACCGTGAGAAGGTGCACTCGATAACGGTGGGTATGTTGTCTTTGGTAACGCCGCCATTGTTGTTGACATGCACATGGCAGAGGCGCAACGGCAATTTTTGGACAAACTCAACAATATGATCGAGTTTCTGATCAACTGCGTGAAACTCAACGATCAAGCCACTCAGGTCTCCGCTGAGGGCCAACACCTCGTCGAGAATCTCATACTCGCTGCCCTCAACATCCATCTTGATATAAAATGGCCGTCTTTGTTCGGAGATAGCATCACCCACAATGTCCATAAGGGAGCGACTATTCGGCAGCGTGTTTCCGACAAAAACTTGCTGATGTTGGCGTTCCCCGGAGTAGAACCGTATGTATGAACGATAGACGCGCCAATGCCAAAACAGCCGCCATGGGCGGGAGAATGCGCGCCTTACTTGATCCTTGAAATAGCTTTCACCAACTGATCCATCCAATGCCAAAATCGGCACGCGATTGCGCGCATAAAAGTCTTCTTCAAAGGACCAGTCCTCATTCACCCCACAACTAAGAAGAAACTTTGATGCATCCACGGCCGCCAGATCCACGACGTAGCCGCCATCAGCAGACGAACCAAGGCGAACCAATTCATCAGCTCTATATGGCCGCAACACCTTGGGAAGAACTGCAACGTCCATTATGCCTCCGCAGTTTATGGCGAAACGGAATCAACTGTATTCCATATGAGGAGGTCTGTTGCGCAGCCGGAGAATCTTGTCAAGTTATGAGTCATCAATTTTATGATGTTTCTGGCATTCTATAAACTAATGACGAGAAAAAGTGTAATCGAAGATTGTTCGTCATTGATTTGCCTCAGTGTATTGGTCACTTCCAGGCGATGATCAAGAATCGAACTGAGATGTTGACTGATGCCCCGCGTGTCCCCATGCT
This sequence comes from Aestuariivirga sp., assembly GCA_043784785.1. Lineage (GTDB taxonomy): Bacteria > Pseudomonadota > Alphaproteobacteria > Rhizobiales > Aestuariivirgaceae > Aestuariivirga. Next base: position 12,929 of record JAYVXY010000102.1, on the reverse strand, counting down.
GTTGGGCGGGCTTATTCATCGTGCCGTTCCGTGCGTGCTTAATCTTGCAAGTGCCCCGTTCAATGGCAAGGCCATCTTTGCCGGTCGACAAAAGCTGGAGGCGTTTGAACCGCAGTTGTTAAATTTGGGCAAAGCCATTCCAGCCAAACGAGACAAGAAAATTCCTCCTGTCTTCCATTTTGTTTTTGGTCTCAAACAGGCGGAAGAATTTCCTTTTTATGCCAAACTGGCTGTGCTGACCGCTCTGCATCACAATCCCGGTTGGCAAGCCATTTTTCATTTCACCTATGAGCCTTTCGGTGAACATTGGGAAAGTCTCAAACCCAAACTGGTCTTAAGCCAAGTGCCGGAATTTGATTACTTCGGCATTGCCCCCATTCGTCACTACGCGCACAAGGCAGATGTGATCCGGCTTTTGGCATTGCTGCATCTCGGTGGCGCTTATTTGGATATTGATACGATTACGCAAAGGCCCTTTGCAGAATTGCAGCATTTCCCTTTTGTCATGGGGATACAGGCGGGCTTGCCGGGCCAACCTGGCGGACTCTGCAACGCAATTATGTTGGCCGAACCACAGTCTGCTTTTGCTAAGCTTTGGCTGACACAATATCGCTATTTCCGCTCGCGTGGTCAGGATTGGCTGTGGGATTTTTTGAGTGTAAAAACCCCAGCTCAATTGGCACGCAGAAATCCTGATTTGCTTGCCGTTCTCAGACCGCAAGCATTCTTTGACCCGCTCTGGAATACAGTTGAAGAAGTGATGTTCGCAGAAGTCCCAAAGCAAGCAGGTGACCACAGTACCAATTTCGCTTTTCACCTTTGGAATAACTTTATCGGGAAGCGTTTGCGAGAGCTCGATGAGACCCATGTGATGAATTCGAATTCGCTCTATGCGCAAATTGCCCGACCCGTTCTCTTAGCTTTGAAGCGCACTTCAATGCAGGACCACAGTGCCATAGCAAGAAAATATTACATGTAGTCCTGAGACGAAAATGCCGAATTTTACAATAATCATTCCCGTGTTTGAAGAAACAGATGCGCTTTCATTTTCAAAATTCTATTTCGATGCACTCGAAGTTAAACCTATCTATGCGTTGGATTCCAAACGCAGTCACAGACGCGGTGAAGTAGAGGCCTTGTTGGGGCGTGCGGTATCGATCTATGAAAATCCGGGGTCCTGCATTGAAGCCAACTATGGAAATTTGGCTTCGCTTGCGCCGACCGAATGGGTGCTGCGGGTTGACTGCGATGAAGTGCCCAACAGTGCCATGTTGAAATATTGTCGAAGCTTCGTAGAAAATCCGAAAGGCAATTATTGTGGTTTTGATCGCGACGATGTGATTTGGCGCGATGGCGCATTTGAACGCTTGGTCTATGCGCCACTGTTTGTGGATACGCAGTTTCGCTTGTTCAATCGCAACAAAGTAAAGTTCATTTCAAAAATTCATACTCCAGGGTTTTACGTACCAAAATGGAAATTGCCCTTTTGGCCGCGATGGAATGCGCCGATGGATGCGCGGCTATACCACTTGCAGCGCATTTTTATCTCGCGACAACAGCGTGAAGAGAAAAAGGCCCGGTATGATGGCGCTGGCCAAGGCGCGGGATTTAGTGAATGGCTGTCAAGGCCAGATGAATCGTTCAAATGGAAGCCTTTGAGGGACGAAACGTTTGCCCGAAGCTTTGCGGCTTGGAGACGCCAAGACTAAACCAAAATGAAGTGAGACGAAATTTGCTCACTTCATTTTGACCCCTGTTAAATCTGGGGAAATTTAAGTTTTTGTGGGCCTATTAAAACGCATATTGTTCTAGGGCAAAACCAGCTTCTGTAGTCGAGTTGCGTCATTCCATTACGCAAGTGCAGAGGTGCAGACCAAAATTATTCTGTAACCAATAGCCCAACTTTCTGCAATTTCACATCGGTCTTCGGCATAGCCATATCGAGGCTGCCTTTGCCTTCGCGATTGACCACTAACAGGTCGCCCTTGCCGTCGGCGGGTTGTTGGTTGGTCCAGGCATCGCTTGCATCAGCAGCAAGATCTGCCTTGATCGGGAGGGGTGAATCGCTGTTGTCGCCAATCATCGATGGCGTGCCATCGCGGCGAATGGCGGCATCGGCATTGAGATAAAGCTGTGGCCACCAATTAATGTCGCTGCCACCTGCCGATGCTATCAGCGGCTTGATCAAAGGCGCTTCGCTGGCTGTGCCATTGCGCAGCTCGGCGGCGAAATTACCTTTGCCCTTTTTGTTGGGAATTTGGGTTTTTACAGTTGGATCAGGCTCAGCCGAGGCTTGTTCCATCAATGTGCTCAAAGCTGAGGTGCCAAGTGGCGAAGGTGCACGGCCCGATTGATCAGGTGGCGGAGCCGAGGCTGCAGAAATGCGAATAAGCGTTGGATCTGCCTTCATGTTTGCCGCGGCCATCAACATGACCTCAACCGGCTTCAGACGTGGCTTGGGCACGGGATAGCCCTGTTTGACCTGCGGCTCAGCAGCGCCGTTGTCAGCCGTTTCAATGACCGGTTCAGGTGGAACAATTTCAGCCTTAACCGGGCTTACTAGTTTTGGCTTCGGCGTTGTTGCTGCATCTTGGGCCAAATCACCCATAGAAGCCATTTGATCGGCATTCAGCTTTGAGCCCGCAACCGGGGCCAGCTTTTTGGCTGGAGCCACGGCGGCATCAGCCGAGAGATCAGCCATATCATCTTCGGAACCAGCGTAAGCCGCATCAACGGATTTGGCTGGTGGTGTGGCATCAGCCACCGCAGCATCAGCTTGGGCAGCAGGTTGTTTCTTGCCGAGCTTGCCAATGAGTGCAAGCAGGCTGCCATTGTGGGGTTGTTCGGCAACGTTTTCTTGAACATCGGGGCTGCTGCCGCCATTGCCATTGTGGATGCGACGGCCAATGGTTTTGCGGGCATCGCGCATAAGCGAGGCCATTTGTGATGGGCTGATAAACGGCCCCCAATGGCGCACATGGCCTGAGTCAACATGCAAGAAGCCAGTTGGGCCGCCCGCGGAACGATAATAACCAACACCGCCCACTTGGCGCACCAAGGCACTGTTGCGGATCTTTAAAGTCGGCACATCGGGGAAATAGAAGTCAATTGCGTGGCCCACCATATGCTGGCTTTTCGTTGCCACATGGCGGCCAATACGGTGCAAGAAGGCGTTGGTTTTGGGAGAGCGATAGCCGCAGACAATGTGAACCGGCTCATGCGAGCCTAAATCTTCATGCAGTTCCCACACCAGATCAATCGTGCGTGGATCAATGGTGATGGTTTCTTGGCGGCGCCAATCGCGCAGCAGATAGTTAATCTGCTTCATGGCAGAGGGAATATACTTGCCATCTTTTTTATAGGTGATGGTCAGGCTTTCACCTGTGTGCATGTGGTAAAGTGAAATCGAACGGGTTTCACCGCCAGCAACTGTGGGCGCATTGGCCAAACCTAAAGCGCCCAGTGCAAGCGATCCTGCGATGGCGGTTGATACCAAGGTCTTTTTTAAGCGCGACTGCAAGTTTTGACTATGTCCGGCGTTCCAGATTTTTGATACCATACTCTACACACACACCGGGCGGAACCCGACTCCTAAATTTCGTCTCCGTCCCAAGCACGAGTGAGAATTTCCCACCTTAACCAGTTACGGCACATCGGACAAGATTGGGGCAGCGATAAGGCGGCCCTTGGTTAATGCAGTTTGCCCGAATGTGCTTAATGGGAGTTTAAAAGATTCAATTTTGTGAAAGTCCGCCAGAAATTGTTCCATCTGCCATTATGTCTGCGGAATCATTGGTATTTTTAGCGAATGGATCATAGGCAAAGGCTTTGGCCATGGCGACGTCGCGGCCATAAACGTCGTTATAATACTGAATTTTCCCTGAATCATCGGCCCAAGCGGTGAAATAGGTCAGATAAACCGGCACTTTCTCGGGCAAAGATACCGAGTGGCTTGCGGCAAAAGCTTCATTTTGATCGATATTTTTAACCTTATTTGCTTTTTTGCCGAGGTTTTTAGCCACTTCGTCCTGGCTCCAACCCAAAAGAACTGCGGCGAATTCACGCGGGTTTTGCACACGCACACAACCATGGCTGAAGGAGCGGGCCGATTCGGCAAACAGGTTCTTGGTTGGCGTGTCATGCATGTAAATATCATGCGCATTGGGGAACAAGAATTTCAGTTCGCCCAAAGCGTTATCCGAGCCCGGGGGTTGCTGCACGCCAATTGTCGGGGCTTGGCCAAGTGACCACCAATTCACATCGCGCGAGGAAATTTGATCGCCATTGGCATCAGTAATTTTAAAGCCATTGCGATCGAGATAGTCCGGATCCTTGCGCGACTTTGGGCCGTATTCATTAATGATGATGGAAGCTGGAACACCCCAAGACGGATTGAATACGACGGTTTCAATCTGATCGTAGAATGAATAGGTTTGGTTCATCGGCTTGCCGATGATAACCCTGCTGTGCCAGGCGATCTTGTTATGGTCGAACACATTGACTTCATAAGCGGGTTGATTGACCTGTACATAACGTGTGCCTAAATTTTTAGGCAACCAACGCAAACGTTCCATATTATAAACAATGCGCTGGCGCTCATCCATGCTGTGATCGGCATTGAGGGCTTTGATGGTTGCCACATCGACAATGCCGTTGACCTTAACCCGGCTCTTAGATTGAAAATTGCGCAGACTGTTTGAAAGGGTTTTGTTGAAAAGTCTGGGGTCTGCCTTGCTGTCGAGTTCGGCAACGGTGATGCCCAGGCCTTGCAACCTTGCGCGAATGGCGGGCACACGATCATCGGTTTTTCCGGGCCTGAGATCTGGGCCGTCAGGAATGGTGTCTACGGTCTTGCTACCATCTGAAATCTTGGTCAGGGCCGCTTTGAAAATAGCATATTGCGGGTGGCTGGGGCTAAGGGTTGCAATATAGGATTCAGGGAAGGGCGAAAAGCCCAAAACCCGCATTACCGCATCAGCGCTTACGGTTTGTGGCTTGATATCATTGTAAAGCGAAAGACGGTTTGGATCAAACTGGCCGCCCGATATGTGCCGCGCATATTTCAACGTGACCACCGTCATGGCAATGTCGAATCTGGCAAGCTTGACCGGATCAGAACCCAAGGCGTCATCGACCTTATCGAAGCTGGTCAAGCCGTTTGGCAAATAGTTTTTTGCGACCAATCCTTCATCGGCGGAATTTGCCATAAGTTTCAGCATGGTTGTGGCGCGCGGGGTGATATGGCCACTTCCTGTCCAAATTGGCTTGAATTCATTGGTGCCGTAGAAGGCCAATATGGCTTTGCGCTCAACATCAATGGTGCGGATGGCGGTGGCTTTGTTGATCAGTTCGATGCGGATGGTTTCGGCTTCTTGGCTTTTGGTAGCCAGCTTCAGAAAGGCCGGGTCATAGACCGGCACAACCACAGGCGGCGTGTAATTGACAATGCCCAAACCTAAACCCGGCAACGGATCAGGCTCAGATTGATCGGCTTGGTCTTGCCACTGACGTTGTTTGCCAAACAAAACCCGAATACCGTTTGAATCGTAACCACTTTGGCGTAGTCTATCTTGCTGCTGTTGTTCCCACCAAGTCAGCCTGGCATCCGACCCCGAATCAAAAATCGGATGGGAAGGGGAGCGCGAAGGAATGCCGCCAAACAGGCTTTCGAAAAATCCGGTTCGCTTTTTATAAATCTTTTGCCCGGCATCTGCGGCGTTTGTGGTTAAAGCGAAAACGGCGAGGCCCGTCAATAATTTAGGTGCCAATTTTGACATTATAAGCATCTTTCGACAAAACCCCCAAAAGCTGGCGCAAGCTATACTCGAGTTTGTGGCGATTCAATGGGTATAATCGCCAAAATCACAATAATGTTGGCGCGTTACCCTGCGGCCTCTTCGAGTCCTAAATCACGCATTTTGCGATAGAGCGTTGAACGCCCAATTCCCAATTTGCGCGCCACTTCTGACATTTGCCCACGATAGCGATGCATGGCCAGTTTGATCATATCCGCTTCGACTTCTTCAAGGGTGCGGATATGCCCGCCATTTGTGACAATCGAAACACCAATGGCGTTGCCATCGCTCACTTGGCTGGTGCTGGTGCGTATGGGAACCTGATTATTGCCATCAGGCCTGCGCAAAGTGTGAGGGGCAGGAATCGGAGCGGGCGGAATTTTAACTTCAAAACCATCCACCAATGCGGCGATTTGCGGAAAGTCCTGAATATCGAGAATGTCGGTTTCGCACAGGACGATAGCACGGAATACGGTATTTTCGATTTGCCGCACATTGCCCGGCCAAGCATAGGCTTGCAACATTTCCAACGCATGGCGGCTGATGCCATGAACTTTGCGGCCCTCTTCAGCGGCAAGCTTGGTGATGAAGTGATTGACGAGGGCCGGGATGTCATCCTTGCGGTCACGCAATGGCGGCACCATGATCGGATAGACATTGAGGCGGTAATACAGGTCTTCTCGGAATTTTCCGGCTTTGACCATTTCAATCATGTTGCGGTTGGTCGCTGAAAGCAGACGGATATTCACTTTTACGGGTTTGCGGCTTCCGACCGGATCAATCTCGCCTTCTTGAATGGCACGCAGCAGTTTCACCTGCATATCGAGGGGCAGATCGGCCACTTCATCGAGAAATAATGTTCCGCCATCGGCTTCCTGAAATTTGCCGAGATGTTTGTTGTTTGCGCCCGTGAAGGAACCTTTTTCATGACCAAACAAGATCGATTCAACGAGATTTTCAGGGATGGCGCCGCAGTTCACGGCCACGAATGGCTTGCCAGCGCGTTCGCTTTCGCCTTGAATGGCGCGGGCGATCATTTCTTTGCCAACGCCTGATTCACCTTCAATCAGGATCGGTATGTTTGATTGCGCCCCACGGCGGCCCAAACGGATCACATTGGCCATGGCGGGTGATGAGGCCACAAGATCAGAAAAGCTTAGAGCGCCAGTGACCTTCTTGTTGAGGCGTTTAACCTCCTCAGTCAGGGCATTCACTTTCAACAAATTCTGCATCGACACGCGCAAGCGCTCTGGCGAAACAGGCTTAACCACAAAATCATCAGCGCCGGCGCGCATCGCTTTGATAACGGTTTCGATTGAGCCTTGCGATGTTTGCACGATCACGGGCAAGTCACCACGAATGGCTTGGAGGCGCTCTAGAAATTCCAGGCCATCCATGCCCGGCATCATCAAATCGAGAATGGCTAAACCAATCGTTGAGCCTGATTGCGAGCTCAAGGCCTCAATGCCTTTCAAGCCATTTTCGACGGCGATGGCCTCAAAACCAAAACGCTTGACCATTTCTTCCAGAATACGACGCTGGGCTGGCTCATCTTCAACAATTAGGACTCTTGACGTCATATGTTTTGTTCGCTCACCAAATCACCGGGTCAGTTTCGCGGCTGCCTCGCCGCAGCTGACCGCTTGTTGAGCGATTTCTGGCACTGAGTGGTAAAGGCCACATTAACAAGGTAGCACATTTAGATACAGGTGAGTGGTTTCCACGTAGATTTGTCGGGTGAACAAGTGTTGTTTTCCCGATAAACGTGGGCCATATGCAGTTTTCAACGCGGAAGGATTATTTTATGCAGCTAAGCCCGAAACTTGGAAATTTGCCTGAATGGAACCTTGGTGACCTGTATTCAGGACCAAATTCAGAAAGTTTTAAATCTGATCTCGAGAAAAGTGCAGCCCAAGCCTCAAGCTTTTCCGCAAGCTATAGGGGCAAGCTTGCGCTGCTCGATGGCGCTGCCCTGGCTGTGGCGGTTCAGGCTTATGATGCGATGTCGGATTTGATCGGTCGTATCGGTTCTTATGCGCAGCTCTATTATGTGGGCGACACGACTGACAGCGCCCGCGGAAAATTTTATGGTGATGTTAACAACAAGCTCACCGATATTTCATCGCAACTTTTGTTTTTTGAGCTTGAACTCAATCAGATTGATAATGCGGTCCTTGAAAAAGCGATGCTTACGCCTGCGCTAGGTCATTACCGCCCGTGGATTGAAAACTTGCGCAAGGAAAAGCCTTACCAGCTTGATGATAAGACCGAACAATTGTTCCTGGAAAAATCTCAAACCGGATTTGGCGCGTTCAACCGTTTGTTTGACGAGACCATGGCGGGATTGCGCTTTGATGTTGATGGCGAAGACCTCACCATCGAACCAACTCTGAATCTGATGCAGAGCGCTGATGAGAAAGATCGCAAGACCGGTGCCAACGCCTTGGCCAAGACCTTTGGCGAAAACATCAAGCTGTTCACGCTGATCACCAATACACTGGCCAAGGATAAAGAAATTTCGGATCGCTGGCGCGGCTTTAAGGATATTGCCGAAGCACGGCACCTTTCAAACCGCGTTGAACCCGCAGTGGTTGATGCACTGGTTGCCGCTGTGCGTGCGTCCTACCCACAGCTTTCGCATCGTTACTATAAAATGAAGGCCAAATGGTTGGGCAAGGACAAGCTGATGCATTGGGACCGTAATGCGCCACTTCCTGCTGAAGATACACGTGAAGTGCCGTGGAACGAAGCGCAGGATTTGGTGCTGAAAGCTTATGGTGCATTTTCGCCCGAGATGGCCAGCATTGCCAAAACATTCTTTGACAAAAGCTGGATTGATGCACCCAATCGCCCCGGCAAAGCGCCGGGTGCATTTGCCCATCCCACAGTGCCATCGGCGCACCCTTATGTACTGCTCAATTATCTCGGCAAGACGCGTGATGTAATGACACTGGCGCATGAGCTTGGCCACGGCGTTCACCAAGTTCTCGCAGCAGAGCAGGGGCCATTGATGTCAAACACGCCACTCACATTGGCGGAGACAGCATCGGTGTTCGGCGAGATGCTCACCTTCCAAATACTCCTGAAAGAAACAACAGACAAAGCCAAACGCAAAATCTTACTCGCCTCCAAAGCCGAAGACATGATCAACACGGTGGTGCGCCAAATTGCGTTTTACACCTTCGAACGCAAGGTGCATGAAGCGCGCAAAGAGGGTGAACTCACGCCCGATCAGCTCAACGCCTTCTGGATGTCGGTGCAACATGAAAGCCTCGGTGATGCGATTGAATTTGGCCCGGGCTATGAAACCTACTGGACTTACATCCCGCATTTCATCCACTCACCATTTTATGTTTATGCTTATGCCTTTGGCGATTGTTTGGTGAACTCGCTTTATGCGCGCTACCGCGAAAGTGAAGCAGGCTTCCAGGAGAAATATTTCGCCATGTTGAAAGCCGGTGGCACTGAGCATCATTCTGAGCTGCTCAAGCCGTTTGGTTTGGATGCGACTGATCCGGGCTTCTGGCAGAAAGGGCTTTCGGTGATTTCTTCGCTGATTGATGAGCTGGAGACGCTGTGATTGATTGAATATCGCCGTCCGCGTTTAGATGAGGCCGAAGTCTTCGCCGCGCTTCATGTACAATGTTGGCGCGAGGCTTATCGGGGGATTGTGCCGGCGGAGCTGATGGCGAAATTCAAAATTAAAACGCGCCTGCCAATGTGGGAAACTATTTTGCTTGATCAGCAGCGCATTGTGTTTGGCGCTTATGATCAAGGACGTGCCGTGGGATTTATTGTTGCTGGCAAAGCCAGCGAACATTTGTTTGATGATATCGATGGGCATATCGCTGCAATTTATATTGCAGCTTCTCACCATCGAAGGGGCATTGGCCGCAAACTGATTTCCCTTTCGGCGAAAATTTGGGCTGATACTGGCGGTCACTCACTCGCTTTGGGAGTGCTTGCACAAAACACGTCTGCACGGGCCTTTTATGAGACTTTGGGTGCCCGTCTGGTCAAAACAGGTAGTTATGATTGGGACGGACACCTAATCCCCGACGCGATTTATGTGTTTGAAGACTTAGCCTTCCTCACTCCATAAACCAACCATGGCTCACCACCAGTGATTGGCCCGTCAGCGCATTGGTTGGGAAGCTTGCAAACAGCAAGGCGATTTGAGCTACGTCATCAACTGTGGTGAATTGACCATCAACAGTGCCGCCGAGCATGATCTTTTTCACCACATCATCTTCGGAAATGCCAAGCGTTTTGGCTTGTTCAGGGATTTGTTTTTCAACCAGGGGGGTTTTGACGAATCCGGGGCAAATGACGTTTGAACGCACGCCGTGGGCTGCACCTTCCTTGGCGATCACTTTGTTCAGGCCAATCAGACCATGCTTGGCGGTGACATAAGCCGACTTCAATGGCGATGCTTCTTTGGAATGCACCGAGCCCATGAAAATGATCGAGCCTGAACCCTTGGCATACATGTGGGGCAACACGGCTTTTGAGGTTAAAAATGCGCCATCCAAATGAATGGCCAGCATCTTCTTCCAGTCAGCAAAGGGATATTCTTCTAATTTATGCACGATTTGAATTCCAGCATTGGAAATCAAAATATCAACGCTACCCCAGGCTGCCACAACCGCAGCAACACCGGCATTCACAGCATCTTCACTGGTCACATCCATCACCACGCTCATGGCCTTGCCAGGGCCTTGTGCGTTCAAATTATCGGCGGTGGCCTTTGCAGCATCAGCGTTTAGATCGGCCACGGCCACCCATGCGCCTTCCTGCACAAAGCGAAGTGCGATGTCTTGGCCAATGCCCGAGGCCGCACCCGTGATGATGGCAACTTTATCTTTAAGCAACATGATATGGATTCCTTATTTGTCTTGAATATAATCGTGAACAACTTCGCCCAAGCCTAAAGTAAGGTCGGCCACAATATGTGTGGCGGAAAGAACTTTGCGCACCGGAAGTTCAGCCACAGGTGCAAGCGCGTGGTCGAACAGCTCAAGTCCGGCTGGCCCTTCCCAGGCGCCTTTAACATCAATGTCGGTGAGATAATAACGCACAAATTCACAAATGCGCGGGGTGCAATCTACATGCGGAATGATTTTCAAGAGAAAGCTTGGGGCCTCCATGCTGGCTTTCACTTTAGCGCAGTCTAGCGTCTTGTGCTTGTAGCCCATCGTACCATTGGCCACGCGGAGCGAGCCATAATCCAAGGTGCCAATCAGCGTATCTTTCTCAGCGTGTAATTTCGGCGAAGCCAATTTTTTGGGAAAGCCCCAAATTTCGCGACCGCCAGCAATCGGTGCATCATCATCCAGATACATTGAATGGACAAAGCCACCGGCCACGCCATTATAAGTCACCGGGATCACTTGACCGCTTTCAGTGTAATTTCCAAATCCAGTTGAATCTGGCATGCGGATAAATTCATATTTCACGATGGGATCGATGATTTGCAGTGGCTCTGGCACAACAGCCCGCAAGGCTTCCATGTCGGTGCGGTAAGCAATGATCATGTATTCGCGATTCAAAAACCGATACGGCCCACGCGGATAGGACGGATTGGTCAATGGCATCGCGAATGCATTGGCTCTTACGTCAGCGAGCTTCATCTTTGTGTACTACTCCAAAATCAAATGTGACCATGCCATCGGCTGGAACCTTGCGCAATTTCCAGCCATCGGCTTCAAATGAATTTATGACGGCGTCGTGGCCTTCATGCCAATGCTCGTGCAAGCTGAGACGCGAAAATTCGTAATCCTTCGATTGCGTATCAAAAACAGTGGCGCGTTTGATCAAATGCATGACGGTGATGCCTGCATCCTTTGAAGCATCGCGCAGGATGATTGCATCTGGATCATTTTGCAAATCGGCGGGCAGTTTTTTCAAAAGATTCACTGCGGCCATGTGCAGTTTATGCTCGGCCATCGCTGCGCTGGTGTTGAGGCGGGTGCGGCTGGAATAGCGAATCTCTTTTTCGCGCTCTGCTGATTCCAGCAAGTTGTTGGGCATTACGCCACTGGCTGAGAACAGATCAACTTGAAAAATGCACAAAGCTTGGCGGCGATCAGTTGAATCAAGCACGTGATAAAGCGGTGTGTTGGATACAAGACCACCATCCCAATAGTCTTCGCCATCAATATTCACCGGTGGAAAGCCTGGCGGCAAAGCACCCGATGCCATGATGTGATCAACATGGATTTTATCTTTGGTGGAATCAAAATAGCGGAAATTGCCGCTGCGCACATTAACGGCCCCCACGCTAAAGCGCATGGGGCCATTATTGATCAAGTCAAAATCGACCATCTCGCTCAGCGTGTCACGCAAAGGCGTTGTGTCGTAATAGCTCAAGGCATTTGATGTGCCGGGCCAAGAGAGCAATGGCGAAATCATTCTGGGCGTAAAAAACCCCGGAATGCCAAACATCGTTGCCGTGAAACTGCTCAACTCATTGAAGAAAGAGCGGCCCTGATCCCCCGGAAGCAATGATGAACCTTGCAGACCCGATGAAAGCCTATCCCAGAATGCGCGCAGTTTCGCCACGCGATCCTCGGGCTTGTTACCCGCAATAATGGCGGCGTTGATGGCGCCAATGGAAATACCAGCAATCCAATCAGGTGTATGTCCATGCTTGGACAAAGCTTCGAAAGCCCCGGCCTGATAAGCACCCAATGCGCCTCCACCTTGAAGGACCAAAACAGTTTTTTCGGGAGGAGTGTCTTTTTGCATTGCAGCATCATACTGCACTGCGGCAGGCGGGGAAACAGGTGTTTTCAAAGCTGAACTATCCTTAATGTCATGCGGCACTGTTTGTGTGAGAGGATTTGCTGCGGTGCGAAATGTGGTCTTTAACGTCGCCTCATAACAAAATCGCAACGGGGGTTGAAATACCTCTTGACATTATATTCCTATAATGCCATGTGTGTTCCTGTCTACTCCTGAAGGGGTCTAAGTTCGCGACGGTGACTTATATGGAGCAGATGTGGCGGCTGCGGGTTTGAAATAACGTATCTCAGGTTCCCGGCGTGCTTTGGTTAGACCCACGGACACTATGACCCGTGCGCCTTAGATGGCTCAAAGGCTTCCTTAAAAAAGAAGCAGAACAAGAGCGATCCA
>JAYVXY010000101.1:0-6763 GCA_043784785.1 Aestuariivirga sp. | reverse complement strand
TGTTCGATGAATTGAAAGCAGAACAACTTTCGTCCTATCTCTCTGGGCTGGTGATTGGCACAGAAGTTGCCCATGCAACCATGAGTGTTTCGCGCGCCGATAAATATGTGGTGCTGGCCTCTCCCAACATTGGTCTTCGCTATGAACGCGCCATCAAAATGGCGGGGCTGGATGTGGCCTATGGCGATCCATTATCAGTCGTCAAAGGCCTTTCACTCATCGCCAAACATGCAGGAATAATCTGATGAAGCTTGAAGATGCTTTGGAAGCTTGCGGCATTGTCGCTATTTTGCGCGGTGTAACACCGGGTGAAGTGGTTGCGGTTTCACAAGTGCTTTATGACGCCGGCATTCGCGTGGTCGAAGTGCCGCTCAACTCGCCCGAGCCTTTTGTTTCCATCGAAAAGTTAACCAAAGCCTTTGAAGGTCGCATGGTGGTAGGTGCTGGCACAGTGCTTTCCGTGCAAGATGTGAATGTGCTCAAAGCCCATGGCGGACAAATCTCGGTATCACCTGATTGCAATGAAGCCGTGATCGCAAGAGCTGTTGAAATTGGCTTGGACCCGTTGCCCGGCGTGTTCACCCCAACAGAGGCCTTCGCCGCCATCAGGGCCGGAGCAAAACATTTAAAACTGTTTCCTGCCGAGGTCGCCAGTCCCGCTATGATCAAGGCATGGAAGGCCGTGTTGCCGAAACATGTGAAAGTCTATGCCGTAGGCGGGGTGACACCAGAGAATATGGGCGATTGGCTGGCTGCCGGAGCCTCCGGTTTTGGTATAGGTTCCAGTCTCTATAAGCCGGGCTCAAATCTGGCAAAAGTCAGTGAATCAGCCCATAGTCTGGTTTCCGCTTGGAAACGCGCAAAAGGATAATCCATGAAAGTTGCATTGGTGACAGGTGCCGGCTCAGGCATTGGCAAAGCCTGCGCTATTGCCTTGGGCAAGGCTGGCTATGCCGTAGTGTTGGCCGGAAGACGAGCTGATGCGTTGCAAACGGTGGCCACCAGCATGGCCGGTGAAACCCTATGCGTGGCAACTGACATTACCAATCCGCAATCAGTTGCGGCGCTATTTGAAGCAACACGTACAAAATTCAGGCGGCTTGATCTTTTATTTAATAACGCAGGCACCGGCGCACCCGGCACCATATTGCTGGAGGATATCACATTTGAGCAATGGCAAAATGTGGTGAACACAAATTTGACGGGCGCATTTCTGTGCACCCAGCAGGCCTTCAAAATCATGAAGGCGCAAAACCCGCGCGGTGGCCGCATCATCAATAATGGTTCGATCTCGGCCCACGCCCCAAGGCCCAATTCTTCGCCTTACACATCAACCAAACACGCCATCACCGGCCTTACCAAATCCACATCACTTGATGGCCGCAAATATGATATTGCCTGCGGGCAAATTGATATTGGCAATGCCGCATCAGATATGACAGCACGGATGAGCAGTGGTGTTCCCCAAGCCAATGGCACCATGGCACCTGAACCCACCATGGATGTGGAAGATGTGGCGCGTTCCATTGTGTTCATGGCCTCATTGCCGCTTGATTCAAATGTTCTCACCATGACGGTGATAGCCACCAAAATGCCATTCGTGGGCCGCGGCTGATATGGCGTTATTCACGCCGCGTATTGCTATCCTGCTCACCTTCTTTGCCTTTGGCGTGATGGTCGGCAGCAATGTGGGCGCATTTCCGATTTTGATAAAACAGGCATCCGTCTCGCCATTTGCATTTGGCATTATGGGCGGACTTGGCATGTTGGCAAATATTATTGCCATGTCGATTGGCGGTTGGATCAACAGGCATTTTGATCATCGCAGCGTTATTCTCACCGTGCTGCCAATGGCGTTTTTGGCAATGTGCTACACATTAATCGTTGGATCGCTGCTCAGTTACGCGGTTTCGGTGATTATGTTCAGCTATATGTTGGGCACAACGGATTTGTTCATGAATGCAGAAGGCGCTGCCGTCGAACAGGAATTGGGCAAGCCGGTTTTCAGTTCATATCACGGCATGGCTTCGCTCGGCATGGCGCTGTTTGCAATTATCAGCAGTTTGATTTCAACTTGGTATGGGCCGCTGTTCGTTGTGTTGCCAGCGCTTGCCCCTGTAATCATGGCATGGATGGCTGTTTTTCAAACCATTCCACATCGTGAGTTGGAAAAACACAAAGACGTGCCGCAGAAAATCATTTTGCCGCGCAAGATATTGGCATTCATTGGCATAGCGGCGGGCCTCAATGTGAGTTGCGAATTGGCGGCCATTCAATGGGCGGGCCAGTTGCTCACCCAAATAGCACCTCAGTTTGCAGCCTATTCAGGACTTGGCTTGGCGTTTTATGGATTATGCGGTGGCACCATGCGCATGTTTGGCGACCGTCTGCGCGCGCGCTTTGGCGATATGAGATTGATGATTGTTTCGCTGAGCGTTGCCATCGTCGGATTTTTTGCACTCAGTTTGGCGCCAGGCTTTTGGATTTCGGTGATTGCCTTTGCCGCCGTGGGCTGCGGGCTTGGTATTATATTTCCGTGCCTGTTTTCCTTTGCCGGAAAACTAGTGCCTGATGCTAAGGCTGCGGCCATGGCATTTGTGATCACTGTGGGGGGATTCCCGCGCGTGGTGTTTCCGTGGCTGTTGGGATGGTTGGCACAGAATTATTCTTTGAGTGCGGTGTTTGCAGCCTGTGTTGTGGTGGCATCAACGGCGCTGGTGATTATTGTTGGCACGTTTGCGAAGGCTGATGCAGCGGTGGTTAAACCTTAAATTACTTAACACCGTCACTCCCGCGATTTTGCTCTGCGAAGCGTTGTTTCACTACGCATAGCTGAGAAGCGGGAATGACGGTTTTCGAGTAGTGCGCAGGTGTTAAGCGGCTTTGCTATCAATCGCCTTCAATTTCGGTGCAGTTCCGATTGTAATCTGGCGAGGTTTCAGGGCCTCGGGCAGAACCCGCTTTAAAGTAATGTGCAAAAGGCCATTGTCCATGTCAGCGCCTGTTACTTCAACATGATCAGCCAGCTGGAAGCGGCGTTCAAAACCACGCGCAGCAATGCCTTGGTGCAAAACTTCGCCTGTCTGCTGCTTTTCAGCCTTTTTGCCAGTGACGGTTAACGTGTTGCCCTTGGCTTCAATGTTCACATCATTGGGGCCAAAGCCTGCAATCGCAATGGTGATGCGATAATCATCATCGCCCAAGCGTTCGATATTATAGGGTGGATAGGTAATAGGCTCAACACTGGCGGCCTCATCCAACATGCGGAACAGACGGTCAAAACCAACGGAAGAACGATAGAGGGGGGTATAGTCAAACATGTCATATTCTCCTTCAAGCAATAGTGACTTTTACGTTGTGGACCCAACTGGCATCCACATCGCTTTAGTTGGGATCAGCTTTTCGCGTTTCAAGAGGTCTCTTTCAATTATGAACGCCAGATGAACGAAGCCTTCCGATTTTGTTCAAGTTCAGGGGCCTAAATCCTGCTTAACGATGGCCAATTGGGGGCCGTCACCCAAGACTAAATAGTGGGACGTTAAACCAGTTAGGAGTTTGCCATGTTAAAGAAATTGATTTTTGCCGCTGCTGCTGTTGCATCGGTGGTCACTCTCGCTTCAGTGCCTGCCAAGGCCGACCCAGATTTCTTCTTTGGCATTGGTTTTGGCGGCGACCCAGGTTTCCACCACCCACATCCAGATTTTTACCCGTCTCCCTATCATCCTGACTATTATCCACCTCCGCCAGAGCCTGTGTATTATCCAGAGCCATATCACCACCATCACCACCACTTTGATGATGCCTATTATTCAGGCGTAAGCTGTGGTGGAGGCGCCAATATTCTGCGCCATTCAGGGTTTCGCGGTGTATCAGCCGATGATTGCAGCGGGCCAGTTTACAGCTATCAAGCTTGGAAACATGGCGAGCAGTTTGATGTACAGGTCAGCGATCGCGGCCGTATCATTTCGGTTGACCCTGCCTACTAATTCGCATTTTAATGGACAGCGGCGCGATCTTTGATCCGCCGCTGTTTTTGCATGTTCGCCGCAATCATGCCGTTTTTATGCTGTGATGATCGGTCAGGCGATTTGCCACTGAAGACTTGGAGTTAAATGACGATGTTTGCGAAGCTGATTTCGGCGGCAGTGGTATCGACAGTTTTGGGCTTGACGATGTTATCGTCGCAAGCCGAAGCGCGGCGTCTGTTCTGGTGGCAAGAAAATCCCCCTGAAAATGGCGGCGGCTATGATATTTATGGTGATGGCCAAGACGTCCAGGATGGCCAAGACAATTTTGCCGCGGATCTGTTCAATCAGGAACAATATGACCAATATATGCAGGAGATGAACCATCGTCGTCATCGCCGCATCTATGATCAATCCTATTATGATCCGATACCAGAAAACCCTGATAATCCCATGCCACACCGCGTGAAGCCGAAAGTGTTGAAATTCAAAAGGTCGGCTAAAGAAGTTAAGATTTTAAAGCCCGCACCTGTGATCGTTAAAAAACCTGCCAACCCGCAAGTGGCAACCAAAGCGCCGCCGCGCGTTGATCCGCAAGGTGTTGAGAAAATCACTAATGATCCACCCGCACAAAGTGCTGCCGTCAGCTGTTCAAAGGGCGCTTCCATTGTCACAAGCTATGGCTTTAGCACGGTCACATCCAAAAACTGCGACGGCAAAACCTATGTTTACAGCGCCACCCGCAGCGGCAAGAATTTCGAGATTCAAGTCAGTGCGGCCAATGGCGAACTAACTGCGGTGAAAAAGCTTTAGTTTTAAGTTCTTGTCCAAAGTCGTGGTTTGTGGATAAACGCCGCAGCATGATGGAACTCTACCCCACGCCCGAAAACCGCGAACCGCCAAACAGCGTCTGCCATGATGTTGTAACCAGTGACGGCATCCACATTCGCGCCATGTCAGCCATGCCTGAAAAGGCGCGGGGCACGGTCGTGTTTCTGAACGGGCGCGCCGATTTCATGGAACGATATTTCGAAACGCTGAATGATTTAACCAAACGCGGCTTTGCTGTTGTCAGTTTTGATTGGCGTGGCCAAGGCGGATCACAGCGCCTGCTGCCCAACCCGTTTCGCGGATTTGTAAAATCTTTTGCCGACTATGATGCTGATCTTGAGGCGGTGATGAATCAGGTGGTGTTGAAAAATTGCCCCAAGCCATTTTACGGCATGGCGCATTCAACCGGTGGCCAGATCATGTTGCGGGCTTTGCGTAAAAAGAACTGGTTCAAACGGGTGGTGATCAGCTCGCCCTTGCTTGGCTTCCATTTCCGGTCTTGGCCGATTTGGGTCGTGCGGTTCTTGAACGCATTCACCAACGCGACTTCACTAAGCTGGATGTTTTTGCCAGGCTTTGGCCACCAGCCCATGCTGCGTAAAGACTTCAAAAACAATCCACTGACCTCCGACAAGAAGCGCTGGAACCGCGACATGACCACCTTGGAAGCGCATCCCGAACTTGGCGTTGGCGGCCCCACATTTGGCTGGCTGCGCGCCGCCATGAAAAGCCTGGATGAGCTGCATCGCTGGCCGCGCAAAAAAGGCCCCACCTGTCCCACCATGATTGTGATGGCGGGCAGCGACCATGTGGTTGATAATCAGGATACACGCGATTTTGTGGCCCGCGCACCTGGTTTCACCCTCACCGTTGTGAATGATTCCCTGCATGAGATTTTGATGGAGCCAGATGACATCAGAGCCCGCTATTTTGCGGCTTTTGACACGTTTATTGAAACAGATTTATCCGGTCTACACAAACAAAGCCAGTTTCCGTAGAACTGCTTCGGCGACCTCTCTGGGTTTTTCCAGCGTGAGCATATGGGGGCCTGCGGCTATGATTTCAAAGCTTGCTTTGGGTATGGCGTCAGCCAATTTTTGCATCAGCTCTGGCGGGGTTGATGGGTCACGTTCTCCAGCGATAATGAAAGTTGGTACACTGATGTCGCCTAAACGCGCCTCAATGTCGATCTGGCCAAGGGCGCGCCAACTTGCTGACCAATCTGTAACCAGCGCGCGTTGAACGCGGTCTCTGGCGTAGCGCACTGCCCAATTGTTCAGCGCAAGGGCTTCTGGTGTAAACCAGCGTGTCAGGGTTGGTATGACTTGCGCATCCATGCCGTCACGCTCGGCTGCTTGCGCGCGGGCCTCAAAGGCGGGATGGCCCCATGCTGTGCTGGCCAGAATACCCAACCTTTCAATGCGATCAGCGTGGTTGAGGGCAAAGCATTGTGCGATAGATCCTCCCATAGACAGGCCGATCACGGTCGCTTTGGTTATTCCGAAGTGACCCAGTAATTCCCTAAGGTCATCGGCAAAATCAAAAATATTTTTAGCCAAGGGCGCGCCCGCTGCATGGCCGTGCCCCCTCAGGTCGTAAGCAATAACCCTGTAGTTTGCACTCAGCTCTCGGATCACATCGCGCCACATGCGACGATCAAGCCCCAAGGCATGAAGCAGAACCACAGGGGGATTATTCCCGCCCGTATCAGTGACTAGGGTCTCGTGATCAGAAAACTGCATACGGTAAGATGGCAGGGGCAGGCTCAACCCTTGAAGTTCGAGCATCTCGCGGGTCTCGCGCAAAAGATTGAGGGCTCGTGGAAAACCGGCATAAACACTTAAATGCTCGGCAATGGCCACTAATTCGTCGGCATCAGCTCCAACATTGAGTGCCGCCTCAAGGTGGATGCGCAGTTGCGGTTCTGCTCCGCCGATGGCCGCAAGAACACCCACCGTAATCAGTTC
>JAYVXY010000100.1:0-20162 GCA_043784785.1 Aestuariivirga sp. | reverse complement strand
ACGGCAATCTCTTTCCCGGCCACGAATCACCTCCATCGCTGCTGATCAGCGACAGTGATTCAGAAATACCCGTCCATATCAATGACGGCGGCTACTAGTCAATGCAGCTTCGCTGCCATAAACATCCGTGACGCTGAGAAATGGATCACCGGAACAAGTCCGGTGATGACAGCCTTGGGGGTCCCCGCTTTAGCGGACAGCAGTGGAATAAATCCGGCAATGACAGGGCTCTTGGCGATGGCGGCTTAAACCCGCATCCCCACCAAATCATATTCCTCTGCTTCAACAATCTTCACTTTCACCATGTCGCCGGGTTTCAAATCTGTTCCGCCGGGGATAAACACGTTGCCGTCGATTTCGGGGGCGTCCCATGGGCTGCGGGCGATGGCTTCGTCGTTCTCGGTGTCGATTTCATCGACCAGCACATCAATCTCGCGGCCGACTTTGGATTGGAAAATCTTGGCGGAGATTTCTTGTTGCGCTTCCATGAAGCGGTCATAGCGTTCGGCCTTCACAGAGTCTGGCACTTGCGGCAGGCCTAAATCATTGGCTTTGGCGCCCGACACAGGTTCATATTTGAAGCAACCGACGCGTTCGAGTTTTGCTTCCTGCATCCACTGTAACAGATATTCAAAATCTGCATCGGTTTCACCGGGGAAGCCGACGATGAAGGTTGAACGGATGGCGATGTCGGGGCAGATGGCGCGCCATTTGGCCAAGCGTTCCAGAACCTTTTCCTGGTTGGCCGGGCGGCGCATCGCTTTGAGCACGGTCGGTGAAGCGTGTTGGAAAGGGATGTCGAGATAGGGCAGGATTTTGCCTTCGGCCATGAGCGGGATCACATCATCCACATGCGGATAGGGGTAAACATAATGCATGCGCACCCATGCGCCGAGATCGCCCAGCTCCTTGGCCATGTCATAAAATTTGGCACGCACTTCGCGGCCCTTATATTTTGACTCGGCGTATTTGATGTCCACGCCGTAAGCCGATGTGTCCTGGCTGATGACCAGCAATTCCTTCACGCCGGCTTTTACCAAGCGCTCGGCTTCATACAGAACCGCAGCCATGGGGCGCGACACGAGATCACCACGGATCGACGGGATGATGCAGAAGGAGCATCGATTATTGCAGCCTTCGGAGATTTTCAAATAGGCATAATGGCGTGGCGTGAGGTGCAGGCCCTGCGGCGGCACCAAATCCATTTTCGGGTCATGCATGGGCGGCAGCGCCTCATGCACAGCGGCCACCACTTGTTCATATTGGTGTGGGCCAGTGACTGCGAGTACGTTCGGGTGGGCGTTCTTGATCGTGTCGGCTTCGATGCCATAGCAGCCGGTGACGATCACGCGGCCGTTTTTTTCCATGGCTTCGCCAATGGCTGCAAGGCTTTCGGCCTTGGCACTATCGAGAAATCCGCAAGTGTTGACGATCACCACATCAGCATCTTCATAGCCGGGCGCGATTCTATAGCCTTCGGCGCGCAAGCTTGTGAGAATGCGTTCGGAATCAACGAGGTTTTTGGGACAACCCAGTTGCACCAAACCAACTTTCGGGACATGTTTGTTCATGTTAAGCTTCTCATGGGCGCGCTTTAGCGGAGTTGCGCTATCAGGGCAAATGCTGTGTTCTTGAACAACAATTTGCTTTGATAGGGTTCAAATCATCGATTGTTCAGGTCAAGAGGTTTTCATGCGCAAATTTGCAGCTTTGTCTTTGGGCCTTTTGGCCATTATGGCGCAGGCAGGGCAAGCAGAATCGCTGCTGCAAAAAGGTAACAAGCGCTGGCTGGCCATTGCTTCCAGCCAAGATCTCGATACGGCCATCGGCATTGCGCGGGAATTTAGATATGTTGATGATGGTGCCAAAGTTGTCTCATCAACAAGTGGATATTATGGCGTTGTATTAGGGCCTTATGCTGCTACCTCAATCCAACAATTGAAGAAAAACGATCAGAATATTCCTGATTTACCAAAGGATGCTCTGCTGTCACTTGGCGAAAAATATATAGGCATTGTGTGGAGCCAAGCCGACCAAGGCACCAATTGGACGCATTATGAAGTCGGTAAACCCGCAAAGCTTTCGGCGGGTGATTATTCATTTGAAGCCAAGCTTGACCAAGTTTCCGATGCTGTGGCAACCACGACTGTTACCGGTGGCTTCAAAGGGGCCACGGATTTCACCTTTGTGGTCGATAAGGAAGGTGAATTCAGCCCACAATCGCCTGGTGTTGCTGTTGTAAAGCTTGATCCCAAATTGGAAGTGCCACAGCTGGTTTTCACGCGCTATTCCGGTGGTGCACATTGCTGCACCAAGACGTGGTTCGTGTTTAAAGCTTCGCAAAATGCCGGGTGGTCGATGATTGATGGCGCGACGCTGGATGGCGACGGCTATTGGTTTGAAGATGTTGATGGTGATGGCGCGCAGGAATTGCTGAGCGTGGATAATAATTTTCTTTATGCATTTGATTCTTATGCCGTATCAATTGCGCCCTTGCGTATTGCCAAATTGCGCAATGGCAGTGTTGACGACGTGACCGAAGAGCCAGCCATGAAAAAGCGTTTGAAGCAAGAACTGGCGGGCACTGAGTTTGAAGCCAAACTGCGCCCTGAATTGTGGAAAGAGAATGGATTTCTAGCTGGCTGGGTGGCCGAAAAAATTAGGCTGGGTGAGGGTGATAGTGCCTGGGGAACGGCCGCCAAAAATATGCAGCAAGACACTGGATTTGGCCCGCAGGAATGCACCACTGGCCAAAAAATCGACGATTGCCCAGCCGACAAATTAAAGCCAATTCCGATTTTGAAAGGCCTCGCCAGTTTTCTGAAAGAAAATGGTTATGGCCCATTGCCCGCCGCAGCAGAGGCACTATTAAAGTGAAGTATTTCGGCGGTCGTTCCAGCGTTTAAGCGCAATCAAGGCCCACACAGCCTCGACCAAACCAAAGGGCCAAGCGCCTTGCAGAAAGCCGTAAGTCGAGCCAAGCGCGCAAGCGATTGCAAATAGCAGGACATACCAGTGGCTGCGTTGTTCCAGCGTGTAGGTAATCAACATCATTGAAACAGCGACGAGGCCGAAAAGGCTGAGCCTATCCATTATAATCCATCCATAAATTGCGCAGCAAACTGTTGGTACAAAGCGTCATCAAGTTCTGCCATTTTCGTGTTGAAACCCAAATCGGCAAAACTGGTTACACCATGTTCGACCACACCGCAGGGCACGATGCCGGTGAAATGGCTGAGATCAGGATTGAGATTGATGCTTAGCCCGTGAAAGGTGATGCCCTTGCGTACGCGAATGCCCAGCGCTGCGATTTTATCTTCTTGGGCACCACGCCTGACCCATACTCCCACACGGTCTTCGTGGCGTTCGCCAATGATTCCGAACGCCGCCAATGTGTTGATGATGACAGTTTCAAGGCCAGCCACAAAGGCGCGCACATCATTGCCGCGCTTTTTGAGATCCAACATCACATAAGCAACGCGCTGGCCGGGGCCATGATAGGTGTATTGCCCGCCGCGACCGGTTTGAAAAACCGGAAAGCGATTAGCGTCAACCAGATCAGTGGGCTTGGCGCTGGTGCCCGCTGTGTAGATTGGTGGATGTTCAACCAGCCAGATCAACTCTGGTGCGCCGGCGGCAATGGCTGCCACTTCGGCTTCCATGCGGGCAACCGCTTGGGGATATTCAACCAATCCTGCTGCCGTTTCCCAGCGGAAAGCTGCATTGATCTTCAGTGAGTTTTGGATTTGAGCACGCAAGAGCATGGCGGCTTTTCCCATATTCGACAGCGCGGAACAACCATTCTATTATAGGTTACAGGAAGGTCTATCATGTCACGCACAACAATCAATTTTACGCCCACACTCTATCAGTATTACAGTGCTTGCGCCTACCGTGAAGCCCCGGTGTTGGCCGAGCTTCGGGCTGAAACGGCGCGGGCCACAACATCACCCGACATGCAGATCGGGCCCGAGCAGGGTGCGTTCATGGGTATGCTGGTGCGCCTGATGGGGGCAAAACGCATTCTCGAAATTGGCACGTTTACCGGCTATTCATCGCTGGCAATGGCACTGGGCAGTGGGGCGCAGATCACGGCTGTGGACGTGAGTGCGGAATGGACGGCCATTGGCCAGCGCTTCTGGAAAAAAGCCGGCGTGGCTGATCGCATCACCCTGCGGCTGGATGGCGGCACATCGGCGATTGCTGACTTGTTAAACAAGGGGGGTGCAGGCAGTTTTGATCTGGCTTTCATTGATGCTGATAAATCTGGCTATGATGCCTATTATGAAGGCTGTCTCAAACTGCTGCGTTCAGGCGGCGTGGTGTTGATTGATAATGTTTTGTGGAGTGGTGCTGTGGTGGACCCCAAGGAGCAGGATGCTGACACGAATGCCTTGCGCGCACTGAATAGCAAGATCAAGGATGATGGGCGTGTCGAGATGGTGATGCTGCCGATTGGTGATGGTCTAACTATGGCCCGCAAGATTTGAGGAACTGGCGATGAAGCAATGCAAAGTGATCAAGGGTGGTGAAGGCTTTCTAGGCAAGCAGGGTCTGAACTATTTTAGTGGCGTTTCAGCCGAGTCGTCCGGCAGTGATGGAATTTGCATGCATATGCTGGTGATGCCGCCGGGTGCCAAGGCCAAGCCGCATTATCATGAAAAACATGAGACCGCGATTTACATGCAGGAAGGCGTTACGGAATTTCATCATGGACCGAATTTGGAATTCACCTCGCGGGTCGAGCAGGGCGATTATGTTTACATTCCCGCCGGAGTGCCGCACCAACCCTATAATCCAACAGATAAGCCCGCCAAAGCCTTGATTGCCCGCACGGATCCTAATGAGCAAGAGAGTGTGGTGTTGTTGCCCTAGTTGCGAGCTATTTGCCGCGCAGCAGTTTGCGGGTTTGGGAAAAGAAGGACTTCAAAAGCGGTGTTTTTTTTGATCACGCGCTTGATTGAAAAATAGAGCACAAAGAATGCGGCAAGTGGCAAGCCCTTTAAGGTTTTAGCGGCAAAATAGTCATAGAGGTTCACCTCTTCATTGGCCCAGATTTCTTTATAGGCAGAGTGGCCATTGGAAAAATCGTAGAACTCCAAATTATTCTCGCAAGCCCATGCGATTGATTTGCGCAATACGTAGTCACCGGGGGAGAATTGGGTTTCGCCTATTGCTGATTTTCCAAGCACGATGACGGAATGAATGTTTGATTTTGTGCCGATGGTTTTCAACTACGCTTGGCACCACTCAAATGACTGATAATAGCTGCAGAAGCTGTGCTCTTCCAATGCCTGCCATTCAGACATCACATTATCCAGCGTTGTGAATATCGAAATATTCACATCCGCAACGATCGCTGGAGTTTGCTTGGCTCGAGGTTTTATCAAATTACATCACAACGATACTTTTGACGAACGCAGGGGTTTGCACGCGCCCCGATCTTTCTATTTGCAGGATTGCAACTTTAAGACAAGTTTATCCAATTCCAGAAGTTAACGCTTTCAAATTTTCTAATAAAAAAACCCCAGCCGGGGGAGGGCTGGGGTTTTGAGTTGGCCGATGGAAACTTGCAGGGGACCATTGGCTTGGGGAAAGTAAAACGGGAGAAAGTGAAACGAAATAGATTTGGAACCGGAGCTTGAACGTTTGCTGATCTTAGTTGCGGGGGCGGGGTGTTGAGATCGGCATTTGATTTTTGCCCCGGTTCCGAAAAGTCTATCCGTGGGGGCGTTACGGACAGACCTTTGTTCATGAATTCTGTGGTGTATCTGAGCAATCTTCCTTGGCGCATTGTTCCAGAATGATCGGCGCTGCTAGTGGCGAAGCATCGGTCTTGTAGAACACGCTCATGTTCTTCGGGTTGCTCATCACCAATGAATTGGCAGGCGATACGCTGGCGATTGCAGTAGCGGCGGTTCCGAGGACGGTCAGGACGAAAAGTGTGTAGCGGATCATTTTTTGTCTCCCTTATGTTTCGATGTTGAGGAGAGAATAGCGATCCCAATTGGAACCGGGCCTGAATGCGCCGTTCATCTGCCGTTTATCTTAGAGTGTAATTTGGCAGATGATTGTGACGCGGTTTTCTCCTATTGTGGGCGGAAATTGGGGATTGTTGTGAATGTCTACTGATCTAAACTGGCTTGCCGCCACAAAGTTCCACAAGCTTTATGCCAAGGGCAAAGCTTCACCTGTCGAAGTGGCTAAAGCGTCACTCGCGCAAATGGCCAAGCACGAGAGTGCGATTAATGCCATGAGCCTAATTGATGAGAAAACCACATTAAAACAAGCGCATGCGAGCGAACGGCGGTGGCATAAAGGCGAAGCTTTGGGCCCGTTGGATGGCGTTCCGGCCTTGATCAAAGATATTCTCATGACCAAAAATTGGCCCAATTTGCGCGGTTCCAAGACGGTTAATCCAGCACAAGATTGGCGCGATGATGCCCCAAGTGTGGCGAGGTTAAGGGAGGCGGGCTGTGTTTTTGTCGGCCGCACCACCACACCTGAATTTGGTTGGAAGGGGGTTACCGACTCACCGCTCTCGGGAATTACTCGCAATCCTTGGAATGTTTCGACCACACCAGGCGGATCTTCCGGCGGTTCTTCGGCAGCTCTGGCTGCGGGTTATGCACCTTTGGCATTGGGCACGGATGGTGGCGGCAGCATTCGCATTCCAGCAGGGTTTACCGGAACTTTTGGGTTGAAGCCCAGTTTTGGCCGGGTGCCCGCTTGGCCGCTTTCGCCCTTTGGCACGGTTGCTCATATCGGGCCAATGACGCGCAATGTGGCTGATGCCGCTTTGATGATGAATGAAATCACCAAGCCTGACGCGCGCGATTGGCATTCATTGCCATTTAGTGATGTTGATTATCTGGCCAAGCTGGAGCGTGGTGTGAAGGGCATGACTTTTGCCTACTCGCCTAATCTTGGTTATGTGAATGTGAACCCGGAAGTGGCCAAACTGGTGAAGGCGGCTGTGAAAGTGTTGCGTTCGCTGGGTGCCAAAATTGTGGAAATTGATCCGGGCTTTAAAGACCCTGCCGAAATGTTCCGCGTGTTGTGGTGGGCGGGGGCCAGGGCTGCGCTTGGCGGGCTGCCACCAGATAAATTAGCGCTGCTTGATCCGGCCTTGGCTGATGTTGTTGAACAGTCGCGCAGCATTACAGTTGAGCACATTCAACAGGCCACCATGCAGCGTGGCGCATTGGGCGCGCAGATGCGCGGTTTTATGCAAAAGTACGACGCGCTGATTACCCCGACATTGCCGATCCCGGCTTTTGAGGCGGGCAAGCTGCAACCGGCTGACCCGGATAATCATGGCAAATGGGTGAATTGGACGCCCTTCACCTATCCCTTTAACCTCACGCAACAGCCAGCGGCCTCGGTGCCTTGCGGTTTCACCAAGGCTGGGCTTCCGGTGGGGTTGCATGTTGTGGGGCGCATGTTTGAAGATGCTCGGGTTTTGCGGGTTTGTGCGGCCTATGAAGCAGAAGTGGATTTTGCCACGATGCACCCTAAAGGTTTTTAAGTGCGCTTGCGTTGGCGCCAGAGCAGCCAATAGACAAAGGCTGATGAGGCAATGGCCGCCAAAGTTACAATGATAAAGCCGGTTGGTTCGGCTATCAGCGGAACGCCACCTACATTCATGCCGAACATGCCAAAGATCACCGAAGGTGGCAGAAGCAGGGCTGAAATCAGAGAGATGATGTAAAGGCTGTTATTGATTGATGCTGCGACGAGAGCTGAGGTTTCCTCTTGCAGCAAGCGGGCCCGGTCTTGAATGGCGTGAATTTCATCATTCAGCATTTCGACTTTGCGGTCGGTGCGCGTAACCAGTTCCTCCAGCCCTTCATAGACCTTTTCGGCTTTGTCATCATGTTTGATGTCACGAAAAATTGTATGCAGCTGTTTAAGCTCGCGGTGGATGGTTACAATCTTGCGCCGCAAGCCACCAATTTCAGCCGTTCCTGCCGTATCAGACCTTGAGATGATACGGTCTTCAATGGTGTCGGTCTGGTTGGCAATATCCTGAATGAGCTTTGCAACATCGGCGATGTGACTGTTCACCATCGCCTCTAAAAGTGCGGCTGGCGTTGCAATCACTTGGCCCTTCACCAAATTATCACGCAAGTTTCGAATACCCTGCAACGGGTGTCTGCGCCCTGTTACAATCCAATTCTTCGCCATAACGACGTGGAGGTAGCTCGGCTCGGCGTTTCTGGAATCAGAGTTGCGGGCAAAATCAGGAAGCATGCCGCAGAGCTGACCTGCTTCGACATAGAGGCGGGGGCTGGCATCCCGGTCATGCAGGATTTGCCAGACTTCGCGAGGAAGGTTCGCTTGGGCCTCGCACCAAGCGATCGCACGGGCATCGACCAGATCAAAATGCAGCCAATGAAATGCGCCTTTGGGTTTTGAGAGTTTCGGAGGCTTTTCGACATCAATCGGTTTGACGTGACCGGATGTGTCAAAATCATAGGCCCACACCAAACCCGTCGACTGAGCTATGTTTGAATATAATAACGCATTGTGATTTGGAGTCACAATGCGTTGTTTGGTGTCGACCTTGTTTTCCAACGGACCCGTCGGAAATCAGAACAGGCTGCTGAACACGAAGAACAGCGATGCTGACAACATGATGGCCACGGGCAATGTCAGCACCCAAGCCAGCAGCATGTTGCGGATTGTCGACCATTGCAGGCCTGATCCATTGGCTGCCATCGCACCTGCAACACCCGACGATAGAACGTGGGTAGTGGATACAGGCAGGCCCAGAGCATCAGCACCGAAGATGGTGGCCGCGGCAACGATTTCAGCCGATGCACCTTGGGCATAAGTCATGTGGGTTTTACCGATCTTTTCACCGACGGTTACCACAATACGCTTCCAGCCCACCATGGTGCCAAGGCCCAAAGCCAGAGCAACCGTGACCTTCACCCAGAATGGGATGAATTTTGTGGCGCCATCCAACGACTTTTTAAAGGTGTTGAGGGTGGCGATATCGTCCTTGGTCAAGTTTGAGGCTTTGTCCTTGCCCAAGAAGCGAATGGCTTCAGATGCGAGATACATATCGTTGCGCGAGTTGCCAACGACTTCGGCGGGCACCTTTGCCAAGGTCTTGTAGCTTGCAACTTGATCAGAGATTTGGGTTACAAGGCCAGCAAGTGCAGGCAAAGTTGCATCAGTCATCTTATGTTCTGCAACATAAGATTTCAGCGCTTGGCGTGGATCAGCAACGGCTGCTGCACCAGGCGATTTCAGCATAATTGCTGCCGAAGCTTTCTTGGCATTTTCGACAAAGTGGATCACTTCGCTGTCTGGCATTGCACGGTTCAGCGCATAAGCCGTTGGAACCGTACCGATGAGGATGAGCATGATCAGGCCCATGCCTTTTTGACCATCATTCGAACCATGGGCAAAAGATACGCCGGTGCAGGTCAGGATCAGCAAACCGCGGATCCACCAAGGTGGCGGTTGGTTGCCTTGTGGTTCTTTGTAAAGTGCTGGAACTTTAACAAGAAGCTTCAACAGGAAGAACAAAGCGGCCGCTGCGGCAAAGCCGATCAGTGGCGATATCAGCAATGACTGTCCAATTTCAGTGGCTTTGCCCCAATCAACGCCAGATGTGCCGCTGAGGCCATGCATCAGAGCATTGGCAACGCCCACGCCAATGATTGAACCAATCAGGGTGTGTGAGCTGGATGCTGGAAGACCAAGATACCAGGTGCCAAGGTTCCACAAGATAGCGGCGATCAACAAGGCAAACACCATGGCGAAACCGGCATTGCCGTTCACTTGCAAGATCAACTCAACGGGCAGCAAAGATAGAATACCAAAGGCCACGGCACCGGTTGAAAACAACACCCCGAGAAAATTGAAAAACCCGGCCCAAACAACGGCAAAGGTTGCAGGCATGGCATGGGTGTAAATTGCTGTAGCAACGGCGTTGGCTGTATCGTGAAAACCATTCACAAACTCAAAGCCCAAGGCAACAATGAGGGCAACGCCCAAAAGAATGAAAGGCAAGGCGGTGCGCACGGTTGTGCCCGATTCGACCATGTCGCCATAAATGCTATAGGCTGTGTAGAGCAGGCCTAAGCCCATCACTCCTAAAAATGCGATCAAGCCTAGCATACTCATACCCTGATCGAGATTGGGCTTTGGGTTGTGGCGCGTCCCACCCACTTTATCCGCGGTTACATCTGTCATCATCGCTCCCCGTCTGAAATTTGAGTTGAAAATTAAATTCAACTTGGAGATTACTCAGCAACGCCCATATAAAAGTTTTATGACATGGTCGGTTTGACTTCTGTGGTGCGGCCTGCTAACGCCGCCTCGTTCAACGTCACACGCAGGTGTTGGAACCTTGCACGGGAAAGCGATTTCCCCTCATAGCATTGTTCCTTCCGGTCCGCATAATGCGGTCACACCATCTGCGGAGGATTAACCGGAGAAGGAAACTATTATGGCTGCTACAGTCAACTTTACGATGCGTCAGCTCTTGGAAGCAGGCGTTCATTTCGGACATCAAACACATCGCTGGAACCCCAAGATGGCTTCATACATCTATGGTTCGCGCAATGGCATTCACATTCTCGACCTGTCGCAAACTGTGCCTTTGTTGCACAACGCCTTGCAATTGGTCACAGATACAGTGGCCAAGGGCGGCCGCGTATTGTTTGTGGGCACCAAGCGTTCGGCTGCCGAAGAAATTGCAGCATCAGCCAAGCGCTGCGCGCAATATTATGTGAATGCACGTTGGCTGGGCGGCATGCTCACCAACTGGAAAACCATTTCAGCTTCGATCAAGACCCTGCGTCAGATCGACGACAAGGTCGCACGGCAAGAACAGGGCCTGAAGAAGCGTGAGCTTCTCGACATGGCCCGCCAAAAGACAAAGCTTGAGAAAGCCTTGGGCGGCATCAAGGATATGGGCGGTGTGCCTGATTTGTTGTTTGTGATCGATACAAACAAGGAAGCCAATGCGATCAAGGAAGCCAATCGTTTGGGCATTCCGGTTGTTGGCATCATTGACACGAACTCTGATCCACATGGTGTGAACTATCCAATCCCAGGCAATGATGACGCAGCACGCGCTGTTGCCTTGTATTGCGATTTGATTGCACGCGCCGTTCTTGCTGGCATCGAGCAATCGCAACATCATTCAAGTGTTGATGCTGGTGCGGCCGAGCAACCCATTATTGAAGCACTTCCAGCTTAAGTTTTACGTGATTTATCGGGCCTGCAGTGGTTGCGGGCCCGTTTTGGCATTTACTCAAGAGGTTTGACATGGCTGACATTTCTGCTGGCATGGTGAAAGACCTGCGCGAAAAGACTGGCGTGGGCATGATGGATTGCAAGGCGGCCTTGGCTGCCACCAATGGTAATATGGAAGAAGCGGTTGATTGGCTGCGTGCCAAAGGCTTGGCCAAGGCAGCCAAGAAATCAACCCGCGTGGCGGCTGAAGGTCTTGTGGGCCTTTGCGTGAAGGGCTTGACCGGCGCATTGGTTGAAGTGAACTCGGAAACCGACTTTGTGGCCCGCAACGAAAAGTTCCAGGCCATGGTCGCTGAAATTTCTAAACTCGCCTTGATGGCGCACGGCTCAACCGAAGCTTTGAAAGTGATGCATTTCCCCGACAGCAAACATGCGGTGGCGGAATATGTGGCTGAAATGGTGGCCACCATTGGTGAAAACATGACCGTGCGGCGCGCCGCTGCTTTGACTGTTTCCAATGGTGCCATTGGGTCTTATGTGCATAATCAAATTGCCCCGGGCATGGGCAAGATCGGCGTGATTGTGGCTCTTGAATCGACTGGCAACAAGGACGAGCTGGCTGGCTTTGGCCGCATGTTGGCCATGCACATTGCAGCTACAAACCCAATTGCGCTCAGCCTTGATTCTGTGCCGAAGGAAGTTTTGGCCCGCGAAGTTGCCGTTCTCGAAGAAAAGAACGCTGGCAAGCCTGCCAATGTAATGGAAAAAATTGTGGCCTCAGGCCTCAAGTCTTATGCCAAGGAAAACTGCTTGCTCGAACAAGCTTATGTGCATGATGGTTCCAAGACTGTAACACAAGCGCTTGAAGACATCGCCAAGAAAGCTGGCGCCGTTGTCAAATTGACGGGCTTTGTGCGCATGCAGTTGGGCGAGGGCATCGAAAAGGCTGAAGACGATTTTGCTGCGGAAGTGGCAAAGATGTCCGGCCAATAAATCTCAGATAAATCGACCATCCACAGCGGGCAAAGAGCATTTGCTCGCTGTTTTCTTTTGTGCAAGACTAAGTGACAGAGTCCAATGCGTTTGAGTCAATTTCTCGTTGTCGTCTTTTAGGGCATCGAAGGTGGATTTATGAAATCTGAAACAGTCGATCCAATGTTGGTGCGTATCGCGAAGGCTATTGCCGAGAGCGACGGTTCTGAGGATTGGCAAGCGTATATGGCTGCGGCACGCGCTACATTGGAAGTGTTGCGCGAGCCTTCGCAGGCGATGTTGGAGGCTGCCACCTCTGGCTTGCCTGATTGGGGCGATTTGCCTGCCGATTGGCGCGCCATGATTGATCATGTGCTCGGCGAAAAGCTCGAGACGAATGATAACCAAGCTGTTCTGAAGGCTGATCGGGCTGTTGGTTAGGTTGCCGATTTACCGGGCGCCGAACATGGGCTTTGGGGGGTGGCCAAAGGCTGGTGCGGGTGAAGGTTTAGCTGGCGTTACGCCCACTGGCTGCCAAGCTGGCTTTGCCATGGGTGATTGAATTCCGGAGAGGCGTTCAATATCGTCGGAAATGTCAAATCCTGGTCCTGGACCAAATTCGTTGTCGTCGACATCGCCGCTAAGGAATCCCAATTCAATCAATTGCCAGATGGGACCGATCAATGGGATAAAGCCGAAGAAATACCACCAGCCTGATTTGTTGCGGTCGTGATAGCGCGTAATTGTGGTGCAGATATTGATCCAGATAATTGCAAGAAAGGATATGCCAAACAGTATTGTCGGGATGATCGGCAGATCAGCGATATGTTCAGTTTCGCGACTGTGGTCGACAAGCGCGCTGGCCAAAAACAGGCCCCCGACCAAAATAATGATGCCTGACAGCTGGCCTAACCACCATTTGCCCCGACCGATGCGCCCAGAGGGGCTAAACAAGAATTTTGCCATGATCACCTCTCCCGTTTTTGGGTTATGTTCGTTGGTCATTCTTACTTTTAGTTTAAGTTCTGCGATTGCCTCGCAGGGCGGTGTGCCATAGCGTTAACTGATGATTAAAAGCGAATCGTCAGAACTGGTCTAAACAGCCCATTACCGCACTTGAACCCGAGCATCACGCCATGGCCAAACAAAAATACAAACGCATACTCCTCAAAATCTCTGGTGAAGTTTTGATGGGGCCCGAGCCGTTTGGGATCGATCTCAAAACGGTGGGGCGCATGGCCGAAGAGGTGATTGCCTGCGTCGATGCCGGAGCTGAGGTTGCTCTGGTGATCGGTGGCGGCAATATATTCCGCGGGTTGGCGGGTGCGGCCAAGGGCATGGATCGGGTTTCGGCCGATCATATGGGCATTATGGCCACGGTGATGAATGCGCTGGCCATGCAAGGCGTTCTCAATTCTAAGGGGGTTGACGCGCGGATGCTCTCGGCCATTGCCATGCCTTCAGTGTGTGAAACCTATTCTGCGGCCAAGGGGATTCATCATCTTGAAAAGGGTCGGGTGGTGATTTGTGCGGCGGGCACCGGATTGCCATTTTTCACAACCGACACGGGTGCTGCCTTGCGTGCAGCAGAGCTGAAATGCGATGCGTTGTTGAAGGGCACCAGTGTTGATGGGGTTTATTCGGCGGATCCTAAAAAAGACAAAAAAGCCAAGCGTTTTGATAAAATCACATTTGGCGATATTCTAACCAAGGATTTACGGATCATGGATCCTGCCGCAATCGCTCTTGCGCGGGATAATGGGATTCCGGTAGTTGTATTTTCCATTCGCGAGGCCGGAAATGTTGAGCGCGTTCTCAAAGGTTCTGGCCAGTTTACTTTAGTGACAAAGGATTAAATCAAATGGCTCTGCTTCCTGAATTCAATGCCGCAGATATTAAGCGCCGCATGACGGGTGCAATCGAATCTCTCAAACATGATTTTGGCGGTTTGCGCACAGGGCGTGCATCAACCAGTTTGCTCGACCCCGTTATGGTCGATGCCTATGGTGCCAAGATGCCGATTTCGCAATGTGCGTCGGTGACTGTGCCAGAGCCTCGCATGTTGCAAATCAGCGTGTGGGACAGAGGCTTGGTGATTGCGGTTGAAAAAGCCATTCAGACCTCTAACTTAGGTCTGAACCCGCAAACTGAGGGGCAGGTTATTCGCCTGCGCATGCCGGATTTGACCCAAGATCGACGCAAGGAATTGGTGAAGGTGGCGCATACTTATGCTGAGAAAGGCCGCGTTGCTGTGCGCAATGTGCGCCGCGATGGCATGGACCAGTTGAAAGCTTTGGAAAAGAACAAGCAAATCAGCGAAGATGATTTGAAAGACAAATCGGCTGAAGTTCAAAAAATGACCGATGACATGATCAAGGACATGGATGCCACATTAAAGCTGAAAGAAGCTGAGATCCTGCAGGTTTGAGTTTTCAATATGTCGAGTGTGCTGCAATCTTCCAACCCCCGCCATGTAGCCATTATCATGGATGGCAATGGTCGTTGGGCTGCTGCGCGCGGTCTGCCCCGATCTGCCGGGCACAAGGCGGGCATTGAAGCCTTAAGGCGCGCGGTTCGTGCAGCATCTGATCTTGGTATTGAATATCTAACGATTTATTCGTTCAGCACCGAAAACTGGTCGCGTCCTAAAACTGAAGTGTTGTTTTTGCTTGAGCTTTTGCGGCGCTTCATCAGCCAGGATGTGGCCGAGCTTCATGCCGCTGGTGTACATATCAAGATCATCGGTGATCGCAATAATCTTGAATCCAAACTGGTCAAGATGTTGGAGGATGCCGAGCGGCTGACCGCGTCAAATACAAAGCTGAAGCTTGTGGTTGCGTTTAATTATGGCAGCCGCCAAGAATTGGCGCGGGCTGTGCAAAAGATTGCGGGCTTGGTTCAATCAGGTGAAGTTGATCCCGCAAAAATTGATGCTGATGTGCTGGCGCAACATTTGGATACAGCGGGCATGCCTGATCCGGATTTGCTGATCCGCACCGGCGGCGAAGAGCGGATTTCAAATTTTCTGCTTTGGCAATGTGCTTATACTGAATTTGTTTTTGTGCCTGAGTTTTGGCCAGAGTTTAATGCTGAAATTTTTGCGCGGGCCATTGCTGAATACA
Organism: Aestuariivirga sp.; assembly: GCA_043784785.1. GTDB lineage: Bacteria > Pseudomonadota > Alphaproteobacteria > Rhizobiales > Aestuariivirgaceae > Aestuariivirga. Next base: position 4,851 of record JAYVXY010000100.1, on the reverse strand, counting down.
ACGCACGGGAGCGCCGCTTTGGTGGCGTGAAAGTACAAACTGCATGAATGACAAGCCGGTTTCAAAATGGGCTGATTTAGGCATCAGAACATTATCGGCTGTGGTGTTGGTGCCTGTGGTGCTTTTTGTGGTTTGGCGGGGCGGTGTGTTGTTCACCGGGTTTCTCGCTGTGCTTGGCATCTTGATGGCGCGAGAATGGGTGCAAATCAGTTTTGCCGGAAGCAGGACTCAACTCTTGGTCCATTATCTTGCGGCAATCGCTTTTGTTGTCGGTGCGCCGGGACAGGTTGTGATTTTCCTGTTATTTTTGACACTTGTCGCATTGCTCATTCAACGCAAAATGAATCCCGGATTTTGGACCTTGATCGGCATTGCTTATATTGGCCTTCCAATTCTTGGTTTTGATCTCATTCGCGGAAGTCTGGATTTTGGATTCTTGGCAGTGGTTTGGTGCATGGTGATTGTGTGGTCGGCAGATGTGATGGCCTATTTTTTTGGGCGCATCATTGGCGGCCCGAAAATGGCACCTCGGATTTCACCAAAGAAGACTTGGGCTGGAATGGCAGGGGCCATATTTGGAGCTGTGTTGGCTTCAATTTGCGTTTCTTATTTTTCGGGCCTTGGGGTTTGGCCGCTCGCCGGATTGGCCGCACTCTTTGCGGTTGTGGAGCAGGGCGGCGATATTTTTGAAAGCGCCTTCAAGCGACATTACGGGGTAAAGGATTCGGGCAATTTGATTCCAGGCCATGGTGGCATTTTGGACCGAATTGATGGTTTGAGCGCCGTGGTTGTGGGCGCCGCCATTATTGGGTTTGTCCACAACCCCGCAAGCCCGGCTGCGGGCCTTTTGCTCTGGTAACCATATTGCCGAAATATTGACGCAAAGCGCGTGTTATGTGGTTAACAATCAGTGAATAAAAAATATCCATTGCTGATCAATCGAGCGGGGCAGTGGGGATAAGCGTTGGAGGCGTTGCGGTTATGATGCAGTTTAGTCTTGCAGGTATTGGCTTTTCAATTCTGGCTTATTTTTTGGCCTTGATCGTGATTGTATTCGTTCACGAATATGGCCATTTCCAAGTGGGGCGCTGGTGCGGTGTGAAGATCGAAACATTCTCGATTGGCTTTGGGCGCGAGATTTTTGGCTTTAACGACAAACATGGCACGCGCTGGAAATTCTGCTGGATTCCCTTGGGCGGTTATGTGCGCTTTCTGGGGGATGCCAATGCTGCGAGCATGCCGAGCGTAACATCTGACCCAACGCCCGGCAGTTTGCAGGCCGCGGTTTTGTGGAAGCGGGCAGCCATCGTGACGGCAGGGCCTCTGGCTAATTTTATTCTGGCGATATTGATATTTGCGGCGGCGTTCTGTTTTGTCGGCACGCCAATCAATGAACCGCGTGTTGATGACGTGACGGCTGATGGCGCTGCCAAAGCCGCTGGATTGTTGAAGGGGGATTATATTCGCGCCATTGATGGCAGACCCATTCACAGCTTCATGGACATCCGCGAGGCCATGATTCTTCAGGGCAACACGCCAATTGATCTGAAGATTGAACGTAACAGCCAAATGTTAGAGCTGACGATTGTGCCAAAAGTGGTTGAAGAAACTGATGATTCTGGTCACAAACAACACAGTAGCCAAATTGGTATTATCCATGAGTTTTCAAAAGACCCGGTAGGCTACGAACGGCTCAACCCTGTGCAAGCGGTGGCCAAGGGCGTTGAGCGCACCTGGTTTATTTCGACCACCACGTTGCGCTATGTGGGCAAGATATTCTCTGGCAAAGAAAAGTCAGACCAATTGCATGGGCCCATTGGTGTGGCCCAAATGGCGGGCGAGTCGGCCTCTATGGGGATATGGCCATTCATCACATTTATTGCGTTAATCAGCGTGAGTATCGGTCTTGTTAACCTTTTCCCAATCCCAATGCTCGATGGTGGACACTTGGTATTTTACTTAATTGAAGCTGTTTTCGGAAAACCGGTGGGGCCAGTTGCGCAGGAGTGGAGTTTCAGGATCGGTTTATCAGCCATGCTGATGTTGATGCTGTTTGCAACCAATAACGACCTATCACCTTATGTTAACAAGGTTTTTGGTTGGTGATATTGATCCAAGGTTTCATTTGCATTGTGGATTAAAATGGTTAAAACGACACGCGGCGAAGCACTCTGAGGACGGCAAGTAGAGTTTGAGATTGGCAATTTGATGCGTAAGAAATATGGCCTGATTGGCCTTCTCGTTTTAGTGTTTTCGTTGGTCGCGCCTGTTGGTGCGCCATTTTTTGCTGCGCAGAGCAGTGTTGCGGCACCGGTTTCCAGCATTGTGATTGAAGGTGCGCAGCGCGTGGATCGCGAGACTGTGCTGTCTTATCTTCAATTTACGCAGGGGCAGGAAGCAACGCCAGCCCGCATCGACGAATCATTGAAGGCCTTGTTTCAAACTGGTTTGTTTGCAGATGTTAATATTGTTCGCCGCGGTTCGGCTATTGTTATTCGGGTTGTTGAAAACCCGCTGATCAATGTTGTGAACTTTGAAGGCAATAGCGAAATTGATGATGAAACCTTGCAAAAGGAAGTTGAAGTCAAGGAAAGCATGATCTTCACCAAGGCGCGCATCCAGAGCGACACGCGCCGGGTTCTGGCCCTATATCAAGCCAAGGGCTTTTACAATGTGAAGGTTGATCCGCAATTGATCCGCCTGCCCGAAAACCGGGTGAATATTGCGTTTGTGATTTCCGAAAATGGCAAGACTGAAGTTAAGAGCATAACTTTTTCAGGCAATAAGTCTTTCAGCGCCGATACTTTGAGTGGTGTTCTTGTCACCAAGCAAAGCAGCTGGTGGAACCCGTTCCTGCGGAACAATACTTATGATGCTGACCGACTCGAATATGACAAGGAATTGGTGCGCCGATACTATTTGAAAAATGGTTTTGCCGATGTTCAGGTGCTTGCGGCTGATGCCCATCTGGTGCCAGATGGCAGTGCGTTTGAAATCAATATTTCAATCGAAGAAGGCCCGCGCTATTCGGTTGCTGATGTGGCCGTTGATGTTGGCAATGCCAATCTTGATCCTAAAGGCCTGACAAGGGTTGTGAAGACCGGAGTGGGCGACACATATAACGCCTCCAAGGTTGATAAGTCGGTTGAGAACTTGACACTCGAAGCCAGCAATCAAGGCTTTGTGTTTGCCAAGGTTGAGCCGAAAGTTGATCGTAACCCGGCAAGCAACAGCGTCAACATCACCTATCAGATCAGTGAAGGCACGCGCGCTTATGTTGAGCGCATAGACATTGTTGGCAATACGCGCACCCGCGATGAAGTGATCCGGCGCGAGCTGCGGCTTTATGAAGGCGATGCGTTTAACCGCACGTTGATTGAACGGGCCCGCCGCCGCCTGACGGCGCTCGATTTTTTCAGCAAGATTGATTTCAAGGAACAACCCGGCAGTGCGCCTGACAAGATTGTTCTTGTTGTTGATGTGACCGAAAAATCAACTGGCTCACTGACATTCACGATTGGTTATTCGTCAGTTGAAGCGATTGTTGGTTCAGTCTCGGTGGCCGAGCGTAACCTGTTTGGCAAAGGCCTGCAGGCCAGGTTGAACACCACATTGAGCTTCGTGAAACAACAGATTGATTTCAGCTATACTGATCCCTATTTCATGGGCATGCCGATTGCCGCTGGCTTTGACTTGTTTGCAACGGCATCGGATAATCAGGCGGCTTCATCTTATTCGAGTACAGTTGTGGGCGGTGCGCTTCGCACCGGGTTTGATCTTGATGAGTTTTCAAGTGTGAACTTCAAGTATTATCTGGCGCATCGCAGTATTTCGGGAATTAATCCATCGACGTCTTCGCCGGCGGTGATCGCCACAGCAGGCGACAGCTGGAAATCAGCAATTTCGGCGTCTTACACATATGATGATCTGGATAGTCCAATTAAGCCGACTTCTGGTTTCCGTGGGCAGGTGGTGGAAGAATTGGCAGGCCTCGGCGGCAATGCCTATTACTCCAAAACCGAAGTTCATGGCTGGTTTTTCGTGCCTTTGTTTGACGATCAAGTGGTTGTCAAATTTGCTGGCAATGCTGGCCACATTCAGGGCATTGCTGGCAATGAGGTGCCGCTGCAAGATCGTTTCTTTAAGGGCGGCGATTCTTTGCGTGGCTTCGCCAATTCGGGCGTTGGCCCGTCGCAAATTAACAATGCTGGTGGGCATGACCGCATCGGCGGGTTGGATTATGCCATCGGTACGGTGGAAGCTCAGTTCCCGCTGGGATTGCCAGAGGCGCTTGCCATGTCGGGCGAAGTGTTTTCGGATATTGGTACGGTGTTTGGCGCGTCTAATCCGGGGCAAATTGGCTGTACGGTGCCAACGGGTTGTACGTTTATTGATGAGTCAGGTTTGCGGGCCTCAGTTGGTGCAGGCGTTATTTGGGATTCACCATTCGGTCAGCTCAAATTTGAATATGCTTATCCAGTGCTCAAGCAACCATCGGATGACATGCAGTACTTCCGCTTCTCGATCGGCACACGTTTCTAGACCTTTTGAAATTAGCAGTTATTATGATAGTGGCGGTTGATGTTTCAGCCGCCACTTTTTTTGAGGGATGATCATGACTGAAGCCACGACAACCGCGCCGAAAAAGACCGTTGATATTGTGCGGATCATGAAGTTGCTGCCGCATCGCTATCCATTTTTGCTGATCGACAAGATCGTTGAACTGAACGGCGAAGAGTCAGGCATTGCGCTTAAGAACGTGACAATGAACGAGCCGTTTTTTCAGGGCCATTTTCCGGGTCGCCCGGTGATGCCCGGTGTGTTGTTGATTGAGGCCATGGCACAAACGGC
>JAYVXY010000099.1:0-20167 GCA_043784785.1 Aestuariivirga sp. | reverse complement strand
ACACTACACCATTCCAGCTCCAGGCTTTGAACGCGCCTGCAAACAGAACCTCGGATAACCATTCTTTAGAAACGAATGGCTGGCCCGCGTAAGTGTATGAATAGCTGTCGATAGTTGGGAAATGGCCGGTGGAAATAATGTCACCGCCCAGTTTAATGTGCCAGAAAGTGTCAGGGTCCCCGAGCACCCGTGCGAAGTCGTGGATATAGGCCCCGCCGATGAAGACAGTAACGAGAAGCCCCAACAGAATCGCAAAACGATAGGAGCGAGCGGAATTATCGGACATTCAAGTTCCTCACGGCATCAAGATTTGAGGATTAACTCATCGCAGATTGGGCTTAATTGGCGCTTAATTGCGCTTGATCAGCACAGCGCGGCCGTTTTCCATGCCGATGCAGGCTTTACCATGCTTGATGTCCAAAGCCATGTTGCCAAAGACCTCGCGCCGCCAGCCATGGAGCAGGGGCACATCGGCATTATCATCAACCGCAACCGCATCAATTTCTGATGCGCTGGCCAATAGTTTTGGGGCCACGCCTTCATTTTCGCAGGCGACCTTTAAAGCCAGTTTTAGAACTTCAGCCGCAGCCTGCGCCGCTGCCGACATTTCATCATTCCGGCCTTTGAAGTCAGGAATGGTTTTAGGATCACGTGCTAATCCTTCGGCCACGGCTTTTAAAATCGCAGCGCCCATCGATGAATTTGCAGTGCCCTTTGAAACCAAGCGCAACTCATTAATTGCTTCCGGTTTCTGCGGCATTTGAATGGCGATTTCAGCCAAGGCCTCATCTTTCAAAACACGCCCGCGCGGCACGTTGCGCGATTGCGCCTCACGCTCGCGCCACGCCGCAATCGACATCAATACACCAAACTGTTTCTTGTTCTGAATGCGGGCTTTGATGCGCTTATAGCTTTCTTCCGGGTCAACCTTATAGGTGGCGGGCGAAGTGAGAACGGCAATCTCATCATCAAGCCAGCCTTCGCGACCGGTTTCATGTAGTTGAGTGCGCAGCTTTTCATAAACCACACGGAGATGTGTGACATCAGAAATCGCGTAGATAGACTGTTTGGCCGTCAACGGTCGGCGCGACCAATCTGTGAATTGCGAAGATTTATCAATGGCAGCGCCCACCAGCTTGCGTACAATGGCTTCATATCCAACCTGATCACCAAACCCGCACACCATGGCGGCAATTTGTGTGTCGATGACGGGGGTGGGGACAGCCCCTGAAAGCTGGATCAGAATCTCAAAATCCTGTCTTGCAGCATGGAAAATCTTCAAGACTTTTTTATCTGCCATCAATTCAAAAAATGGAGCGAGATCAAGTTCACCGCTCAGCGGATCAATCAGTACTGCTTCATCGGCTCCGGCAATCTGGATCAGGCACAGTTTGGGGTAATAGGTGGTCTCGCGCAAAAACTCAGTATCAACCGTGACAAACTGTTCTTCAGCCATGCGCGCGCAAAACGCCGCAAGCTCTTGCGTTGTCGTAATCGTCACAGCCGATTGCACGGCAGGGGAATTCAAATCTGTTTTTAACATCAATAATTTATCTAGCTGGATTAAAGTGAAAGCTCAAGTCGAACCAAACACGCGCGCAAAAATTGTGTCTACATGTTTGGTGTGATAGCCAAGGTCGAACAAGGCCTCGAGCTCGGCTGGGATCAGGGCAGCAGCAACCTCTTTATCGGCCTTTAACAGGTCAAGGAAATTGCCTTCGCCCCGCCAAACCGGCATCGCGTTGCGTTGCACGGCGGCATAGGAATCTTCACGGCTTAATCCCTTTTGGGTGAGTGCCAACATGATACGTTGCGAATGTATAAGGCCGCCCAGCCTGTCCAGGTTTCGCTTCATGTTTTCGGGGTAAACCAACAGCTTATCGACCACGCCCGCCAAGCGCTTCAAGGCAAAATCTAAATGCACAGTCGCGTCTGGCCCGATGCCGCGCTCAACCGATGAATGGGAAATATCACGCTCATGCCACAACGCCACATTTTCCATGGCGGGTGTGACAGCTGAACGTACCAACCGCGCCAAGCCTGTGAGGTTTTCGGTCAAGACCGGATTGCGCTTATGGGGCATGGCAGAAGAACCCTTCTGGCCAGGTGAAAAATACTCCTCCACTTCCAAGACTTCGGTGCGCTGCAAATGCCGAATTTCAATTGCCAAACGCTCGATTGAGCTTGCCACCACGCCAAGTACCGCAAAGAACATCGCATGACGATCGCGCGGAATAACCTGCGTGGAAACGGGTTCAACACTCAATCCCAATTTAGCAGCAACATGCGCCTCCACTGATGGATCGATATTGGCAAATGTGCCAACGGCGCCCGAAATTGCGCAAGTGGCCACGTCTTTGCGCGCGATCACCAGTCGCTCACGCGCACGCAAAAATTCGGCATAGGCATAAGCCATCTTCAAGCCAAATGTTACGGGTTCAGCATGAATGCCATGGCTGCGACCGATGCAAACGGTGTTCTTGTGTTCCAGCGCACGCTTCTTTAATGCGGCGAGCAACTCATCAACATCCGTGATCAATAAATCCGCTGCCCGCGTCAATTGAATATTGAAACAGGTATCCAGAACGTCTGAGGATGTCATGCCCTGATGTACAAACCGAGCTTCTGGCCCAACAATTTCAGATAAATGCGTGAGGAACGCGATCACATCATGCTTCGTAACCGCTTCAATCTCGTCAATGCGCGCCACATCAAATTTGGCGTCGCGCCCTTTTTCCCAAATTTTAGCCGCAGCTTCCTTGGGGATTGTGCCCATCTCGGCCATTCGGTCGGCCGCATGGGCCTCAATTTCAAACCAGATTTTGAAGCGGGCTTCTGGCGACCAAATGGCAGTCATTTCTTTGCGAGAGTAACGGGGGATCATGGGAGGCCTTAAAGTTTGATTTCGGCTCCGTGTAACAAAAATGTCGTGGGGTTGCGAGTCCTGATCCTCAAAACGCCTTAAAAGTCACAATCGTGAAGGTATCGCGGATGCCGGAAATTGTTTGCACTTTTTGGGCGATAAAATGGCCAATATCTTCTCCGTCACCGAGATAAAACTTCACCAGCAAATCATATTCACCCGCAGTCGAGAAAATCTCTGAGGCGATTTCAGCATCTGCAATTGCCGTTGCCACTTGGTAGGATTTGCCAAGTTCGCACTTAATTTGCACAAAAAATGCACGCATCTAATTTCCAATCATTTCTTCAATGTCTCAGCGCTGTAGCTGCCATTTGACCACCTATACCATGTAAACCGGGGCGGCTGCACCTCTCCGTTTTTGTCAAATTTCAGGTCACCCAAAACGGTTTCAATGGAAGTGCCAGAGCGCAACCAATCTGCAATGGCATGCCCATTTTTCGGCCCAACCTGCACAGCTGCGGTTGCATAGAGCTGAAGTGCCGCATAACTCGGCAGCGTCGCGCCGTCTGCATTCGTACCCGCAATTTTTAGTGCTTCAACCATCGCTTTAGCACGGTGGTGGGATTGAGGGTCAGTCGAAAAACTTGCCATCGTACCTTCACTTGCCATACCAGCTTTGGCGCCATATTCATCAGCAAGTATTGTATCTGGCCCGAAGAATTGTGCAGAAACACCACCCTGTGCCAGCGCGGCAGCAATCCGCCCTGCATCGCCAGCATTGGCAGCAAAATAGATAATATCAATATTCTTGGCCTGCACCTCTTTCACCAGGCCGGAAAAATCTGACTGGTCAGGTTTAAAACTGATTGTCAGGGCGGGGGGCTTGGCAAGAGTTGCGGTGAGGCGGGCGACCAATGCTTTGGCTGAAGCGCTGCCGTCGTCAAGCAGGCCCACTTGCCCATTTGCGTAATCATGATTGATCCGCGACGCTGCAAAATCGCCCTGGTGATCATCGCGCGAAGCCAGCCTTATGACATTCCACCCGGCACCATCAGCGAGTGATGGAAGACTGGCGGATGGTGCAATCATGGGAATGCCAGCCGCCTCATAAATTTTGGCACCAATCAATGCGGCGTTCGAACAAAAATGCCCGATGATAACGGAAGCACCATCAGTCACAAACTTGTGCGCGGTTTCTTCTGTCTTGCGCGCGTCGCAGCCGTCATCACCCTGATCGAGTTTCAAATATTCACCAGAAATTCCACCATGTGCATTAATTTCATCGATGGCGGATTGAACACCGCGCAGCATCTGCTCGCCAAAGCTTTGATACTGTCCGGTCATCGGCCCGGCCACGCCAATTACAATATCGGCCTGTGCCAATGAAGCGCATAAAACCAAAGATAAAATTGAAAACGCGAGCCGCAAAAACCGTCACTCCAAATAAAAAGGCCTGCGCGATGTTACTCACGCAGGCCCAATTCAAGCAATCAACTTCTTATTGAATGGTATCGTCTTCGGCATAGGTGCCCTTGTCGAATTTATACCAAACATATTTTGCATCCTTAACGTCGCCTTTTTTGTCGAGCGAGAGGTCGCCAAGAACTGTCTTTACAACGTTGCCGGCGCGGAGCCATTCAGCAATCTTCTTATTGTCGGTGCCCTTTGTGGCGGTTGCGCCAGCTGCATACATTTGGATCGCAGCATAGGTGTAAAGTGTGTAGCCTTCTGGATCAAAGCCAGCAGCTTTGAACTTGGCAACCAAGTCCTTGGCAGCAGGGTTTGTACGTGGCTCAGGAGCGAAAGTGAAGATCATGCCGGCAGCAGCGTCGCCAGCAATGGTCCAGAACTCAACGTTGTTCATTGAGTCGCCCGAAAGCATTTGAGCTTTTGAACCTTGTTCGCGCATTTGCTTCAGGATCAATGCGCCTTCTGGGTGATAACCGCCCATATAAACGGCATCAACGCCAGCATCCTTCAACTTGGAAACGAGAGCTGAATAATCCTTTTCACCAGGATTGATTGATTCAGCCATAACTTCCTTCAAACCAGCAGCGTTCATCGCTGTACGTGTCGCATCTGCCAAGCCTTTGCCATAAGCTGACTTGTCATCGATGATTGCAACTTTCTTGTCCTTGAAGTGAGCAGCCAAGAATTTGCCAGCAACGAGGCCTTGCGCGTCATCACGTCCGCAAACGCGACCAACGTTCCAGCCACCTTCGTCGGTGAACTTTGGGTTGGTTGAAGCTGGCGAGATTTGCAGAATGCCGTCTTCTTCATAAACTTTTGAAGCTGGAATTGATGAGCCAGAGCAGAGATGGCCTGCAACAAATTTCACACCCTTTGAACCCATTTGTTGGGCAACAGCAACAGCCTGCTTTGGATCGCAAGCATCGTCACCGATTTCGAGAACCAGCTTTTCGCCATTCACGCCGCCAGCAGCGTTAATGTCAGCAACGGCCATTTCAGCACCGCGCTTATATTGTTCACCAAGTGCAGCAAGCTGGCCAGTGATCGGGCCTACGGTTGCAATGGTGATATCAGCCAAAGCTGTGCCAGCAGAAAGAGCGGCAGCAAAGCTGAGCGCAATCCCGGACAAAAGAAGTTTTTTCATTGATAGTCTCCCTATAAGGTTTTTGACCATATGGTCGGTCGGGGTTCAAAACCCCTTGGGGCTTAGCTTCGCCCAAAGAGGTCGGATTGGAAAGGAAAAAACGACATTCCCTTAAACAATTTCGATAAATTTAGTTTATTTGTCTCCATCCCAATAGGCTGGTCTTTTCATAAAGCCATGGATATTTTTCAGTCATCTGGTTAACACGCGTTATCCGGTAACCAAGCAGCGCAAATGCCACCACAATTGCGGTTTGAGCGACATAATAGAGCCCCGAGGTGAGCGTTCCGTGAAACAAAGCATAATGCAAGAACCGAAGTCCTGCTCCCAAGATCAGCATATAAACGATCAACATCCAAACTGGTTTCCAGCCCTGAGCTGATGAGCGCCCGGCCATAAATGCCGCGCCGCCACCGCCGATGACAGTGAGGATCAAAAACACCCAAAAATTATTTTCATACAAGAGCGACATGGATTAGTGCCCCCCTTCAAGGTATGCGGCGCGCACTTCGGGGCTTTTGAGTAATTCAGCCCCGGTGCCGCTCATCGCGATTTTGCCATTCACCATCACATAGGCGCGGTGTGCAAGACGAAGCGCGTGGAATGCGTTTTGCTCAACCAGCAAAACCGTTAGGCCTTCTTCTTGGTTCAGCTTTTTTATCGCGGCAAAAATTTGCTTCACAATGATCGGGGCCAAACCCAGCGAAGGTTCATCGAGCAGCAACAGGCGAGGGCGCGCCATTAATGCACGACCAATGGCCAGCATCTGCTGCTCACCACCCGAAAGCGTTCCAGCGCGCTGGTTGCGCCGTTCTTCCAGACGTGGAAACAGCTTGAACACTTTCAAAAGGTCTTCATCAAAGTGCCGTAGTTTATCGACCGTGGCGCCCATTTGCAGGTTTTCAAACACGCTCATACGCGGAAAAATGCGGCGACCTTCGGGTGATTGCGCAATGCCAAGATGCACAATTTCATGGGTCGGCATTTGTGTTATATCTTGACCATCGAGGATGATGTTACCGGCGCGGGCACGCGGCGTTCCGCAAATCGTCATCATTAATGTCGATTTGCCAGCACCATTGGCACCAATAACTGTCGCAATCTCACCCTTGCGCACTTCGAAGTCGATGCCTTTCAGGGCTTGGATCTTGCCATAGAAAGTTTCAACCCCTTTGCCTTGGAGAAGGATGTCGCTCATGTGCGGCCTCCCTTCTTCGCAGCAGGTTTTCTGGCTGCAGCTTTCTTTGCCGGTGTCTTCGGCGCAGGGACAGACTTAACCAATTTGGCTTGGGCTGGTTCAGTGGCCGCCGCAATCTTGGCCGATGGCGCTGCGGCAGTGTGCAAGGCCACAGCTTCCTTCACGATTTCCGCAGGTGCTTCATCTTCTTCCACACCCAGATATGCGCGGATCACAGCCGTATCAGTCTTGATTTCGGAGGGTGTACCGTCTGCAATCTTGCGGCCATAATCAAGAACCACAACATGATCTGAAATGCCCATCACAACGCTCATATCATGTTCGATCAACAAAATTGCCATATCGTGATCGTCTCGAATCGAGAGCAACAATTTGTTGAGCTCATCTGATTCCCGCGGATTTAAGCCAGCGGCAGGTTCGTCAAGACAGAGCAGCCGAGGGCCGGTGCACATGGCGCGCGCAATTTCCAAACGGCGCTGTGCACCATAGGGAAGATCGCCAGCCGCATCGTCGGCGCGCGCCGTCAAACCCACCTTGTTCAGCCAATATTTTGATTTTTCAATCGCTTCATTTTCAGCGCGTTTGAAATGACCACTGCCGAAAATACCACCGATAGTAAACCCCGAAGCCCGCATCAAAACATTATGCTGCGCCACCATCAAGTTTTCGAGGAGTGTCATGCCGGAAAACAGCCGAATATTTTGGAACGTGCGCGCCACTTTGGCATGGCGTGTGATTCTGAAATCATCCATCCGCTCCAGCAAGAACTCCTTGCCATCCGGGTGCCGCAGCTTGATCATGCCTTCCGTCGGCTTATAAAAACCCGTGATACAGTTAAACACTGTGGTTTTACCTGCGCCATTGGGACCGATCAAAGCGGTGATTTGTTTGCGTCCGGCATCGAATGAAAGATCGCCAATGGCGGTCAAGCCGCCAAAACGCATGGTGAGGTGCTGAACCGAAAGTTCAGAATCGTTAGACCAGTTTTTCATCAACCATGCCCCTCGGCAACGAGATCGCCGGAGACGGACTTTCTCTCTTTCAGGAAAACAGTAGGCTCACGCCTTGTGACGAACCCACGCGGCCGGAACCGCATCATCAACACCATGGCCAAACCAACGGCCAGCATGCGGAACTGAATTGGTTCGGTGCCTGTCGGCAAAACCGCCTTCATGAAATCCATTTCACGGAACAACTCAAATGAACCCATGATGGCGATGGCTGAAAACACAATACCGATCTGCGAACCCAACCCACCCAAAACCACGATGGCGAGGATGAGAGCGGATTCGATATACACAAATGACTCAGGCGAAACGAAACCTTGGCGTGCTGCAAAGAAGCTGCCGGCAAAGCCACCAAACATCGCGCCAATGGCAAATGCAGTCAGCTTCGTTGTCGTGGTGTTAATCCCCAGTGAACGGCAAGCAATTTCATCTTCGCGCAAAGCTTCCCAGGCTCGGCCAATCGGCAAGCGGCGCAAACGTTTGGTCACAAAATAGGTAATCAAAGCCATCGTCAAAATGACGTAGTAGAGGAAAATGTAAAAATGTATGCGGTTATATTCGATGCCAAAGAAGGCCGAGAAACTTCCAGGCGCATCTTTGAACGGCAGACCAAAAAATGTGATCTTGGGAACCTCAATTCCCTGCGGTCCATTGGTAAATGAGAACCAGTTTTGCAAAACCATGCGAATGATCTCGCCGAATGCCAGTGTTACAATTGCCAGATAGTCACCACGTAAGCGCAGCACCGGAAAGCCAAGGATCACCCCCCAAGTGGAAGCCAGAATGCCAGCCACGGGCAAAGTGATATAAAATGCCCAGGGCAAAATGCCGGTGCCAAACCACTGCGGAAAGTAAACCGTGGAGAGCAGGGCGTAGGCGTAAGCACCAACTGCATAGAATGCGACGTAACCCAAATCCAACAGGCCAGCGAGACCCACCACCACATTCAAGCCCCAGCCGAGCATGATGTAGATGAGAATATAAACGGCCAAATCCATCACCCGCTTGTCCCAGATCGGATGGAAGTAAGTGAAGATCGGGAAACACAGCGCGAAAATCAAAAGGCCAGGAGCTATGTTTGTCCCGATTTTTTCTCCAATTGTTTTGGCTTTTTGAGAAGTGCCGATCAAGCTATCTTGGCGTTCTAGGATTAAGTACCAAGCCACACCTGCCAATGCGCCAACACCAAGGCTCAATGCAAGTCCTGCACCAACAGAGCTAATCCATGTGCTTCTCAAAACAATGTAAGCAATAAAGGCAATAATAAGCGGGAGAAGCAGGTATCTTAGAAAAAATTGCCAAGCCCTGCTGCAAACACTTCTAATGAGAACGCTGGTTGGCGAACTATTCCAAACCACCAATTGCAACAGCAGACGAACGCCAACGACGATGGCGACAAAATAGAAAACCCAATCCCATCGTTGCGAAATCGTCAAAACCCCCTGATTCATCGTGGTCTTCAACGCAACAACCGGCGTAAGAATCAGGAATGTGATGATGGCTGTGCCGATGAGATCCTTCGCCATATCAATGGCGCTGAGGGCTTTGCCTTCTTGTGAAATAGAATTGTCTTTTGGTGTTACAGCCATGGCTTAAACCTTCTCAACTTCGGGTTTGCCAAGCAGACCTTGCGGCATGAAAATCAACACGATAATTAGCAATGTATAAGATGCGGCATCTTTGTATTCGACCGAGAAGTAGGCACTCCACATAGTCTCAACCAGCCCAATAACCATGCCACCCAGCATCGCGCCTGGGATTGAGCCAATTCCGCCAAGGACAGCTGCTGTAAATGCCTTGATACCCGTATCAAAACCAACATGTGCATCGGTTACGTTGTATAATAGGAAATACATCAGACCTGCGAAGGCAGCCAAACAAGCGCCCATAATAAACGTGACCGAGATTGTCTGATTGACGTTGATTCCAAGTAACGAAGCCATCTTCGTGTCTTGTTCGCAAGCGCGCTGTGCACGCCCCAAAGCTGTTCTTTGGATCAATAACGTGAATACCGTCATCAAAATTAACGTCGAAAGGATTGTGAGTATCTGCATATTGGAAATCGTAACAATGAACTCGCCCTCTGAAGCAGCGCGGTGCATCAGTTCATATTTGCCAGTAATAATATTTTGAATGGGTTTTGGCCGAGCTTCTTGAGCGACACGCACGAATTCCTGCAACACGATCGACATGCCGATGGCTGAAATCAAAGGGGCCAGACGGAACGAACCGCGTAAGGGACGGTAAGCGACCCGTTCAATCGTCCAATTGTAAACCGAAGCAATCAGCATTGCGATCATAATGGTCAAAGCGAGCGCTAAAATGATGCCGAAAGCACCAGAACCACCCGTGATGCCCAATGCCAATATGACAATGAATGAAACGACAGACCCGACCATAAACACATCGCCATGGGCGAAGTTGATCATGCCTATGATGCCGTAAACCATCGTATAACCGATGGCAATGAGCCCGTAAATCGAACCCAAAGTTAGGCCGTTAATGAGCTGCTGGAGAAAATACTCCAAATCGCCCCCCTATATGTTACGCGTTTATCTTCCAGTGTCCCTGGCTTCTATCGGCCATGGTTGAGTTAAGCTTTAGAGAAGCAAAACTATAAATACAAGTGTGACAATCACAAACGAACAGAACTTTTACCGCAGTGCAGCAAACACTGATTGACAAATCGGTAATGCGAGGCTAGCTCTATATCAATTCGCAATATATCGGTTTGGCATATAGTAAATGAATATTAGAACTCTTTGTCTGGGGGTCCTCTCGTTTCAGGAGGCTTCGGGCTATGAAATCAAGAAGGAAATTGAAGAGGGCATGTTCAGCCACTTCATTGATGCCAGTTATGGTTCAATCTATCCAGCCTTAAGCCAATTAAATGCCGAAGGCCTGGTGACTGTTCGGGCCGAAGAGCAAACCGGAAGGCCCGATAAGAAGGTCTACGCCATCACGGAAACTGGTCGCGCCGCTTTGGCTAAAGGCCTGTTGGTGATTCCGGCTCGGGACAAATATAAGTCTGAGTTTTTGTTTGAGATGTTGTTCAAGAATATGCTGCCCCAAGCCCATATCAGGCTTGCAATCGAGAAGCAGCTTCATGATCTGCGTGAAGACATTAATCGTATGGCTGAGTGTAGGGCGGCAGGGGAAACACACGAGGGGCCAGAATTTATAATGGGATATGGCGAGGCGGTTTTGTCTGCAGGCATTTTATATCTCGAAGCAAAACTCGCTGAATTGAAACCATCCATAGCGCAGGCTGCTGAATAATAACGATTGCAAGATTAGAGATAAAGGGAAGAAGAGCACCATGAAGAAATCAGTTTCAGCGCTTTTTATTGCGGCAATGTTGCTATCTGCTGCGCCGCTGACACTCGCTCATGCCGATGATGCGGCGGCGACTCCGGCTAAAGCTGATGCTGGTGCTCCGGTTGTTTCGGTGTTTGAAGCCCACAAAAAACCGATTGCTGCCAACCTCACAGTAACCGGCAGCTTTGCGGCAGGTGAATTGGTTCTGGTTTCACCACAAGTTGAAGGTCTGGCGATCACGGACATTCTCGCGGAAGAGGGCGACAATGTCAAAAAAGACCAGGTTCTCGCCCGGTTGTCATCATCCACCATAGACATCAAAATTTTGCAAACCCAAGCCAGCATCGTGCGCAATGATGCGTCGATAAAGCAGGCCAAGAACCAGATCGACCAAGCGCAGATCAATGATGATCGTGCGCAAGCAGATTTGAACCGCACCAAAAAGTTGCGCACCAGCGGTGTCAGCACTGTTGAACAGTTTGATCAGCGTCAGGCCGCCGCAGATTTGACCACCGCGCAACTGCAAGCCGCTCAGTTGTCGCTTGATGTGTCGAAAGCAGATCGCCTGGGTCTCGATGCTCAGATGAAAGATTTGGAATTGCAAAAAAGCCGGACCGAAATCAAAGCGCCAATTGACGGTTTTATCAGCCGCCGTACCGCGCAAATGGGTGGCATTGCATCTGCGACCCGTGAGCCGATGTTCAATATTGTAGCCAACGGTACAATGAAACTCTTGGCAGAAGTTGCCGAGTCTGATTTACCGAAAGTGAAAATCGGCCAAAAAGCCAAGATTGTTGTGAATGGTATGGATAAGCCGATTGAAGGTGCGGTGAAATTGATTTCGCGCGAAGTCAATGAAACCACGCGCATTGGCATTGTGCATATTCAGATTGAAGAGGGCGCTAAGATTCCGCTGGGAAGCTTTGGTCGCGCCACAATAGCACTGGCCGCTTCTGACGGTGTTGTTTTACCGCTCACGGCTGTGACATTTGGTGAGGATGGCCCAACCGTGCAGATCGTCGAAAATAACAAGGTGACAGTTCGTAAAGTGATCACCGGGCTTGTGAGCACCACTGAAATTGAAATTACCGATGGTTTGAAAGAAGGCGAATCCGTTGTCGCGCGCGCTGGCACATTTGTGCGCGATGGTGACACCGTGACAGCTGTAAAACTTACAAACGCGGCACAATAAGGAACGCAATTTATGAACTTGAATTTCTCAGCCTGGTCAATCCGCAATCCCGTGCCGTCGATCATATTGTTTATGGTTCTGGTGCTACTTGGAGTAATCAGCTTCAATGGTTTGCCAATTACGCGGTTTCCGAACATTGATGTTCCTGTTATTGCCGTAACGGTCACCCAAGGCGGTGCAGCGCCGGTCGAACTTGAAACCCAGGTGACCAAGCCTGTTGAAGACGCTGTTGCTGCTATTCCTGGCGTGAAACACATCACCTCAACATTGACCGATGGCACATCGACAACGGCCATTGAATTTCGCATGGAAAAGCCAACGGCTGATGCCTTGCAGGAAGTGAAAGACGCGATTGCTAAAATCCGCGCCACACTTCCAAGCTCGGTTGATGAGCCTATTGTCCAGAAAATTGATGTTGAAGGCCAATCCATTCAAACTTATGCGGCCACAGCACCCGGCATGACTTTGGAAGAATTGTCATGGTATATTGATGATGTTGTCTTGCGCCAATTACAGGGCCTTCAAGGCGTCGGTCGTGTGGAACGTTATGGTGGCGTGAAGCGCCAAATCAACGTTGACCTTGATCCGGCAAAACTGCAATCACTCGGCGTAACTGCAGGTGCCGTGAATGCGCAAATCGCTGCTGTCAACACCGATCAAGGTGGTGGCCGTGGTGATGTTGGCGGTCGTGAACAGGCCATCCGCACGTTGGGAGGCGCACGCAGCCTTGAACAATTAGGCGCCACCAAAATTTCTTTGCCGAATGGCACCGTGTTGCGTCTTGACAACCTCGCTAAGATTACCGATTCCTATGAGGAACCGCGCACCTTTGCCCGCCATAATGGCAAGCAAGTGGTTACTTTCTCGGTGTTTCGCGCCAAGGGTTCCAGCGCTACGGCAGTGGGCGACAAAGTCGCAGCCACAGTCCAACAATTGTCGCAGGCCGGCAAGGGTGTGAAATACACTTTGGTTGATGACACGGTTCACTATATCTACGGCAACTATACTGCCGCGATGCAAACCTTGATCGAAGGTGCCGTGCTTGCGGTGTTAGTTGTGTTCTTATTCCTCAAGGATTGGCGCGCTACTGCGATCTCGGCGATCTCTTTGCCCCTATCTGCTATTCCTGCCTTTTGGGCCATGAGCCTGATGGGTTTCTCGCTCAATCTTGTTTCCTTTCTCGGAATCACATTGGCGACGGGTATTCTGGTTGATGACGCCATTGTGGAAATTGAAAACATCGCGCGCCACATGCGCATGGGCAAATCGCCATATCGCGCGGCTTTGGAAGCTGCCGATGAAATTGGCCTCGCTGTGATCGCGATTACGTTTACCATCGTCGCCGTGTTCGTGCCTGTGTCATTCATGGATGGTGTGCCTGGACAATATTTCCGACAATTTGGTTTAACGGTCGCGGTGGCGGTATTATTTTCGCTGCTCGTTGCACGTTTGATCACGCCTATGCTCGCTGCTTATTTCTTACGCGATCATGGTCATACCGAAGAAGAGCCCGGTTTCTTTTCACGGGCTTACAGCCAGTTCCTTTATTTCACCAACTGGGGCCCGACTTTGCATGTCAAACGGGTTGACACGGTTCCAGTGCGTAATCTTGCAAATGCGCCATTGCGGATTTGGCATTTGCTGCAACGGACGTTCAACTATGCAGCGGCCTTTGTGTTGTGGGGGTGGAATGACATAAGACATTATGTCTTGCGGCGGCCTTTGCCTGATTATTCCGACACAACCGGATATGTTACACGCCATCCGCGCTTCATGAGTTTTGTTACAGTTGCGGTTGCAGCAGGTGTTTTGTTCCTGTCAGTTTCACTGATAAAATATCTCCCGACAGGCTTCATCCCACCGGGAGACGAGTCACGTTTCGTGCTTTCGGTTGAACTGCCACCCGGCTCCACCTTGGATCAAACTTTGGCTAAAACCGAAGAGATGAGCAACATTGTGCGCCAGAATCCGGAGGTGGCCAATGTCTTTGTGCTTGGTGGCTCTTCGCCAACCGGCGACGTTGAACCACGTCAGGCTGCGATGTTCATTTCGCTTAAAACCAAGGCTGATGGACTAATTCCCGGCGTCTTAAACCCCATGATCCGGGGCTTGGGCAATATTACCCATCTCAGCTTGCCAACTTTACCAACGACCGGACGCACAAAGCCGCAAGTCACCGTTGAATCAGAAATCATGCCAACTTTGGCAGCGGTAGCTGATGCGCGATTCTGGAAGGTGAATGATCGTGGTGCGCGTGACGTGCAATATGACATGCTGTCGAACGATCCGGTCGCTTTGTCCAAAGCCGTATCGCAACTTGAGGGCGCTTTACGCAAGGAACCAAAGCTGCGTTCAGTTGCGGCTGTGGGTGCACTTGATCGTCCTGAAATCAAGGTGACTCCGAAGCTTGATGAAGCTGCAAAACTTGGAATTACTTCGCAGCAGATCAGTCAAGCTTTGCGTGTTGCGACGATTGGTGATTTCGGTCCTTTACTGGCCAAGTTTAATGCTGGCGATCGTCTAATCCCTATCCGTGTTCAAATCCCGATTTCAGCCCGCAGTAATTTTGATGAAATCAACGGGTTGAAGATCATGAACGCGAATGGTCAATCTGTGCCGATCACTGCGGTTGCCGACATTGAGTTTAGCCAAGGCCCAGCTTCGGTTACGCGCCACGACCGCCAACGTTGGGCCAAGATCGGTGCGGATCTTCAACCGGGTGTCCAACTCGGCGACGGTCAGGCCAAGTTTGAGGAAGTGGCAAAATCGTTGAACTTCCCAAAATCTGTGGTGTTCACCGCAGGTGGTGACTCGGAAGTGCAGGGCGAAATTTTCTCCAGCTTCGGCAAAGCCGCAGGCCTTGGCGTGGTGATCATGCTCGGGATTCTGGTTTTGCTTTTGGGCAATTTCTTCCAACCCTTCGCGATCGTCTTTGCCTTGCCTCTTTCAATTGGCGGTGTGGTGGCGGCTTTGCTGGCAACCAACCAAGCGCTGTCTATGCCAGTTGTAATCGGCATGCTGATGTTGATGGGGATTGTCGCCAAAAATGGCATCATGCTGGTTGACTTCGCGGTCGAGCGCGTAAAGCACGGTATGGATCGTGTGGATGCAATTGTTGACGCTGGTCATAAGCGCGCGCGCCCGATCATCATGACAACACTGGCCATGGGCGCTGGCATGATACCTTCAGCACTTGGCATTGGCGAGGGTGGCGAATTCCGCGCGCCCATGGCAACAGCTGTGATCGGCGGTTTGATTGCTTCTACGGTCTTGAGCCTCGTTTTCGTACCATCATTCTATATTGTGATGGACGATGTGGCTCGCCTATTTGCCTGGATATTCGGTCGCTTTGTGGGCAAAACCGACGAAGCTCCTGTGGTTGATCACACCTTGGAAGTGGTAAAATCAGAACTCAGCAAAACCAATGCCGCCATCGAACATCTTGATGACCGGATTGATCAAGTTGAGGCTGAGGTTGCAGCCAAGGCTTCGGCCATAAAGAAACCCAAGCTGACTTTGGCCGCCGAATAGGACTACCGCAATTCCAAAAGGCCCTGCGCAATACGCGCAAGGGCCTTTTTCAAATCTGCTTCGCTTGCAGCAAAAGACAAGCGCACAGATCCAGCAGCACCAAAGGCAGAACCTGGCACAATCGAAACACCACGGCTTTCCAAAAGCCAATCACAAAGCTGATCAGTTGTATCAATCACATGATTGCCAGCGCGTTTACCCAAGAAAGCAGACACATCCGGAAATGCATAAAACGTACCCGGAATATCTGAGATTTTAATACCGACAATTGAACGCAAACCAGTCAAGACCAAATCACGCCGCTTTTTATATTCGGCGCGCATGTTCTCAACATCTTTGCGCGGGCCTTTCAAGGCAGCAACGGCGGCCCGCTGCACAAATTGGTTCGCACCAGCGGAAATAACGCTTTGCATCCGCGCCATGGCTTTGGCGATGGGCTCTGGCGCTGCAGCGTAACCCAGCCGCCAACCAGTCATGGCAAAACCCTTGGAAAAACCGTTCAGGGTGATGGTACGTTCCAACATGCCGGGCAATGAGCCAAAAGAAACCATTTCGCCATCAAACAAAATATATTCGTAAATCTCGTCCGACAGCACCATCAGCTTGGGATGGGCGCGCACCAATGACGCTATCTGCTCAAGTTCGGCTCTTGTCCAAACCGCCCCCGTGGGGTTGCAAGGCGAATTGAGCATGATCAACTTTGTTGCAGGGGTAATGGCCGCAGCAATCCGCGCAACCGGAACTTTGTAGTTTTCCGAAACATCGGCATTCAAGATCACCGACGTTCCCTCGGCAAATTTCACTGAGCCCTCATAGGAAACCCAATAAGGCGCCAGAATAATCACCTCGTCACCCGGGCCAATCAGAGAAAGCACGGCATTATTGATCGCTTGCTTCGTACCATTGGCGAGAACGATTTCAGAGGCCTTATAGTTCAAGCCATTTTCAAGCCGCAACTTTTCGGCAATGGCTTCACGCAGTTCTGGAATGCCGGCAACTGGCGAATAATGCGTGAAACCCTGATCCAGCGCGTCCTTGGCTGCGTTCCGGATATTTTCAGGGGTATCAAAATCGGGCTCACCAATGGTCAGAGCCACCACATCATGGCCTTGTGCGCGCAGCTCGCGGGTGCGTTGCGACATGCGGATTATGGCGCCTTCATCGGCAGCATTGGCGCGCGAAGAGAGCAGGGCGGCGGGGTCAAAGTTTTTTGTCATTATGGGCAAGCCATATGCCAGCTTATGCTTGCCGCGTCGAGGTCATCCAGACTAAAACCCTGTTTTTAGTGAGGTCGCATGAATCGTTTTGTAAGCCTGTTTATTGTTGGATTAACTCTTTCCGCCTGCTCGCACGATCCAGCAGGTATACGCATCACCAAACAAGAAGCAGCGCCCGCTATGGTGCAAGCACAGCCACGCTCTGAGCCTGTGTTTTACAATGGCAAAACCTACCAGATCAACTTCACACCAGCCCCGGCAGGAGGTTATGCCATGGCCGTTGGCGGCATGAGTGCGGCACAGCAAAAAGATGCAGTCGCCGTTGCCACGTCTTCGTTGCGGCAATTTGCTTGCAAATCCAACCAGATTGGCAAACTCTTGTCGCAAGCCCAATATAGTGGTGGCCAATGGCAGATGACGGCCCATTGTGCATAGAAAGGTTCACCCATGCTCCTAAACCGTATCATTAAATCTCTGATCCATAAGGGTGATCTGACCGTCACGGATTGGAATGGCAAGACCCAGCGTTATGGTGATGGCGGGCTGCCCAAATCCCATGTGAAATTTGAATCCGCCGCAGCAGCACTGAAGGTAGCGCTCGATCCGGATCTCCATCTTGGCGAAGTTTATACCGATGGCCAACTGACATTGAAGCAAGGTACGGTTCGCGACTTTATCGAGCTTCTGATGCAGAACGTGGGCACAGGGCAAACCAACCACCCGCTGCACCGCGTGGCTTATCGCGCGCGCTTGGCGCTGCGCCGCCTATACCAATATAATCCCATCGGCAAAGCCGAAAGAAATATCACTCACCACTATGATATTAACGGCGAGATTTATGATTTGTTTCTGGATGTTGATCGCCAATATTCCTGCGCTTACTACGAAACCGAAGATGCCACACTCGAACAAGCGCAACTGGCCAAGAAGCGCCACATCGCCGCCAAGCTAGGGATCAAGCCCGGCATGAAAGTGCTGGATATAGGTTCAGGCTGGGGCGGGCTTGGGCTTTACCTCGCGGAGTATTGCGGGGCTGATGTAACTGGCGTTACACTTTCACACGAACAACACGCCTTGAGCAACAGCCGCGCCGCAGAACGCGGCTTGGCAAATCAAGCGCGCTTCCTGCTGCAAGATTATCGCGAACTGAACCAGCAATTTGACCGTATCGTATCGGTTGGCATGTTTGAGCATGTGGGCGTTGGGCACTATGGTGAGTTTTTCAAAAAAACCTCATCCCTGTTGAAGCCGGATGGTTCAGCCTTGCTGCACTCAATCAATCGCGCAGACGGGCCGGGCATTACCGGCGCATGGATCCAAAAATACATTTTCCCCGGTGGCTATGTTCCTGCCTTGTCCGAAGTCATCCCGCATATGGAACGCGCCAAGCTCTACATCACTGACATCGAAATCCTGCGCATGCACTATGCGCGAACGCTGAACGAATGGGGCAAGCGCTTCATTGCAAACCATGGGCGCGCCAAAGAAATCTATGATGAACGGTTCTGCCGCATGTGGGACTTTTATTTGGCGGGTTCGGAATGCTCATTCCTCTATGCCGAGATGAATAACTTCCAAATTCAATTCGGCAAAAACCAGCATGTTTTGCCTTACACGCGCAATTATATTGAAGCTGAAGAAGAGCGGCTGCGGAAGTTGGAGCAGGGGACAAATGCGAAGAAACCCGCCAAAGCTTAACCGCGATTAACCATGATTATCGTCACAATCTTGCCGTTCACGAAGCTTCGTGCTTAACTAAAGGTTAATATTGGCTTTACGGCCTATTGCGTGAGGTGTGTAAATGGTTCTCGAACGCATTTTAACGTCACTGGTAAAGAAAGGTGATTTAACCGTCACCGATTGGAATGGCCGTGTCCGCCGCTATGGTGATGGAGGCCTGCCTAAGTCTCACATCCAATTTTCATCAGCCGCAGCCGCCCGAAGAATGGCCATCGACCCTGATCTTTACCTCGGTGAATGCTATATGGACGGATCTTTGAAAGTGCTGGAAGGCACGATTGGCGATTTTCTGATGCTGGCGATGCAAAACACCGGCACCAATAATTACCACCCCATGCACCGCGCATTAGACCGCGCGCGCATGGCCCTGCGCCGCATCCATCAGCATAATCCGGTGGGCCGGGCCAAACAAAATGTGGCCCATCACTATGATTTGTCGGGCGCGATTTACGATTTGTTTCTCGATCGGGACCGGCAATATTCCTGTGCTTATTTCGAAACCAAAACCTCAACACTTGAAGAAGCCCAACTGGCCAAAAAACGCCATCTCGCCGCCAAATTGGATATCAAGCCTGGCATGAAGGTGTTGGATATTGGTTCTGGCTGGGGCGGGCTTGGGCTTTATCTGGCGGAGGTCTGCGGGGCTGATGTAACTGGCGTTACGCTGTCTGAAGAACAATTCAAGCTCAGCAATGAGCGCGCTCATCAACGCGGCATAAAAGGCCATGCCAAATTTCTGCTGAAGGACTACCGCGAACTGGAAGGCCCGTTTGACCGCATTGTTTCGGTCGGCATGTTTGAGCATGTGGGGATTGGGCATTATCCTGAATTTTTCAGCAAGGCGGCGACACTGCTCAAAGATGATGGTACTGCGGTTTTGCATTCCATTGGGCGCTCCAATGGGCCAGGGGCAACAAGTGCCTGGATCAAGAAATATATTTTCCCCGGTGGCTATATCCCGGCCTTGTCGGAAGTGCTGCCGCATATCGAAGCCCATGGCCTTTATGTGACTGACATTGAAATCCTGCGTCTGCATTATGCCCGCACATTGAAAGAATGGGGCCATCGCTTTGCCACCAATCGGGCCAAGGCCGCCGAGATTTATGATGAACGCTTCTGCCGCATGTGGGAGCTTTATTTGGCAGGCAGCGAAATGGCCTTCCGTTTCGCTGGCATGAACAATTTCCAAATCCAGTTCGGCAAGGACCAAAATATATTGCCGCTGACACGCGACTACATCCAAGACCAGGAAAACCGCCTGCGCAAAATTGAAACGAAAACCCCGTTGTTGAAAACCGTGGGCAAGTAAATCATCCGATTCCAATATTCCGCTTCCAGTTGGACACAACTCCGCTGGTTCTGAAAACGGCTGTCTCCGTTTTCCAAGGGTAGAAAGAAGTGAAGGGTTGCGCGGGCGCAAACAAACACGAGATGTGCCGGTAGAGATAGTCCGGCTATTTGAGTGCTGAGTGCACCCACGCTTTTGA
>JAYVXY010000098.1:0-6806 GCA_043784785.1 Aestuariivirga sp. | reverse complement strand
ACCCGCGTCATCTGCCAAGGCTTCACCGGTGAAGCTGGAACCTTCCACTCTGAACAGGCCATTAAATATGGCACCAAGATGGTGGGCGGGGTTACTCCTGGTAAGGGCGGAACCACACATCTCAATATCCCTGTCTTCAACACCGTCGCCGAAGCGCGCCATGTCACCCAGGCTGATGCCTCCGTCATCTACGTGCCACCTCCTTTCGCGGCTGATGCCATCCTTGAAGCCATTGATGCGGAAATTCCGCTGATCGTGTGCATCACCGAAGGCATTCCGGTTTTGGATATGGTGCGGGTGAAGCGCGCTTTATCTGGTTCCAAATCGCGCCTGATCGGGCCCAATTGCCCGGGCGTTTTAACCCCCGGCCAATGCAAAATCGGCATTATGCCCGGCAACATTTTCAAAAAAGGCTCAGTCGGCATTGTTTCACGCTCCGGCACGCTCACCTATGAAGCTGTGTTCCAAACCACCAATATCGGCCTTGGCCAAACCACCGCCGTGGGCATTGGCGGCGACCCCGTGAAGGGCACGGAATTCATCGACATGCTGGAGATGTTCTTGGCCGACCCCAAAACCGAATCCATCATCATGATCGGTGAAATCGGCGGTTCGGCCGAAGAAGACGCAGCCGAATTCATCCGCAAGTCCAAAATCAAGAAGCCCATGGCTGGTTTCATCGCGGGCCGCACCGCACCCGCAGGCCGCCGCATGGGCCATGCCGGTGCTATTATCTCCGGCGGCAAGGGCGATGCCCAATCCAAAATCGACGCCATGAAGCGCGCCGGGATTGCTGTTTCAGATTCACCAGCCCTTTTGGGCGAAACCCTCATGAAAAAGTTGAAGCGGAAGTAATTTAGCCATATATACGATTTACGAGACTGAACGACTAAGGTAACGGGGCGATTGCGCCCACCCGCATGAGACGGTTGTGTTGAAGCGGTTGTAACCAAGGAACGGACGGATATGAACAAGACAGACGTGACGGCTGCATTTGAGCAGTCTTCTTTTCTTTATGGCGGCAACGCCAAATTTGTTGAAGATTTATTCCAGCAATATCTTGCAAATCCCGCCTCGGTTGAACCGAATTGGCGGGTTTTTTTTCAAGGTCTTGCCGAAACCACACCTGGTAAAAGCGGTCCATCATGGCAGCGCCCCGATTGGCCAGCCAAGCCTAATGATGAACTAACTGCAGCACTTGATGGCAATTGGGCCGCTTATGAAAAAACTTTAGCGCCCAAAGTCGACGCCCGTGCCAAAGCTGAAGCAGCAAAGCCAGCACCGCTTGCGGCGCCAACGGCCACGGCTGAAGAAGTCAAAAAAGCCACACTCGATTCCGTACGCGCCCTCATGATGATCCGTGCTTACCGGATGCGCGGGCATTTGGCGGCAAACCTTGATCCCTTACGCCAGAAAGAGCCAACCCCACAGCCCGAGCTTGATCCCGCCAGCTATGGCTTCATGGATGCTGATCTCGACCGCCCGATTTTCCTCGACAATGTGTTGGGCTTAGAGAATGCCACCGTCCGCCAGATCGTTGATATTCTGCGCCGCACTTATTGTGGAACACTGGGTGTGGAATTCATGCATATTTCAGACCCCGAGCAGAAAGCCTGGGTTCAGCAACGCATTGAAGGCCCCGACAAGGAAATCACTTTCACGCCTGAAGGCAAGAAAGCCATTCTTAACAAGCTTATTGAAGGTGAAGGCTTTGAGAATTTCTTGAATGTCAAATACGTCGGCACCAAGCGCTTCGGTTTAGATGGCGGCGAAAGCATGATTCCCGCACTCGAGCAGATCATGAAGCGCGGCGGGGCACTGGGCATCACCGACATCGTGCTCGGCATGGCCCATCGTGGCCGTTTGAATGTTTTGGCCAATGTGATGCAAAAACCATTCAGCGCCATTTTCCATGAGTTCCAGGGCGGCTCGTCCACACCTGATGATGTGGAAGGTTCAGGCGATGTGAAATATCATTTGGGTTCATCGAGTGACCGGGTGTTTGACGGCAAAACCGTGCATCTCTCGCTCACTGCAAATCCATCACATTTGGAAATTGTTGATCCTGTGGTGCTGGGCAAAGCCCGCGCCAAGCAAGATCAAAAAGGCGATAAGGAACGCATCACGGTTCTGCCCCTGCTGATCCATGGTGATGCGGCCTTTGCGGGCCAAGGTGTTATCGCAGAGTGTTTTGGATTATCAGGCCTCAAGGGCCATCGTTCCGGCGGCTCGATCCATTTCATCGTCAACAATCAAATCGGCTTCACCACCAGCCCACTCTGGGCCCGCTCATCGCCTTATCCATCCGACGTGGCCAAGATGATCGAAGCGCCGATCTTCCATGCCAATGGTGATGACCCTGAAGCCGTGGTGTTTGCCGCCAAGGTGGCCACCGAATTCCGCCAGAAATTTAAAAAGCCCGTTGTCATTGATATGTTCTGTTACCGGCGCTTTGGCCATAATGAAACCGATGAGCCAAGTTTCACCCAACCGCTCATGTATAAAAAAATCGGCGCGCATGAAACCGTGGTCAATCTTTATGGCAAGCGCCTGATTGAAAACAACACCATCACCGCTGAAGAATTTGAATCCATGAAGGCCGCCTACCGCAAGCGCTTGGATGAGTCACTGGCTGTGGCCACCGATTATAAAGCCAATAGAGCCGATTGGCTGGATGGCCGTTGGGCCGGCCTGAAAGCTGCTGCCGATTTGGATGATGCACGCCGCGGGCAAACCGGCATTCCGGTTGATAAACTGCGCGAAATGGGCCTCAAACTCACCAAGGTTCCAAAAACTTTCAAAGTCCATAAAACCATGCAGCGCGTTCTCGATGCGCGCCACAAAATGTTTGACGAAGGCACGGGGCTTGATTGGGCATCGGCTGAAAGTCTGGCTTTCGGAACTCTACTGTCTGAAGGATTCAAAATCCGCCTTTCGGGCCAGGACGTGCAACGTGGCACCTTCTCGCAACGCCATGCCGTGATCGTCGACCAGGAAACCGAAAAGCGCTACACGCCGCTCAATCATCTGGTGAAAGATCAAACCACCAAGATCGAAGTCATTAATTCCATGCTGTCAGAAGAAGCAGTCCTCGGTTTTGAATATGGCTATTCGCTGGCCGAACCCAATGCACTGACATTGTGGGAGGCGCAATTTGGCGATTTTGCCAATGGCGCGCAGGTGATCTTCGATCAGTTTATTTCTTCTGCTGAACGCAAATGGCTGCGCATGTCGGGTCTCGTCTGCCTGTTGCCACATGGCTATGAAGGCCAGGGACCAGAGCATTCATCAGCGAAACTTGAACGCTTCTTGCAGCTCTGTGCCGAAGACAATATGCAAGTGGCCAATTGCTCCACGCCAGCCAATTATTTTCACATTCTGCGTCGCCAATTGAAGCGCGAAATTCGCAAGCCGCTGATTTTGATGACACCGAAATCACTGTTGCGTCACAAGCGTTGCGTTTCAACGCTGGAAGAAATGGGCGAACAATCATCTTTCCACCGTATCTTGTGGGATGATGCCGAATTCCTGAAGAGTGAAAAAATAAAACTGGTGAAAGATGATAAAATCCGGCGCGTGGTTCTCTGCACCGGCAAAGTCTATTACGATCTTTATGAAGCCCGCGAACAGTCGGCCAAAAACGATATTTATCTGCTGCGCGTCGAACAGCTCTATCCTTGGCCGCATAAAGTTCTGGCCCAGGAATTAGCGCGCTTTCCGAAGGCTGAATTTATCTGGTGTCAGGAAGAGCCGCTGAACATGGGTGCGTGGAGTTTTGCGCAAGCCAATCTCGAACGCGTGCTGGATTTCATCAAGGTAAAAAACCCGCGCCCACGTTATGTAGGCAGGCCTGCATCAGCATCAACCGCAACCGGCTTGATGAGCCGGCATCTCAAAGAACTCAAAGCCTTCCTCGACGAAGCGCTCGCATAATCCAAATAAGGGACGACATCTGAAATGAGCAAAGAAATTCGTGTGCCTGCTTTGGGCGAAAGCGTAACCGAAGCCACCATTGCAAAATGGTTCAAAAATGAAGGCGATGCCGTGAAGGCTGATGAGCCACTGGTAGAACTTGAAACCGATAAGGTGACAGTTGAAGTGCCAGCCCCGGCTTCAGGCAAGTTGGAAAAAATCAATGTTGCGCCGGGCACCACAGTAAATGTGGGCGCATTGTTGGGATCAATCCTTGAAGGTGCTGCAGGCGCAACCAGCGCTCCTGTATCAAAGGCCCCAGTCGCCACGCCAGCACCTGTGGCTGCCAAAGCCGCGGAAACAACCTTATCACCCGCCGTGCGCAAGGCCGTGGTTGAAAACAATCTGAACCCAGCTGGTATCGCAGGCACTGGCAAAGATGGCCGCATCACCAAAGGCGATGTGATTGCCACTTTGGAAAAACCAGCAGCACCTGCAGCCGCTCCCATTGCCATGCCCGCGGCGGTCGCCTCCTCAGGCACCGAAGAACGCGTGAAGATGACACGTCTTCGCCTGACCATTGCCCGCCGCCTAAAGGACGCCCAAAACACCGCCGCCATGCTTACCACTTTTAACGAAGTGGACATGACTGAAGTGATGGCCATGCGCAATCAGTTCAAGGATGTGTTCGAAAAAAAGCACGGCGTGAAACTGGGCTTCATGAGCTTCTTCGTCAAAGCCTGCATTCAGGCGCTAAAAGATGTGCCCGCCGTCAATGCGGAAATCGATGGCGATGATATTGTTTACAAGAATTACTATCACGTGGGCGTGGCTGTGGGCACTGATAGGGGCCTCGTGGTTCCGGTGCTGCGCGATGCAGATCATCTCTCTTTCAGCAGTATCGAAAAAACCATCGCCGCTTATGGCAAGAAAGCCCGTGACGGCCAATTGCAAATCGCTGATATGCAGGGGGGCACCTTCACCATTTCCAATGGCGGCATCTATGGCTCGCTCATGTCCACACCAATTTTGAATGCACCACAATCGGGCATTTTAGGGATGCACAAAATCCAGGAACGCCCCATCGCCGCGAACGGCCAAGTGGTGATCCGTCCAATGATGTATCTGGCGCTGAGCTATGACCACCGCATCGTCGATGGCAAAGAGGCTGTGACATTCTTGGTGCGTGTCAAAGAAACACTGGAAGACCCACAGCGGGCTTTGCTGGATTTGTAAAACTGCGCGATTGACGTAATAACAAAAATGTAGTAACAAATGTCGATTGAGTTCGAATGGGATCCAAACAAGGCAGCGTCAAACAAGCGCAAGCACGGCGTTTCATTTGAAACAGCTTCGCGTGCTTTTTCAGATCCAAATTGCGTTCAAGAACTTGAAAGACATGTTGAAAGCGAAGAGCGCTGGCAAACCACAGGCATGGCAGGCGATCAGCTTTTAATATTGGTCGTTCATACAAATTTTGATTTTGAAGATGTCGAAATCGTGCGCATTATTTCTGCGCGACTGGCAACGCACAGAGAAAGGAGACGATATGAAGAAAACTACGATGGTTCGT
Organism: Aestuariivirga sp.; assembly: GCA_043784785.1. GTDB lineage: Bacteria > Pseudomonadota > Alphaproteobacteria > Rhizobiales > Aestuariivirgaceae > Aestuariivirga. The sequence goes on along the minus strand of JAYVXY010000098.1, from coordinate 1,321 downwards.
TATAAAGTTGATCTCAACAATCTGCCGCCTTTAACAAAAGAGCAGGAAGCAGAGTTCGCAAAACTTGCTGCGATGAAAGATGAAGACATCGACTTCAGCGACATCCCTCCGCTCACCGAAAAATTCTGGGCCAATGCGAGGCCGCTGCGTGAAATGTTTCGCCCGCGCAAAAGCTCTACCACCGTGCGCATGGATTCAGATGTATTGGAGTGGCTTAAATCCCAAGGCAAAGGCTATCAAACCCGCATGAACGCGATCTTACGTGATGCCATGTTGAAAGAGTTAAAAAAATAATGACCTACGACATCACCATTATCGGTACTGGCCCCGGCGGCTATGTCTGCGCTATTCGGGCAGCACAACTGGGCATGAAGGTGGCCGTGGTTGAAAAGCGCGCCACCCATGGCGGCACATGCTTGAATGTGGGTTGCATTCCGTCGAAGGCCTTGCTGCATGCCTCGGAACTTTATGCCGAGTCGCAACACGCCTTCATCAAGATGGGCATCGTTTCTGTCTCCCATATCGATTTCCCAAAACTGATGAACTTCAAACAGGAAGCCATTGACGGCAACACCAAGGGCATTGATTTTCTGCTGAAGAAAAACAAAGTCGATGTGATCCGGGGAACGGCCAAGATATTGGGCACTGGCAAAGTGCAAGTGGGTGATCAAGTCATCGAAACCAAAAACATCATCATCGCCACAGGTTCGGATGTCGCCAAACTCAAAAATGTTGAGATTGACGAGAAACGCATCGTCTCCTCCACCGGCGCACTTGAATTGAAAGAAATTCCCAAGACCTTGACCATCATCGGCGCAGGTGTCATCGGCCTTGAACTCGGCTCGGTCTATGCAAGGCTCGGTTCAAAAGTCACCGTGATTGAATTTCTCGATCGCATTTTGCCCGGCATGGATGAGGAAGCCGCCAAAGCTTTGCAGCGTTTGCTGATGAAACAAGGCCTGACCTTCAAACTCGCCAGCAAAGTAACGTCTGCAAAAACTTCAGCAACCAATGTGGCTTTCACCGTCGAGCCCGCTGCGGGCGGCACGCCTGAAAATCTGGAAGCTGATATTCTTTTGGTTGCCACAGGCCGCAACGCTTACACCGAAGGATTGGGTTGTGATGAAGCAGGCATTAAGCGCGATACGCGCGGTCGCGTTGAGGTGGGAGATCATTACAACACCAGTCTCAACGGTGTTTACGCCATTGGCGATGTGATCAAGGGGCCCATGCTGGCCCATAAGGCCGAAGATGAAGGCGTGGCGCTGGCCGAACTTTTAGCCGGCCAAGCGGGCCATGTGAATTATGATGTCATCCCCGG
>JAYVXY010000097.1:0-6811 GCA_043784785.1 Aestuariivirga sp. | reverse complement strand
TTCAAATTACTGGCGGCGCGTTGTGGTGAACTATTGGGTAACAAACGCTGATTTCCGTTAAATCCCGATCATCCCGCGCGGTGATGGTGCCATCACGTCGCAGCCGGTTTCAGTAATCAAAATCTGGTCTTCGATGATGAAGCCACCAAGACCACTGATATACCAAGGGGTTTCAAAAGCCAGAACCATGCCGGGCTCCGCAACAGCCGTGGCATCGTTTGAAATGAACGGCCACTCCTCGCTCCAGATTGATGCGCCAACACCATGACCAAAATGCCCGCGATTATATGTTTCGAAGCCTTGGTTCCACATTGTGGTTACTGTCGCTTTGTAGACTTCCGTCAGTGGCACACCGGGCTGAAGCAGTTTAAATCCAGCATCAAAGGCCCGGTGCAAGGCATCGAAGATTTTTATTGCGTCTGGATACGGGGAACCAAACACAGCCGTGCGTCCCCCATCAGAGCTGTATCCGTCAATCACGCAACCAACGTCGATCTTGATAATGTCACCATCTGAGATAGGGCCACCTGGTGCGAAACCATCGCCACCAACTGCGATGTAGGCCCATGACGATTGTGGAACAGCATTTCCTCGCCGCACGGCCTCGGCATGGGCGGCGGTTTTCCAAATCTCCGACATTTGTTGAGCCGTCATTCCCACTTCAATTGATTGCGTGAGAACAGCAACTCCCGCGCTGGCAAATTCTGCGGCGTTGCGCAATTTGGCAATTTCGACGGGGGATTTAATGGTGCGCAATTGCTCAACCAAGTTCGAGCAGTTCACCCAGGTCAAATCAATTTTTTCAAACACCTTGAAATCGGCAACAGGGATAAATGCCAGTTCTAAACCAATACGAGAGTTTAGCAGCCCACGCTCATGCAACACATCGCGCAACAGGTCGACCGATATTTGCACGTCATATTGCGCTGGACGCGGCATACGGCGCGGCTTGGATTGTTCAAAGATCGGGAAGTGATCAGCCTCAACCCAAATTGGATGAGTTCTGACATCGGCAATACCAGAGACACGTTGATAATCCTTCGCCTGCAGATCGCCCACAATGGCGGTCAGCGGCATCTCCTCATCAGCTGGCACAACGACAAAAGCCGCACCGGCGCGCCGCCAAAAGCTGGCAACGCCAGGGAACGCGCCGGTGGCATAGGTGATTGATTCCGGCTGAGCCAGAACAAGGGCGGAAAGCCCTTGCTCCAGCATCAGCTTGGAAGCACGGCGTCGGTTCAGGAAACCAGACACCGGACCTCTTATTTCGTGGTCAGATTATAATAGACTGTGTCTGCGCTCGAACCAAAAATGAAGTTCTTCACATTGGCGCGTTCAGTCACTTGCTTGGTTTCCTGGAACATGATGGCGAAGGCACCATCATCCAGAACCTTCTTTTGCAAATCGAGATACATCTGCTTGCGCTTGCCTTCGTCACGCTCACGCACGGCTGCATCGGTCATTGCTGTTTCGTCTTTGGCCTCCCAGCTATTGCGCCAGGCCAGGGGTTTGCCTTTGGCTGTATCTGAGTTATCGGTGTTATGCGCAAAACCATCGGCATTGGTGTGGGGGTCATTATAATCGGGACCCCAATAGATCATCAAAAGCTGATGCTGACGCGCACGATATTTGGTGAGCAGCGCCTTGGTTTCAGAAGGAACGATTTCAACTTTGATGCCACCTTGCGCCATCGTGGCCTGAACCGATTGGGCCACATTGGTGAAGGGCGAAGAGTTTGGCGCATCCAGCTGAATGCTGAAACCATCTGGATAGCCTGCATCCTTCAACAGCGCTTTGGCCTTTGCAGGATCAAGCTTGTAAGGATTGTCATCGAGAGCGGCCCAGAAGCCTGAGGCCCAGAATGATTGGTGCACTTGCGCGCCACCCTTCATCACATTGTTCACAATGCCATCATAATCAATTAGGTAACGCAAAGCCTGCCGCACGCGAACATCCTGCAGTTCCTTAGTCTTTAGGTTCATGCCGATATAATAGAGCAATGATTGTGGCACGGGATTCACAACGATATCTTTGTTGCCTTTGACACCAGCCACTTGATCACCCGTCAGGTTCAGCGCCACATCGGCATCGCCCTTTTCAATCATCAGGCGCTGCGCCGCTGGCTCTGGCACATGGCGGATGACCACGCGCTTCAAGGGAGGCAGGCCGCCGCGATAATTGGCATTGCCTTCAAGCGTTACGCTTTCATTGGGCTTCCAGCCTTTCAGCGTGAATGCGCCTGAGCCGGCCGAATTGGTCTTCAGCCAGCCATAGCCAAAGTCGCCATCCTTTTCATGTTCCAATGCCAGTTTTTTATCAACCACGGAGCCCACCACGGAAGAAAGGAGCGCATTCACGAGCGAAGGCGCAAAATCTACACCAATTGTCACCACCAGTGTGGAGTCATCAGATGCTGTCACCATCTTGTCGATATTATCTTTGGTCCAGCCCAGTTGTGACAGCAAGAATACGGGGGTCTTTTCCAACTTTATGACGCGCTGCAGCGACCAGGCGGCATCCTTTGCAGTGACTGGATTGCCGGACGCAAACTTCATTCCCGAACGAATCTTCAGTGTAAAGGTCTTGCCATCTGCACTCACAGTGCTGCTTTCAGCTACACCGCCCACAAGCTTGGTAATGTCGGTAGGTTCAAAGCGCATGATGCGATCATACGTGTTGGCGAGAACCTGAATGCCTGACAATTCATAGGCTTCAGCCGGATCAAGCGAAATAATGTCATCAATGTTTTCGGCAATCACCAATGTATCCTTTGGCGTTTCGGCCATGGCATGGGGCACCATCACCATCAGTGCGCCTGCAAGAAGCGTGTATTTCAATGATTTAATCATAAACATCTCCCGTCTAATTTTGTTCTGCGTGAACTTCGCAGATCTTCTGATCAGACGATTTTTTTGGGCTTGTGGCAAGGACTTGCCTAGACCGCCCGTCTATATTTTTCTAAAAGCTGCCATTCATCTTTCTAAGCGCGTAAAGCCTCGGCTGGCCTCGATCAGCTGACTTGTGTAGATTTCCTGCACTTTTCCCCGCCGCAAATCATCGGCGCTAATGATTTCAACAAGACGCCCCAATTGCATAACAGCTATGCGATCACAGAGATGGGCAACGACGGCCAAGTCATGACTTACAAGAATACTGGTCAAGCTGTAACTCTCCCTGAGCTTGGAAAGCATGTTGAGAATTTCAGCCTGCACTGAAACATCAAGTGCCGACGTTGGTTCATCCAGCAGTAGAATTGGTGGTTGCAAGATCAAGGCGCGGGCAATGGCCACGCGTTGGCGTTGGCCGCCTGATAGTTGGTGGGGATAACGGAAGCGGTGCAGTGGTGAAAGACCCACATCCGCAATGGCTTTCAGAACTTTTTTATCTTGATCGGCGATGGCATGAATGATCAAAGGTTCGCGCAAAATATCATCGACGGTTTGGCGCGGATGTAGTGACCCGTAAGGATCTTGGAACACAACTTGCATTTCACGGCGCTCGGCCTTCGAGCGGGTCTTAAGAAGTGGGCGGCCATTGATTTCCAGCTTGGCACTGGTTGAACTGACCAGACCAGCGATGGCTCGCAGCACCGTCGATTTGCCAGAACCGGATTCACCGACGATGCCAAACGTCTCGTCCTTCGCTACGTCAAACGACACATCTCGAACGGCATGAACCGGAATGCGGCTGTTGCTGAATGTCACGTTGAGGTTTGAAACGTCAATCATGTAAGCCAGCTCGGGTCACGCGTCACCGTCGCCAATTCCTTCCGGCGCATTTCAAGCGAAGGCGCTGATGCCAGCAAGGCGCGAGTGTAGGGATGCGTGGCGGCGTGCAGATTTTTTGCCGCACATTCTTCAACAATCTTGCCGCCATACATAACCAGAACCCGGTCGCAGAAGCTAGATACCACCGTGAGATTATGACTGATGAAAATGAGACCCATGCCACGGTCTCGTACCAGATCATCCAGAATGCGCAGCACTTCGTTTTGAACCGTCACATCAAGTGCGGAAGTCGGTTCATCGGCGATCAGCAAATCTGGCTCGGCCACCAGCATCATTGCAATCATCACACGTTGGCCCATGCCGCCGGAAAGTTGATGAGGGTAGTAATCATAGACTTGTTCTGGATCACGGATTTTAACGGCTTCCAGCATGGCGATTGATCGCTTGCGCGCATCGGTGGTGTTGGAGCCCAAATGCAGACGACAGGTCTCGCCGATTTGCTCTCCAACTTTCATTACCGGGTTTAGCGAATATTTTGGATCCTGCATCACCATCGATATGTGACGGCCGCGCAATTTCTGCCAATCAATCTCGGTGCAAGCGATAAGATCCGTGTCACCAAAGGCCATGCGGTGAGCGCTAACAATTCCGGAGTGCGGGATCAGGCCCAAGATCGCGCGGCCCAAGGTGGATTTACCTGAGCCAGACTCGCCTACTATTCCCAACCTTTCGCGACCCAATGTGAACGTGGCATTTCGCACGGCAAGGGTTGTGCCGCCTCTGCCCGGGAAGGCGACATTCAGGTTTTCAACTTCGAGCAATTTTTCAGTCATGTTGATTTTGGATCGAACACATCGCGCAATCCGTCTCCCAACAAATTGAAGCCAAGACTTACAATGAAAATCGCAATGCCGGGGATTGTCGCCACCCACCATTGGTCCAGGATCACATCGCGGCCCGCTGACACCATGGCCCCCCACTCGGCCTGTGGCGGCTGTGCGCCAAGGCCGAGAAAGCCCAAGCCAGCTGCCGTTAGAATAATCCCCGCCATATCGAGGGTAAGTCGCACGATCACAGATGACAGGCAGAGCGGCGCAATATGTTTGAATAGAATGCGCCATGTGGAAGCGCCCTGCATGATTGTAGCAGCGATAAAATCGCTCTTGGCGATGGTCACTGTTTCCGCTCGGGCGATGCGCGCATAAGGCGGCCATGCGGTGAGAGAAATGGCAATTACCGCATTTTCAATGCCGGGGCCAAGCGCCGCGGCAAAGGCTAAGGCAAGCACCAAACGCGGGAAGGCTAGAAATATATCGGTGATGCGCATCAGCACGGCATCAAGCCATCCACCGATGTAACCCGCCAATGTTCCGACGGCGAGGCCAATGGGTGCAACCAGAACTGAAACCAACGCAACGATTGTTAAAGTAACACGCGCTCCGAACAGCGTTCTGACATAGATGTCGCGGCCCAGTTCATCGGTTCCAAACCAATGGATACTGCTGGGAGGAGCCAGTCGATTGACGAGCTCTTGTTGGTTGGGTGATGAACCACCCGCCAATATTGGTGCAAAAATCGCCATAAGAATAAGCAACATTATGATGATCAGCCCCGCAAATGCTGCCGGGTTATTGATCACCGATAGCAGACCACGATAGGCATTGCCGAGCATTGCCTGACGTCGTGAAGCGGGTGTATCACTCAACAACCATTGGCGGGTTGAACCTTGTGTCATCTCGCTCATGACGTGCGCAGCCTCGGATCAAATATCTTGTACAGAAAATCGCAAAATTGATTGATCGCAATAAATATGACACCCACCAAGACGGTGCCGCCAAGCACTGCATTCATGTCACTGTTGAACAATGCCCGCGTGATATAAAGGCCGAGGCCTGGCCAGGCAAAAACAGTCTCGGTCAGCACAGCCCCTTCAAGAAGCGATGCGTAACTTAAGCCGATAACCGTAATGAGCGGCACCATGATATTTGGAAAAGCATGTTTCCAGACAGCGCCCCAGAATGATCTTCCCTTGATGCGTGCTGCTAACACATATTCTTGCGAGAGCTGATCAATCATGAAACTGCGCGTCATGCGCGAAATATAGGCCAATGAAAAATAGCCGAGCAAAAAAGCGGGCAAAACCAGATGGCCGAAAGCGTTTTTAAATACGTCCCACTCCCCGTCGATCGCTGCATCAATAAGGATGACACCTGTGCGGGTGGTAACGATATCATCATATCCCACATCGAGGCGACCAGTGCCCGAGACACAGTCAAGCTTGCCGTAGAATACAAAAAGGCCAACAAGGCCCAACCAAAAAATCGGCACGGAATAGCCAAACAATCCAACCACCCGTACCAGATGATCAGGCCATTGGCCTTTGCGGGCTGCTGCAACAACCCCTGCAGGAACCCCAACTAAAACGCCAATGATCGTGGCCAATGTTGCCAACTCAAATGTGGCGGGGAAGACATGTAGCAAATCCTGCAGAACAGGATGGGATGTCAATACCGAAACGCCGAAATCACCCGAGAGAAGCTTCCATAAATAGGCGCCGTATTGCAAGATCAATGGGCGATCAAGGCCAAGCTCATGAAACGTTTTATCATAGACAGCTTGACTTGCCTTATCACCAACAATGGCCAGAACCGGATCAATATGTGTTAGTCGACCAATCAGAAATGTCACGAAAGTCAGGCCAAGAAACGTAAGCGCAAGCGAAGTGAACAAGGCCAAGGCACGATGTGCAATTTTGCGCAGCCTTATTGTCGCCTGACCCACTCTCATTGCTATTTAAGTCCCGTCCTTGCTCAATCTTGGTTAGACGCAGCTTCCAACTGCTTCGCCAGACTGCAACATAACAATGCAGGCAATGCAAGATTTAACTCGGCTACGGCAACGCGCTCAGGAGTGTAGTAATTTTCCTGGTGCAGCAGATTGATAGTAGCGACCAACTCGTTCTTGATAATCACCGGAAGGTTGATCACAGAGCCGCAGCCCATGGACGCGATGAGCTGAAAGTCTGGAAATACTTTTGCAATATCCGCAATCGTGTTGGCGACAAAGCTGCGTCTTTCGAGATG
>JAYVXY010000096.1:0-20379 GCA_043784785.1 Aestuariivirga sp. | reverse complement strand
TCATCCCAACTGATCCGTTCAAACTGCCCACTACCCTTGGGGCCGTTGCGCTTCATCGGGTGCAGCAGGCGGTCCGGATGATGAATGCGCTCGGCATAGCGCGCCACTTTTTCGCAGATAACGCCGAGTGTGTAGGAATTGTCCTTGGCACCTCGAACACGGCCAATTGTGTTATCATCCAACAGTTCCACCTCAAGCGCGCAAGCCGAGGGGCAATCATGCGGACAGACAGAAATTCCGGTTTTGATGTTCTTATGAATGTTCATGTTTCAGATGATAATCGAAAATTGGCCAAAGCCAAAGGCCTTGCAAAGAAGGGCGGAAATTTCGGCCACTTGGTGGGCAAGTTTTCAACTACCCGAGGTGATAAACCTTGCCCATGCCGTAAACTGGCGTTTTGATCCCCTCCATTCTTGCTTTCAATTGCAAAGACAGGAATTGAGAATAATGCCTGCTTTGATGAAGATTGCCGCCGTGGAACCACAGATTTTCTTGCTGCGTTGGTTTCCACATGTTGCGCAACTCACCTTCCCACGGTCCAGGATCCTTTGTCGTGTTTGAGCCAAGCCCCCAGCATTTGCCCACTTTATCTGCCACGTCTTTGGAAATAAGTTGAGCGGCCCAGCCATTCATTGAGCCATAACCGGTGGCATAAACAATCAGATCGGCAGGCAGTTCAGTCCCATCGCTTAAGACCACCGATTTTGGCTTAATCGCTGTCACATCGACACGAGATTTGAGTTTGATCTTCCCATCACAGATCAATTCGCAAGCCCCCACATCGATATAATAGCCGGAACCGCGGCGGAGATATTTTGTACCAAGGCCCGATCCATCATCACCCCAATCATGCATAAAGCCGACTTTCTCTAAGCGTTGGTATAGGTCGGCATCGCGCCGCATGATTTCTTTCGATACCTCGATCGCCCTGAGGGGAGCCAATTTATAGGGCATGGAGGCAAGTATGAGGTCACCCTTATGGTGGTCGATACCTTTGGCGATTGCAGCCTCAGAGTAGACCGGGCCAAGATCAAGTTCCATCAATGTGTCGGATCTGGTGACATGTGTGGAAGAACGTTGCACCATTGTGACATCAGCGCCAACTTCCCACAGAGCAGCGCAAATATCATGGGCGGAATTGTTTGACCCAATGACCACACATTTTTTGCCCTTATATTTATCTGGGCCTGCATGTTGGCTGGAGTGGTGCTGTTCACCTTTGAACTTAGCGGCACCAGAAAATTTGGGAACGTTCGGCAAGCCCGAAAGGCCAGTGGCCAAAACCAGTTGTTGCGGCTTCAATGTTACGGGTTTGCCAGCGCGAACAAGCTTTACAACCCAATGTTTTTTCTTCTCGTCAAATTTGGCAGATTTGCATGTGGTAGAATGCCAATAATTAAGCTCCATCACTTTGGTGTACATTTCCAACCAATCGCCAATCTTGTCTTTTGGTGAAAACACAGGCCAATCATCCGGGAATGGCAGGTAAGGCATGTGATCATACCAAACCGGATCATGCAGGCAGAGAGATTTATAGCGTTTGCGCCAAGAGTCTCCGGCGCGCTTGTTCTTTTCAACGATAATGGTGGGAATGCCCAACCGCCGCATTCGCGCACCAAGACCGATGCCACCCTGCCCGCCACCAATAATAACGCAATAGGGTTGCTTCTTATAACCCAGCTCTGCTTCCTCTTGCGCGCGCAACTCAGCCCAGTTCTTACGGTTTTTAAAGGCTCCATGTTCCGCACCCATAATGCGTTTGGTGCCTTTCTTTTCTTCATGTCCCTTGAGTTCCACCATGGTGGTCAGCAAGGTCCAGCATTTGCCATTCTTCAAACGTAAATGACCTTTGCCCCGCGCAACCGATGTTTCAAAAGTAATCCATGCTTCTGTCATGGCCTCATCGCCTGTGGCATCTTCTGCCAGTTTCCAATGCGATGGTTTTAGTTGAGAGAGTGTAGCCTTCAGCATTTCAGCGATGGCGGATTTGCCTTCCATGGTTTTGATGTTCCATGTGAAAGAAACCAGATCGCGCCAATAACAATCATCATCAAACAATGCTGTTACCGCCGCGGTATTTTCAGATTTTAGGGCGGATTCAAATTCAGCCAGCCAAGCTGTGACGCGATCAGAAGCAGTTGTCATAACATCTTCCCCACAAATTCAATTTTGTATGGTTGCATGAAATTTTACGAATGAAAAGGCTTCCACTTGTTTGCCCAAGTGAAGGGCGCTAGGTGAAGGCATGCTTCCCATTTCATCTTTGCAAAACCCGACCATTAAACTCATCCGCTCGCTTGAGCACAAAAAAGACCGGCGCGAGGCGGGGCTTTTTGTGGCTGAAGGCTTGGCAATGCTCGACCGCGCTGAGGCGATGGGTTGGGTGCCAGAATATTTGGTGGCAACCAAGCCTCAGGCCATTTTTGATGAGGTGAAGGTCACCATCGTGACCGACAAGGTGATGGCCGAACTTTCTGGCCAGAATAACCCGCATGATGTTTTGGCCGTGTTCAAACAGCGTTATCAACCCCACCCCACCAAGGAAGGTGTTTGGCTGGCGCTTGAAGAAATTCGTGACCCCGGCAATCTCGGCACAATTTTACGCACGGCGGATGCTGTGGATGTATCGGGCGTAATCCTCGTAGGCGATAGTTGCGACCCCTACTCACCTGAATGCGTGCGTGCTTCCACAGGTTCAATCTTCGGGGTCACGCTGGTGCGCATGAAGCAGGATGGCTTGATGGATTTGGCCAGGGCGTGGGATGGTGAAGTCGTGGGCACGGCAGCAACCGCCAAACATGATTTCCGCCGCGTGTACAAATCACCCACATTGCTCTTGATGGGCAATGAATCGCGTGGCCTTACCCCAGATTTAACAGGCACTTGCACCAATTTGGTGAAAATTCCGATGAAGGAAGGGGTTGAGAGTTTGAACGTGGCGGTAGCTACGGCGTTGATACTATATCAACTTCCGCGTCGCTAAATTCAATCTATTACTTGTTATGGCAATACACAGATCTCTCCTTGGAGAACTTCTCCTGGAGGGCAAGGACTAGCGATTGGTGCTCCAGCCTGTGGTGGCTTGAAGGCACTGCCTGCAGCGTTGAATATATCCAACGTGCGGTTGCGCGGATCATCTTCGCGGTGACGGCGGATCAGGCTCTTGTTTTCGCCGCCGAAATAGAATTTCAGGCCAACTGTTGCTTCCTTGAAGTTATCGTCGCCAATTCGCGCATTCGCGGTCAAGCTGATCGGCATGTCCTGCAATTGCCACTCCGCGCCAACATGGGCGGATTTGAAATCCGCAATTGTGCTGGCACCCACCGCGAACCGCAAGTCGTCGGTTGCATAAAGTGCAACATCACCGATTGCAAATAATTTATCGGATTGAACACCCGCCACATCTAAATGCATATATCCGCCCAACGCTTCGATTGAAATATTGTTGAGGTAAAGCTCCGCTTCCGGTCCAATATAGCTGATGTTGGCATTGTTCGCATGAGCAAAGCCGCCGACGGCTCCAAACAAATAACTATCAGGGTTTCGCGTGAAGAGATGCAAATTTCCACCGATCATATTGTCGTTGAACTTGTTTACATCTGCAGCATCAAACTGCAAACCGAACCGCTCGCCCAATGGAAGCGAAATGCTGGCCCCGCCTTGGAACACTGCGGTAGTGTCAAAGCCATCAATGCCAGCCACACCGCCGCTCAGCTCAACCTTGCCATTCGGCCCCGAAACCGCAGGCAAATCACCCTTGACGACATCTGCGGCCCAAGATGCAGAAGACATCAAACTTGCGGCGAATGTTACCGTAATAAATATCTTATTGTATGTCATACCCTTGCCTACACCCACATTTCAAAGACCTTCATAGAATTGAGCCGCCGCAAAGGCAACAAAAAATAAACACATTGTTAACTTGTTGTACATTTGTCTCTCCACCCTGTTTCTTCCTAAAGTTGTAGATTGATCATTGACGAGGAGCCGGGCTAATCTCAAAACATGAGTTATGATCCAGAGTTCCAACAGCGCATTTTCGAGATGTTGCAAGAAAGCCAATATTGGTTGCCAGCGCAGATGCGCTCGTTTCAGGATCAGCAGCTATCACAGTTGCTCGCATTTTCGCGCGACAGCGTTCCATTCTATCGTGATCGTTTGGCAAATGCTCTGACCGCGCAAGGTCGGGTGAATTGGGACAGGTGGCACGACATTCCAATTCTAACTCGTGATGATTTATACAATCATCGCGAGGCCATGTTGCCCACAACCATTCCGGCAGGACATGGCCATATCGCCGACCATACGGGATCAGGCACCTTGGGCAGACCAATCACCACACGGCACAATTCTTTGATGCCGTTGGTTTCAGGTGCCGCACTGTTTCGGAATTTCGAATGGTTCAATTTCGATTATGGAAAAACGTTTTGTAGTTTTCTTTGGGATGATATGAAATCGGGAAGCTGGCCCCAAGGATTGGAAGGTGGCACGTGGGGGCCTCGCTGGAATCCTGAAACCAGCAAAGGCAAGCTGCTCCATATCAATCTTTATGCCTCCCCCGAACAGCTGGCGGAATTCCTGAACCGCAATGAGGTCGACTATTTTACCGGGCGGCCGAAAGCCATGCAGTCTGTCGCATTGGCAACAGAACGAATGGGGCTAAAAACCAAACTGTCCGCTATTCCCACATTTGGCACGGCAACAACTGAAAATGAGAGAGAAGATTGCAGGCGGGTGTTTGGAGCAGAGATGATCTCGGTCTATGCGTCAAAGGAGCTCTACAATGTTGCGCATCAATGCCCCTCAAGTCAAAACTTACATGTTAACTCTGAACTAATGTTAATTGAAGTTCTCGACGATGAAGGAAATCCCTGCCCTGCAGGTGTACGCGGAAGAGCTGTTCTGACGTCATTCTTCAATACCTCCCAACCCTTAATTCGTTATGATATTGGTGACCAGATAATTATGGGTGAGGCTTGCAGTTGTGGTCGTACCTTGCCTGTGATTGAACAAGTGGCAGGACGCACCAACCATCTTTTCCGATTTCCCAACAACCGCAAAATTGCACTATTCATTTTGGCCGATTTTATGAAAGTTCTGGCTGCAAAGAACTGGCAGATTGCGCAGATTGAGCCGATGCACCTTGAAGTACGGTACATTCCAGATGGGAGCAGCACCCCTCCCATTTTCACCAAGTTTACCGAGGTGCTGAGGGCTCATACTGAACCAAACATTACAGTGAGCTATAAAGCGATTGAAACTCTACCACTCACGCCTTCTGGCAAGTTTATTGAATATGTCTGCGAATTGCCACCAGAACCCAATCGAGACAGTATCAACCCATGAGTTACGACCCCGAATTCCAGCAGCGCATTTATGAGATGCTTATGGAAAGTCAATATTGGTCGCCCGAACAGATGCATGCGTTTCAAGAGCAACAACTCGCGCAGCTTCTCAAATTCTCGCGCGATACCGTTCCTTTTTATAAGGAACGATTGGCGCATATTTTGACCGCAGATGGCCAAGTGAATTGGGATCGCTGGCATGAAATTCCAATCTTGAAGCGCGATGATTTACACAATCATCGCGAGGATATGCTTGCTCCAAAACTACCTCAGGGGCACGGATTTATGGGTGATCATATGGGTTCGGGAACAACCGGAAGGCCAGTAACATCGACTCACAACTCCCTAATGCCACTTGTTTCTAGTGCTGCGCTGTATCGTGCCTGGGCATGGTTTGACGTGGATTATAGGAAGAATTTTTGCATCAACGATGGCAATGAGCCTGACGTTGCGAGTTGGCCTGAAGGAGCAACGAGAGGATCGTGCGCACCCGCCTGGGATGTTGCCAATGCGGACGTGAAGAGCTTTCAAATCAACCGCTTCACCCTTCCTGAACAAGTTGCGGAATTTGTAAACCGCATGGCAATCGACTACTTGGCTGGTGTATTTCCAAATCGTATGCAGTCAGTGGCATTGGCTGCCGAAAAGCTTGGACTACAAAGGAAGCTAGCAGGGATTTTTACTTTAGGTTCCGCGCCCGATGAAACAATGCGAGAAGATTGCAGGCGCGTATATGACGCTGAAATCATATCCCTCTATGCATCCAAGGAGGTTTACAACATCGGCCACCAATGCCCCACAGGCCAGCACTACCACGTAAATTCAGAACTGGTCTTGCTTGAAGTTTTGGACGATTTTGGAAATCCAAGCCCAGTGGGTGAGTGCGGCCGCGCTGTCATCACGTCTTTCTTCAACACGGCACAGCCCTTCATTCGCTATGAAATTGGTGACCAACTCGTTATGGGAGCGAATTGTAACTGTGGGCGTACATTGCCTGTGATCGAGAAAATTGCTGGCCGGACTTTGCATATGTTTCGATTGCCAGGGAATCGCAAGATGGCGTTTTCCTTACCGTCAAAAATGATGAAGATTGTCGCCGCGCAAAATTGGCAGTTTGCTCAGATTAAACCGCTTCACATTGAAGTCCGCATCATTCCTGACGGCAGCTTCGTTCAACCAAATTATGACGAATTAAATGCAATAATTCGTCATAGCACTGACCCTGATATGCAGGTGAGTTATCGAGCCATGGAAACTTTACCTGTTTCGCCGTCCGGCAAATTCATCCAGTTTGTATGTGAACTCCCACTCGAGACAACCTGATCAATCTACTCACCACTGGCCCTATGATTTTTCCTTGAAACCGCCTGCGAACAGGTGAACAAAGCTCACCTGATATTCTCTCGGAGCGGTTTATGAAATCTCATGCAAAAGTTGTGATTGTTGGCGGTGGTGTTATGGGCGTTGGGTTGCTTTATCACCTTGCCCTTGAAGGCTGGACTGATATTGCTCTTGTTGAAAAAGGTGAACTGACTTCCGGTTCCACCTGGCATGCGGCGGGGCAATGTCCGCATTTCAATGGCTCGTTAAACATGACCAAGGTGCATGTTTATGGCACCCAACTTTATCCGCAATTGGAAAAACTCACAGGCCAAGCTGTGTCATGGCATGGCTGCGGTGGCTTGCGCTTGGCCACCACTGATGAAGAAGTAAACTGGTTGAAATATGTTTATGGCATTTCGCGGCTGGCTGGTTATGAAGCTGAGATCATCGGGCCAACGGAGATCAAGCAATACCATCCCCATCTCGAAACATTCGGAATCAAAGCGGCCTTCCGCACGGTGGATGATGGCCATGTAGCGCCGGCTGACATTACCAATGCGATGGCAGCTGGCGCCCGACAATTGGGGGCTGAAATTTATCGCCGCACCCGCGTAATGGACATCAAGTTGCTGCCCAATGGCGAATGGCGGGTGTTTACCGAGAATGGCGATATTGATTGCGAACATGTGGTGAATGCAGCGGGTTCCTATTGCGATGTGGTTGGCAGTTGGACCGGGCATAATGTGCCCATTGCCAATATGCTGCACCATTATGTGATCACCGAGCCTCTGAAAGAGTTGATTGATTTGAAGATGGAGTTGCCGGTGGTGCGCGACCCCTATTCCCACGCTTATCTGCGCGAAGAGACCAATGGCATTCTGGTTGGGCCTTATGAAACCGCCACGGCCCATGTGTGCTGGGATGGCAATCAACCGCGCTGGGATTATGAAAGTGAATTGGAAGCACCAGAGCTCGATCGCATTATGCCATGGCTGGAAAAAGCCACCGAGCGCTTGCCCCTGTTTGGACAGACGGGTGTTAAGTCGATCGTTTCGGGGGCCATTACGCACACACCGGACGGAGTCTATCTTTCCGGCCCGGCGCATGGCCCGAAAAATTACTGGATGCATTGTGGCGCTTCGATTGGCATTTGCCAAGGCGGCGGGGCTGGCAAATATCTGGCGCAATGGATGGTGCATGGCCAAGCTGACATCAACATGCGCGAGTTTGATCCACGGCGCTTTGGCTCTTGGGCGACAAAAGACTACACCACGGAAGTCTCGATCGCTGATTATCACCACATGTATTATTGCTACAAACCGGGCGAGCAACATGACGTGGGCCGCGGGCTTCGTAAATCTGCTTTGTATGATACTCTGAAGACTGAGGGCGCGCAGTTTGCGCAAATCTTTGGTTGGGAGCGGGCACGCTGGTTTGATAAATCCGGCAAGGGTGAAGAATTCTCTTATCGCCGTTCAAATCAATGGAACGCCGTGCGCGACGAGGCCTTGGCGGTGCGCGAGCGTGTGGGTTTGATGGATCTTTCAACCTTCTCGAAATATGACGTGAAAGGCCGTGATGCGTATTCATTTTTGGAACGCATTTGCGCCAATAGAATTCCGGCCAAAGATGGTGGCATCATGCTGGGGCATTTGCTGAATGCCAATGGGTTTATCGAAAGCGAAATAACGGTGACGCGTTTGGGGGCTGATCATTTCTATGTGCTTTCGGCTGCTGTGGCAGAGCTGCATGATTTGGATCAGCTCAATTGGCGCAAGCGTGATGATGAGCAAGTGACGATTACCGATATCACCGATGATTATGGCGTGCTGGTGCTGGTGGGCCCATGCGCCCGTGATGTTTTGTCCCAATGTACGGGTGAAGATTTATCCAACGCTGCCTTCCGCTGGCTCACGGGCAAGACTGCAACGGTTGCTGGTGTTACTGGCGTGCGATTGTTGCGCGTGAATTATGTTGGCGAATTGGGCTGGGAATTACATGTACCCATGGCGCAAATGAAAACCGTCTATGAAGCCCTCATGAAAGCGGGGGCACCACATGGCATTCAACTGTTCGGCACTTATGCGATGAACTCATTGCGCATGGAAAAATCCTATCGCGGTTGGGGATCAGAACTGACGACCGAAATTGATATGTTTGAGGCCTCAATGGGCCGTTTCATCCGCTTGGAAAAAGAAGACTTTATCGGTAAGGCAGCAAGTTTGGTCATGAAGCAGCGCGGGGGCCGCATGACGCTGGTCTATATGAGCGTTGACAACACGGATTCGGACTGCATGGGCAATGAGCCAGTTTATCATAATGGCAAGATTGTTGGGCTGACAACATCAGGTGCCTATGGCCATGCCATCAAACAGTCATTGGCATTTGCTTATGTCGATCCGAAGCTGACGGCGATTGGCACTGAATTTGACGTGCTGGTGCTGGGCGAAAAACGCAGCGCTCGTATCATCGCCGAAAGCGCATGGGATGCGGGCAATGAACGGTTGAAGTCTTAATGGCGCATATCCAAAATAAATCATTGCTCGGCATCGCTATCATGATTGCGGCAATGTTGGTGTTTCCATTTCTCGATGTGGTGGCCAAGATGTTGGGCAACCAAGGCGTTTCGGTGATTGAGATTGTTTGGGCGCGCTTGTTTTTTGGCATGTTGATCACGGCACCCATATTGATTTCCCAAGAAGGGCTTGTGGCCTTGCGTCCGCGTGAACCCAAATTGAATGCACTTCGTGGTGCATTCATTGTTGGCTCGACCATGATGTTTTTTGGAGCGCTGCGGTTTCAGGGTGTGGCGGAAACGCTTTCAATCTATTTCGTGCAGCCTTTGGTGATTACCATGATGGCACCATTCTTCCTCGGTGAGCATGTTGGCGTGCGGCGCTGGATGGCGGTGTTGGTTGGGTTTATCGGCGTGTTGATCATCATCCGGCCTGGCTTCCAGGCGCTCAACCCCGGCATGTTTTTGGCTTTTGGGGCAGGCGTTGGATCTGGAGTTTCGCTGCTGCTTTCGCGCAAATTGGCGGCTGGAGGAAGCCCATTAGCCAATACGTTTTATACAGGATTGTTCGGCAGTCTTTTTGCCAGCGTTGCGGTTATTTTCGTTTGGCAGACACCAGACCTGCATCATCTTTTGATGTTCATTTTGCTCGCCTGCATCGGAACAATAGGCAATTATCTCACCATCAAGGCGTGCCAATATGCCGAAGTTTCACTGCTCGCCCCATTTGGTTATACAGAGATGATCAATGCCACGCTGGGTGGGTGGTATTTCTTTGGCGATTTTCCAGATTTCTGGACATTTGTGGGGGTTGGCATTCTGGTTGCCTGCGCGATTTACATTTCCAATCACGAGCGCGTTCACCTCATGGAAATTGAGAAACCCTAACGCTGGAGCAAATCCCTATCGCCAAAGCCTTCAACTTTGGCGGGATGTGCTCTAAAAACCCGTCAGGCCCTTCGGCTTCGACTCCGTCTCCCAATTATCGCCAGCCGCGATGATGCAACTGATGCCATCTGGCCTTGAGGCAAGGATTGTGAATGTTCCGACTTTAGAAACGTAGACTTCGAGGAGCATCACGTGACCAGCTACCCCATAATTCGGCAGGGTTTCCTTGTAGTTTTGGTCGAGGACTTTTACAATCGAGTCACGGTCCGAACATGTCGATTGGGCCTGTGCCGTGTTGCTAAGCGCCAAGCAAGCACCAAGAATGCAGGTACCAAGAACAAGAAAGTTTTTGTAAGTAGACATAGCTCCTCCAATCCCGCCAACCGGGGCGCCGCTAGAGGAAACAAGAAGGTCAGGCGGGGCCCGGGGCGGTTATGCCGATATTATCAGTCATAAACTTCTCCGAATAATCGCAGACTATGATTGTAACCCTACTCCCGAAATGTAAATAAAATGCAAAAGGAAATAGTTTTTATTTGATGACGGATTCAATGCGCCTATCGGGCACCAGCCAGATCAAGGATACGGCGACAAAAAGCGCGCATGAGATCATCGGCGCAAAGAGCGCCATTGGCACTGATACAATGTAAAGCAAAAGTGAAATCTTGCCCTTCTTGTCGCGCCCTACGGCCTGGGCAATCTCAGAATCCGGCCCGTGTTCGCGGACCGCGACAATGGTCATGATTGTATAAGCAACGGCGCAGGCCAGCAGATTGATGCCGTACACTGCCACAGGCCAAGTGGCAAAATGATTGTCGCCCATCCATGCCGTGGTGAAGGGTATGAGGGAGAGCCAAAACAACAAATGATTGTTGACCCACAACATGGTGCCAGAAACCCGCTTGATCACCTGAAAGAAATGGTGGTGGTTTACCCAATAAATACCAACGAACACGAAGCTTAAAACATAAGTCAAAAATGTCGGCAGCAACGACATCAGATCGGAAAGCTCAACCCCATGCGGGGCCTTCATTTCCAAGACCATGATGGTGATGATGACGGCGATCACGCCATCACTAAATGCTTCAAGACGACCTTTACCCATTATAAAATGCCCCCATGCTTGTTATAATGAAAAAGAGTCTAGTGCCCCGGCAAGGCCACAGGCGCGTTGCCGACGCGCAGCTTCAACAGATACCAAACGATGCCAACGCCAATTGCCTTGCTGGCCAGTTCGGTGATGAAGGCGGCTGGTGTATAATAGCCAGCGAGGTTCTGGAAGATCACCGTGTCGAGTGGCACTGAGGCCAAGCTTGACCACAATATGCGTTGTTGCAATGGCCATTTGGTGAACGAGTAAACCGCCCAATCAGTCATTTCCGAAACTGCAAAGGCCGTGATGCTGGCGAATGCGAGAGCAAAAGCGATGGTTGGATCATTGGTCCATTTCACCACGAAATAGGTGAGAATGCCCGCCAGCGCTGTGGCGATTAAGACCTTGTGGCCGATTTCGCGCTGCGCATAATCCCGCAGCACGAAAACGAAGCCCACAACGATGTTGGAAATATAAAGAATGCCAATAGGGGTTGTCCATTGTGTAACACCTTCAATCGACATCGACGGTGTGAACAGCCAGTTCAAAAGTACGATTGCTGCAACGTAAAGTGCGACCCACATAGTGATATTCCTTCTTAGTGAAAATTAGCCAACAATCTCTTTGGCTTTGAAGTTCTGCTTGATTTCCTTCTTGGCGTTTTCAGCGCTGTCGGAACCGTGAACCGAATTGGCATCAATTGATTCAGCGTATTCTGCGCGAATGGTGCCCTTCTCGGCATCTTTCGGGTTGGTTGCGCCCATGATCTCGCGATATTTGGCAACAGCGTTGTTACCTTCCAAAACCTGAACCACAACTGGTCCCGAAGCCATGAACTTCACCAAATCCTTGAAGAAGGGGCGCTTGGCGTGAACGGCATAAAACTTCTTGGCATCAGCAAGTTTCCACTTCACGCGCTTTTGCGCAATGATGCGAAGTCCAGCGGCTTCAATCTTGGCGTTGATTGCGCCAGTCAGATTGCGCTTGGTTGCATCGGGCTTGATGATAGAGAAAGTACGTTCAATGGCCATGTTGTCCTCGTTTGATATTTATGAACCGCCTCATAGTCCATGTTGCGATAAAGTTGCAAGACTTTAGCGCAGCCCACATGGCTACATGAAAACGCACACTTCCTTTTGGAAAGTGTGCGCTTTTAAGTTCGAAGCCAGTTTGGCTTTAGTAATTGGAACCGAGCAATGGCGTGATGCGGGCAATCGACACGCGGCGGTTCTCTGGTTCTGGATCAGAGGTTGGGATTTTCAAGAAGCGTTCACCCAAACCAACCGTGCGCAGATTGCGCGCCGGGATGACATAGTAGGACGTAAGGGCTTTCTTGACTGATTCAGCCCGAAGTTTTGACAGCTTCAGATTGGCCGCAGGCGAGCCCACAGCATCGGTATGGCCTTCGATGAGAAATACCTCATTTGGGTATTTCTTCACGATTCTTTCAATGATGGCGGCGATAGCGTCAAGTTTGCTGATCTGCTCATCACGCAAGAAGCCCTCTCTAAAGCCAAAGTGGATCGTATCAATTTCAATCCGAGATACAGCACTGCGCAATTCGGGTTGGTCGGCAATGTCGCGCACCGAGTATTGTTGCTGAAAGCGCCTGCGTGGCGGAGCCTGCAATACGTCTTGCATTTCGCGGTCATCAACCTCAGCGGCAAACACATCGCGCGGTGGGCGGCGATTGCTATCGCTATATTCATCAATGTTCACATCAATCGAGTCATTGGCCGCCTGCATCGCCAATTCTTGTTCGCGGCGATGACGTTCCATAATCATCCGACGACGCAGAATTTCGCGATCCCGCAACATCGAGTCGCGCCAATATCTGCGATAGCCGGGATCATATTGCTGATCACCTTGCGCATTGGCGAAAATTTCAATGCGGATTTGCAACTCGCTCAGGTTAAGATTTTCAGCGGGCCTGCGATCACGCAAAACCATCTGGGGTGGTGTTACGCTGGTGATAACCCCAGGATTGCCGGCAGGCGCTGGGGCCTGGCCTTTCACAGGTGGCATATTAGATGGTGGGGGTGGTGGCGGAGGTGGAATAGGCTTTCCAGCTTGCGCGCCAGCAGGCACGGAAACCTGTGGGGGCGGCGTGTTTGCATTGGCTTGCGCATCTTTCAGTTGTTTGGCAGCTTCAGCTTTGGCAAAACGCTCACGCAGCACGTCACGCTCAGCTTTAAGCTTATTGCGCACAGCGCGTTCAGTTTCACGCGATAATTCGTTGGCGGCCATCAAATCACGCACACCATCAAGGCGTTTGCGCAAATCATCATCGCTCAATTTAGCAATGTCGGCATGATCTTGCAGATAGGCTTGGGCTTGTTTCTCAGCTGCAGGGTCGCCTGCATTGCTATCCAAAGCCTGCACAGCAGCAGCCGAAGGTACGGGTTGATCAGTTGGCTTGGCACCAGGCAGCGTTGATGCAGGTGGCGATAAGGGCACTTTGTCTGCAACGACTGGAGCCGCAGGTTGTGACGCGGGCACCTGCTGTGGCGTGGCCTGTAGTTGGTCGCGGCTCAACAATTCGGCGCGCGCTTGCTGATCAATTGTGGTTAGTTGCGCACGAATATCGGCAGGCAGTTGTTGGTCCCTCGCAAAATGACGCGCGGTTTTGGCATGAAGCTTCAACTCATCAAGCGTGAGTTTGGCCAAGGGTCGCGTGTCACCCAGTAATGCTTCAAGTTCGGGAGGCATGACTGCGGGCTGAACTGCAGGTGGTGGGTTTGCCGCAGCAGCTGCAGGCTTAGCAGGAGCAGGAGCCGGTGCTGCAGGAACCTGAGCTTGGGCGGCTGGTTTGACTGGCGCGGCTGCCGCAGGTTGTTGGGCTTGCTTGCGCGTTTCCAGCTCAGCAATTGCCGCGGCACCGATGCTTTGCAGCTTTTGACGCATATTGGGCGGAAGATTGCCATCTTGGGCAAAATGACGAGCCATTTTTGCGCGGTTGACCAAATCGCCTTGCGAGAGATCGGCTGGGGCTCGGTCATCGCCAAGCAATGCTTCAACCTCGGCCGGGATGGGTTGAACAGCCGGAACAGGAGCGGCCTCGACTTTTGCGGCCGCGGCAGGTGCAGCCGCCGCTGGTTGTTCGACCTTTGGGGCTGCTGGTGCCGGAGCTTGAGCTACGGGCTTTGGCGCTGGCGCGGGTTGTTGGGCTTGTTTGCGGGCTTGGAGTTCAGCCATTGCGGCCGCGGCCATAGCCGCCAATTTCTGACGATCTTCTGGCGGAAGTTGAGCGTCTTGGGCAAAGCGGCGCGCCATGTGAGCACGTTGGCGCAACTCATCCTCAGATATGTCTTTGGCCGGACGTGTGTCGCCCAGTAGTGCCAAAACTTCCGGTGGAATTACTTTCGCAGGAGCCTGAGCCGCTGGTGCCGCTGCTACAGGTTGCTTGACTGCGGGCTGGGCATCTTGCGCCGATGCAGGCAATGTAAATAACGCCAAAGCCAAAAAGCTTGCTGCGCCCAAATTGAATTTCATGTCGATTCTCCGATTCAACAGCCGAAAACTAGCTGGAGTGGCATGCTTATGCAAAGGGAGTGCGGCAGAACTGTGAGTTCCCCCGCCTCATTTTGCCTTGTAGCTGAACGCCAGATGAACGGATGAACTCCAAATTAGTTCCCGACTGATCTACCGATCTTAAAGTCTTCCCGCCTCGATGATGCGTTTCAGGAAACTGCGGGTACGTTCCTGCTTTGGGTTTCCAAAAATTTGGTCAGGCGGACCTTCTTCATGCACCACACCTTCATAGAGAAAACAGACTTTTGAAGCCACTTCCTTGGCAAAACCCATTTCATGGGTGGCGAGCAGCATGGTCATGCCCTGCTCTGCCAGATCACGCACAATATTGAGAACTTCGGAAACCAGTTCGGGATCAAGCGCTGATGTAATCTCATCCAGCAACATGAGCTTGGGCTCCATGGCCAGGGCGCGGACAATTGCGACGCGTTGCTGCTGGCCGCCGGACAGACGATCGGGATAATCTGCGGCCTTGGCTTCAAGACCGATGCGCTTGAGCAACACCATGGCCTTGGCCACCGCCTCGGCTCGGTCAACCTTCAGAACTTTCGTTGGGGCCAGCGTTACATTTTCGAGAACTGACATATGCGGAAACAGGTTGAAGCTTTGGAACACGATGCCGACTTGTTGGCGCAGCTTGTTCAGATCAACGCCGGGGCCAGAAACACGATCCTCCTCCAACAGAATTTCGCCGCTCTGAATCTGCTCCAAACCATTTATGCAGCGGAGCAAGGTGGATTTGCCGCAGCCTGAAGGACCGATGAGGCAAACCACTTGATGTTCATTGACGCTCAAATTCAGACCACGCAAAACGGGAACGGGGCCGAATTTCTTTTCCACGTTTTTAATTTCAAGAAAGGCCATGTATTAGCCCCCTGCCCTTATGCGCGCATTGTCTCGCTCGACCATCTTATCAACAAGGCGCGCCTGGGGGATGGTGAAGATGACAAAAAGAATGGCTACAACAGTGACCGCAGAAAGATTGAATGCATTGGCGGCGATAATTTTGGATTGGCTGAAGCTGTCAATCAATCCGACCACTTGCACCAAGGCTGTGTCTTTTTGCAGGCCAATAAAATCATTGAGAAGTGGCGCCACAATGCGGCGAACGGCTTGCGGCACAATGACATGCCGCATGGTTTGCATGTATGAAAGGCCCAGTGAGCGCGCCGCCATGACCTGGCTTTGGTGAATGCTTTCAATGCCAGAACGATAGACCTCAGCCACATAGGCACCATAAGTGAGGGTGAGTGCGATGATACACCACCACATGACGGGCACGCGAATTGCGGTTTTATATTCGGCTGGAGAAAGCGTGGATAAATCAACAAACCAGCCAACAAAATGTGGCACAATTATATCAGACAAGCCTGATGTGGGGATGCCGAAACCGATGAGATAAAGCGTTACAACAGCCGGAAGACCGCGAAACACGTCACAATAGAAAATGGCCAATGCCCTGATTGGTTTTCCAGCGGGGCCGGGCAGCAATCTGGCAAGTGCAACGATTAGCCCCCAGACGAGGACCAATACTTCCGTCACCAAACAAACAACCAGATTGACTGAGAAAAATTTCGTGGTGACCAGCCACCATTTGGCTTGCATGAGCGGCAAAAGAAAAAATGTTTTGCCCACGGCTACATCATTCATCAGCACGAAACAGATGAAGGCCAAAATTATTAAAGCGAATATGCCCCAGCCAAAGGTGATGAATGATTTTTCGCGCGCTATTGCAATGTCGATGCGCGCCTGCACCACATCACCAGCCGCCATTGCCGAATTTGCGGCGCGGTCAAACCTGAAGGCAAGGTAGGCTGGCCAGAAGAGTGCGGCCACACTCAAGACCACAAATGCAAATACGACATACCAAATTGGCGTCATAGCGTCTAAAGATTCAAGTGCACCTTTCACCAGTTGGCTCGTAGAAACCGATGCTGCCGTACAGATTAGTGCAAACGCCAGAGCCCCTACAGAAAGCGAAGTTGCGTCCTGATGTAAGGTCGGCGCATCGTTCGCAGATGCGCCGCTATTTGTGTTGGTCTTGGTCACGCGTCTAGATTATGGCGTGAAATAAGGAATTGAAGCTGGATCTTTGCCCCAAGCTGATGCCAGATATTTCACACTCAATTTGCCGATAGTTCCATCAGCCAACATTGCAGAGATGATTTTATCAATGGCTGGGTTGTTGGCATTGCCCTTCGGATAAATCGCACCATAGGATTCACCGGTTTTATATTGGCCCACAACTTTTGAGGCACCCTTGGTTGAAAGCTCTTCTGCCAAGGTGATTGATGTGTCGGTGATTGCTGCATCAATTTGGCCGGCGCGCAAAGCGGCAAACATCGGGCCTTGATCAGGATAGACCTGAACATCGGTTATGCCCAATTTATCAGCCGCAAAGGTTGCCCCAGTGGTGGCCTGCTGCACACCGATCTTGGCTTTCTTGATCGACTTTTCATTAACCGGCGCATCGGCGCGCGTTAGAACGGCGATATCTGAGCTAAAATATGGCACCGAGAAATCATGCACTTTCTTGCGATCATCAGTGATTGAAATCTCTGACATGGCCAAATCAAAGCCCGAAGTCTGACCCGCAATCAGTGGATCCCATTCCACATTCATCACTTCCAATTTATCATAACCAGCGCGCCATGCAATTTCTGCGGCCATGCAATACTCCATGCCGTCCTTGATTGATTCCGGCGTATCCCCGTTCCACC
Organism: Aestuariivirga sp.; assembly: GCA_043784785.1. Classification (GTDB taxonomy): domain Bacteria; phylum Pseudomonadota; class Alphaproteobacteria; order Rhizobiales; family Aestuariivirgaceae; genus Aestuariivirga. Next base: position 2,964 of record JAYVXY010000096.1, on the reverse strand, counting down.
AGATTGGAGCTGGCAAAGAAACAGCCACCGTGAAAACGCCCGCTTTGGCCGGATTTGCGATAGCCAGCGAGCCTTTTGTGCCAGTCACTTCGCAATTGCCAATTTTATCGGCAGCCGTGGCGGCGCTGGCCATGGCAAAGATTGCTGCGGCAGCCAACAATGTGCGTTTGGTAAGCTTCATTTTTTCTCTCCCTGAATTAGAACAACCACAATTTACACCCTAAATTGCATTGGCGGGCAAGAGGCAAAGTACTTGTTCGCGTGAAATTAAGGTTATAATGACAGCCCCATGAACTCTTCTCCTTTCAAAGTCGCCGCTTTTTATCAATTTGCTCCGTTTCCGCAATTTAGAGATTTGCAGGCGCAAGTTTTAAGCTTGTTTGTATCACGCGGCATCAAGGGCTCGGTTTTGCTGGCCCATGAGGGGATCAATGGAACAATTGCCGGTACGCCCGAAAACATTGATGCGGTGATGACCGAGCTTTCGGCACTGACTGGGCTGGATGATTTAGAACCAAAATATGCAACAGCCAAAGACATGCCCTTTCGCCGCACCAAAGTGCGCCTGAAAAAAGAAATCGTCACCATTGGCGACGTTCCGGCCGATCCCTTGGCAAAAGTTGGCCAATATGTTGAACCTGAAGATTGGAACTCCCTGATTTCTGATCCTGATGTCATCTTGATTGATACGCGCAACTCATATGAATTTAGCGTGGGCACATTCAAGAACGCAATTGATCCGCATACGGAGAGTTTTGGTGAGTTTCCGGCTTTCGTGCGTGAGCAGCTCAAAGCCAAGCCCGATGCCAAGATCGCGATGTTTTGTACGGGCGGCATTCGCTGTGAAAAGGCTTCCAGCTTCATGATGCATGAAGGTTTTAAGAACGTGTTTCATCTGAAAGGTGGCATTCTCAAATATCTTGAGAAAATGCCGCAAGAAAAATCAATGTGGGAAGGCTCGTGCTTTGTGTTTGATGAGCGGGTTGCTGTTGGGCACGGCCTGGTACAGTCGGAATATTCGATTTGCCATGGGTGTCTGAAACCGGTTTCACCCATGGATCGCAGATCAGCCAAATATGAAGAAGGTGTTTCCTGCCCCGCCTGTGCTGATGTCCTGACGGATGTGCAGAAAGCCTCAAACCGCGAGAGGCAGAGGCAAGTCGATTTGGCGGCCAAAAGAGGTGCGCGGCATTTGGGACCGGTTGAAGGAGAAATATGATGTTGCTTTACGTTACAGTGGGCTCGAATGACCTTGCCCGTTCACGCAATTTCTACGATGCCGCTTTGGCACCCTTGGACATCGTTTGTAGTGTGGCGAATGATGGAGAGCTTGGCTATGGACCAAAAGTGCGGGTCAAAGGTGACCGCGAACGCTTCCTCTATGTGGTGAAGCCATTGCTGCCCCTTCCAGCAACTTGGGGTAACGGAGCCATGTTGGCCCTCTCTGCCGCCACACGCAAATTGGTCGACAAATTTTATGCAGCCGCGCTGGCCAATGGTGGCATTGATGAAGGTGCGCCGGGCTTAAGACCCTATAGCGCTAATTTTTACGCCGCCTATGTGCGCGATCCTGATGGCAATAAGCTGAGTGTAGTGTGTGAAAAAGCAGAGTAAGTTTCGCCTTCTTCCTCAGCGAAAGAAGGCGAAATTGCTGATCACTCGACAATAACGTGCCACTTGCCGCCCATGCCGTCGCCCAATTTGTCGCCAGCTTTTTTATCGCTGGCGAAAAAATACATCGGTTTGCCATCATAGGCCCATTGCATGGCTCCGTCGGTGCGCTTCACCAGTGTCCAGCCTTCGGTCAATGGATCATCAGCCTTGCCAACATAGGCTGGCCACATTGCGGCACAAGCATCATAGCAGGCAGAAACGCCGCCGGCGTCCTTGTCAAAACTGTAAATCGTCATTCCATTCTTTGCTGTCAGCATGGTTGCTGCATCAGCGGCTGCAACAGACAATAGCAAGCCTGCGCACGCGCCAGCAGCGCGATTCAAAAATAGCTTCATGATCATTACTCCAAGCGTCCTCTCAGGGCGCAACCAGCAAATCACGCGACACATCATGCGTCGCGCTTGCCTCCTATTTTAATACGTCAGAGATCGAGTTTTGTTCCCTGCCTCAGAAAAAACCTTGTCCGACTTAACCAGTCCATCCCAACCCCGCGGCAATACAGTTCATGGTCATCAATAAAGACATGTTCATTGCCTCGGTGGCTTTTTCACCACGGGTTTCCTTCAACAGCTGCACCTGCCATTCATTGGCTTGATCGACCATTGGGCGCTCGCGGTCAAATCTTCTGCGGAAACCGTGGAAGCGTTCGCAAAGTTCCTTAGCACCGGAGAGTTCAAGGATCACTTTCGAGGTGCGCTTGTGTTCATGTTTAATCAAGGCAAAGAGGCGCTCGGCATCATTGCGATTGGGAACCAAGCCAGCATATTTTTCAGCAACGGTCATATCAGCCAGGAACAGTGATTTTTCAACCTCATCAATCGCGAGGCGAAAACCCGGTGATTTAATGAACATTTCGCGCAACAGTTTCAGGCCTGAGGGCCCTCGTGCGGTGAGAAAATCATCCAAGGCATAGCCCAGGCCATACCAACCAGTGAGCAGATGGCGATTTTGGCTCCAGGCAAACACCCATGGAATGGCGCGCAAATCAGAAAGGCCCTTGGCCCCAAACCGACGCGAAGGGCGCGAGCCAATTTTGAGCAGCGCTAATTCTTCGACCGGAGAAGCCATTTGGAAATAAGTGATCAGGGCCGGATCTTGCGCAAGCTTATGATAGGCTTTGAAGGAAAGTTGGGCAATTTGTTCAACGGCCGCTTGATGATCGGGGTTCAGCCGTTGATCGCTTTCGGCGGATGATTTCAGCGTGTGCAGCAACACAGCAGAGGTTAACGTTTCAAGATTGATAAGCGCTGTGCCACGATTGGCGAATTTGGAGGACACAACCTCGCCCTG
>JAYVXY010000095.1:0-2053 GCA_043784785.1 Aestuariivirga sp. | reverse complement strand
GCCGCAATGGCGTGCGGATATTCCGAACGCAGATAAACATAACCCTTGGTTGCGCCCACGGCCACACCGGCAATCGCCATGCCTTCCACGAGGCAAAGCGGATCACCTTCCATCAGCATCCGGTCTGAGAACGTGCCGCTATCGCCTTCATCAGCATTGCAGACAACATACTTTTGCGACGAAGCCGTATTCAACACGGTCCGCCACTTGATGCCGGTCGGGAACCCGGCACCGCCACGCCCGCGCAGGCCGGAGGCTGCCACTTCCTCAACCACTGCGGCTGGTGTCATTGCCAGCGCATTGCGCAGCCCGACAAAACCGCCGTGAGCCTGATAATCGCTCAAGGAGAGCGGGTCGGTTATGCCAACCCGTGCGTAGGTTAGACGGTTCTGAACTTTGAACGCCGGATGATCTTCAATGTTCCCTAACTTGAGCTGGTGCGCCCCGCCTTGCAGGAACTCCGCAGCGAACAGCGCTTTAATGTCGCCAAGACCAACCGGGCCGTAAGCGACGCGCCCCGACGCGGTTTCCACCTCGACCAGCGGCTCCAGCCAAAGCAGCCCGCGAGAGCCGTTGCGGACAATTTCGATCTCAATATTGCGCGCAGCCGCCTCAGTGCGGATGGCAGAAGCAACATGGTTTGCGCCAACGGACAGCGCGGCAGCATCTCTGGGAACATAAATTTTAATCATTGCAGTGCGCCCTTGGCAGCAGACATAATCATTTCAAGGCGGTGACCATCCAGACGCGCGATCAGCTCGCCGTCCAGCAATGCTGCCGGGCCAAGCGCGCAATTGCCGAGGCAATAGACATTTTCGATGGTCAAACGTCCGTCCTGCGTTGTGTCGCCCATTTTGATGTCGTGAACTGCCTCAAAATCAGAAATGAGGCTTTCAACACCCATGGATTGGCAAGCTTCGGCGCGGCAAATTTTCAAAATGTGTTTACCGGCGGGGCGGGTGCGAAAATCATGGTAAAAGGTGATAACGCCGTGCACTTCGGCCTTGGAGACATTGAGCGCTTCAGCGATTAGCGGATTACACTGCGGGTCAATGAAGCCAAACGCTGTTTGCAGCGCGTGCAAAATAGGGAGCATCGCGCCGGGCTCATTCTGCAAAGACCTGATGATCTCAAGCGCTTGCACTTCGTCGAAGGGTTGCGACGACGCATGTGTCGTTCCGCCTAATACTTTCGTCATATAAATCCTCAGATGCTTCTTATTATTGAGCAATTCCTGCCTGAACATGCCCCAAATTGCTAATTTTGCAAATCAAAAGGTCTGACCAATTGATAGGCAAAATCTATCATCCGCGCGCTGTTACGCTGATCGGCGCGGTGATTTTTGCCAAATCGATTGGTTTCGTCATGGCAAAAAGGCTGCGTGCGAGCGGCGAAAGCGGTTCGCGGTCGGCCACAATCAAACCAACCGTGCGCTGAACTTGCGGCTCGACCAGCGGCAAAGCTTTCGTGCCCTGCGGCAGGCCAAAAAAGTTCAACAATTGCCCCGGCACAATGGCCGACCAAAATCCGGCGCTGGCATGGGAGCACAGGTTGAAGATGGAATTGGTCTCCATAGCCGGCTTGGGCATCTTCCCGATGGAGCGAAACACACCATCAATGATACGGCGATTTTGCATGTCCGGAGTTAACAGGCACAGCGGCAGCTCTGCCGCGTCGCTCCAGCGCATGGTGGCTGCCGCAGCGAAGGTGTTTGTTGCCTTGGTCAGAAAGAAATAGTCCTCAACATAAAGCGGTTTGGCCCGCACATGCGCCAGCGGCTCGTTATCGAGATAGGTTATCCCGGCATCAATTTCGAAATTGGAAATGCCATGCTCAATCTCATGGCTGTTGAGAGACAGCACGGTGATCGTGACTTTTGGAAAACGCTCATAAAACGGCGCGCTCAGCAGCGAGATAACCGGCAATGCGGTTGGAATAGCGCCGATTCGCAATTTTCCGGAAAGCCCCTGCCCCATTTCGTCAAGGTTTTGCTGCATGGTGTCACATTCGGCCAACACCCGTTTGGCGTGTTCGAGAATCACCTGCCCTTCAG
>JAYVXY010000094.1:0-7000 GCA_043784785.1 Aestuariivirga sp. | reverse complement strand
CGCTGAAAGCCAATATCGCATTGGTCAATCACAACGCAAAGCTTGCTGCCCAAATAGCCGTGGCCTATGCCCAATAGCGATAGGCGTAAATCACCGTCATAACCACCCCGATTGCAATGATCACGGCGCGCACCATGGCGCTGGGTAAAACCTTAATCAGTTTCACCCCAACAATGCCGCCACAGGCCGTTGCCGGAAACATCATCAAGACCACGGGCCAGTTGATCACACCTTGCCAGACAAAAATGATTGCAGCTGCAACATTGGTCAAAAAGCCCAAGACATTTTTGTTGGCGTTGGCTTGCCGCACGTCAAGCGAACTCGTGGCCCCAAACAGCGCCATAAACATAACGCCAACACCAGCCCCAAAATAGCCGCCGTAAATTGATGTCGGTATCAACAGGATGTTGCGGAGCAGCGGATTATCAGACCCACCAATCCACCGGGCCAGACCGCGTTGAATATTTTTTCCAAAAGCAAAAATCAATGTTGCGCCACCGATCAAGGCGGGCACGATGATTGAAAAGAATCGGTCGCTCGAAATCAGCAGCAGCACGGCGCCAATGGTTCCACCTATCAGCGCGATAGCCAGCCCGCCAAAAAACCACCGATCACGCAGCGGCAATTTCAGGCGATCACCGTAAGCCCCCAAAAGATTGGCGGGCAAAAGTGCGAAGGTGTTTGAGGCATTGGCAATAATCGGTGGCAAACCCAATGCCAACAGGGCGGGAAAGGTCACGAGCGACGCACCGCCCGCTATCGAGTTAGCCAATCCCCCAAAAAAACCAGATGCAAGAAGAATTATTACGCGGTCAATAGTCATGTGTTTGCCATTTTTGTCGCTCAGCAGTTGATTTATCAGCAACTTAACAATATTTCAGGCGCGCGCCTATTTTCTTATCGGAATTAGCGCCTAAATAGACCTAACTACTAACCAGAAGAGCAGTATGGATCAAATCCAGCCCTATCTCGATTATTTCGCACAACATCCCGACTGGGCCCTGATCATCATTTTCCTGATCGCCTTTGGCGAAGCATTGTTGGTGATTGGTTTGTTTGTTCCATCAACTGCCGTGCTGGTTGGTGCCGGCACGTTGGTGGGTGCAGGCAAATTGCATTTTTGGCCGGTCATCGCCGCCACCATTTTGGGCTGTATTTTGGGCGATCAGGTTTCCTATTGGGCGGGGCGCATTTATGGTGACCGCCTGAAAACAATCTGGCCTTTGAGCCGCTATCCGCACCTCATGGCCAAGGGCGAGGAATTCTTCAAAAAGAATGGCGGCAAGAGCATTGCTTTGGGCCGCTTTGTGCCCGGCGTAAAAGCCGTTGTGCCCGGTATCGCCGGTATGTTTGGCATGAATCAGGCGTTTTTTTTGACCGTTAATGTTGCCTCCGGCATTGTCTGGGCCTTTGCCCATGTTCTGCCCGGCGTGGCGTTGGGCCAAGCTTTAAGCCTGGCTGGTGAATTGAGTGGCCGCTTGCTGTTTGTACTTTTGGTTCTTCTGGTGACCCTCGCTGTTGCCGGTTGGTTGATCAGGCTGATCGCGGCCAGCATCACCCCTTATCGCAAGGCGATTCAGGGGCGCATCGCCAACCGGGCCAGAAAAAGCCAGAACCGGTTTGTCCAGCGCTTCGGTCGCGCCATTGCGCCTGAAAATCCAAGTTCAATGCTTTTGGTTTTGCTGATCATCTGCTTCATCCTCGCGCTGGTGGCTTTGGCTGATATTGTTTCGGGCCTTGTGCTGCGTCATGCAGTGGGCAGTCTTGATCTCACCTTGAACAACCTGTTCAGCGAACTTCGCTCACCGCCCGGCGATGAACTGATGGAGCGCATCACCATGATGGGCGATGAAGTCGTGATGTGGGGGACTGCAGCAGCGATGATCATCTGGCTTGCGGCTCAGAAAGCTTGGCGACAGGCCATTGCTGTGCTTGTGGCAGTAATGTGTGGGCAACTCATTTTGCTCGCGACATCTTTTACGTTTACGGCGCCAACAAATCTCACCAATCCCGAGGCGTTCTACTTTCCAAGCGGCCATGCTTTGATGGCCGGCGTTGTGTTCGGCGTTCTGGCTGTGTTGTGCAGTCACAGCATGGCGCGCTGGACCCAAGCAATCGTTGTTGCAGTGGCCTCTTTGATTGTGATCGCGATCTCATTCACAAGGCTCTATCTCGGCGTGAACTGGTTGAGTGATGTGTTGGGTGGCGTTCTTGTGGCCTTGATCATCGCAACCCTTTTTGGCGTGGCGATTACCACTTTTTCAAACTTGAAAATCAGACCCCTTGGGTTGATTGGTGTTACGTTTGCGGCTTTTTTGACCATGGGCGGTCTGCACATCAATGCCAACTATTTAGCCAATGAAGCGCTCTATCTGCCGCAAGACAAAATTCAAACCTTTGCTTTGGCAGATTGGGCCAATACCGGATTTTCCAAACTCCCGCCGCGGCGGATTGATATTGCAGGCAAGACCAAAGAAGTCTTTGTGATGCAATGGATCGGATCAATTGATTCTCTAAATGCCGCCTTGTTGCCGCTGCATTACCAAGTTTTGCCGCAATGGACGCTGCGTGATAGCATTGCTTATCTTGACCCTAAAGCGCCGTTGGAAACACTCGCACCGCGGCCGGCCACGCATGATGGTTTGAAAGCAAAGTTGACGGCCATTTTGCCAATTCAAGATAATGTACCCGCGCGCATTACGCTGCGGGCGTTCGAATCCAATGTTGTTGCCAAGGGCGCAACTGATGAACGGGTTTATCTCGTTAGCCTGACCCATGAAACCCTGCGCTCGCAATTCAACATGTTCGCCATGCCCATGGGGGCTCAAGTGAGCGTGCCAGAGGCCAGCGCCTTTATTGCCGGAATGAAATCAGAAATCGCGGTTGAAGTGCTGGGCGAAAAGCAAATTGGCGGCTTGCCCGTCATTATCCTGAAACCGAAACAATGAGACATGGGAAGTTGCGTTTTTGGCGCTGGACGAGCGACTTGAGTTCCGTCATATTCCGGCCCGAAATCAAGAGTCTTTAGGGTTCACATGAAAATCTTGAAACAGTTCTTTACCTGGTGGGATGGCGAAACCTGGGCCACGCGTTTTTATACGTGGCGCAAGGGCGAATTTGTCGGCAAAGACGATACGGGCAATAGCTATTATCGCGCCAAATCGGCTTTGCCAGATTCGATTCCTGAACGTCGCTGGGTGATTTACGCTGGCTACTCTGAAGCAAGTCAAATTCCACCCGGTTGGCACGGCTGGATGCACCACCGCACTGACACACCGCCTTCCAAAGAAAACTACGTGGCGCGTGAATGGCAATTGCCGCATCAGGAGAATTTGACGGGCACCTCGGCTGCCTATCATCCGCCCGGCTCTATTGCCACGGGTGGGCGTCCACACGTCGCCGCACCTGATTATCAGGCTTGGAAGCCTGAATAGGTTGGAGCGATGAAATCATCATCATTTGAAACTCTGGTGGGCGCCGTCATTATCGCGCTGTCCCTTGCGTTTTTCACCTATGCTTACAAAACCGCAGGCTTGAGTGTGGGCGCTGACCGCGGCTATCATGTCAGTGCTGAGTTCGACAATGCCAGCGGCGTGGCCGTGGGCAGCGATGTGCGCGTGGCTGGCATTAAGGTGGGCACTGTTACAGGCCAAAGCCTCAATCCCAAATCTTACCAAGCCCGCATTGAAATGGTTATTTTTCCAAACATAGCGCTGGCCGAAGACACATCCGCCAAGGTGACAAGCGAAGGATTGCTGGGTTCGAATTTTGTGGCCCTTGAGCCCGGTGGATCAGATGCCAGGCTCGTTGATGGCGGTGTCATCAGTTATACGCAAGGGGCTGTGGATATCTGGTCTTTGATCAGTCAGGCCATGTTCTCGAAGGGCTCAGGCACTAAGCCAGCAACGCCAGATACAGCGCCGCCGGCGGCAAGCGACCCGCCGAAGAAATGAACAGATTAAGTCTGGCTTTTGTGATGCTCGCTGTTTCCGTAGGTGCAGCCACTGCCGAAAATATCAAAAACCCAGTGGCGATTTTTGCTGGCCTCGACAAAATCATGGGCAAGACCAAGAACTTTGAAGAGAAGGTGGGGGAAGAGGTTAAATTCAGCAACCTCATTATCAAGTCAGAAGTGTGTAACACCACACCCATCACCGAAGATCCCAAAACCGCGGCCTTTGTTGAGATCGATGAAATTCGCAAAGATGATTCCAAGAAACGTATTTTTTCAGGCTGGATGTTTGCTGAAAGCCCGGGCCTGAACGGATTGGAACATCCCGTATTGGATGTCTGGCTTGTGGGATGCAAAGACCCGAGTGCACCGCCGCCACCGGTTGAAGCAGCACCCGATCCAAATCAAATCCAAGATCAAATGGATTCGAGTGCCCCTGCGCCGGATTGATCGCTAGACTTGATTCAAGGCGAACTTCAAAACCGCTTCAACATCGGCATCCTGAGCAAAAGCGCCAAAATCTGCAGTGCCGTCGAGTGCTTCTTCCAGGATTGGTCGGTATTGCTTTTTCGGCACGGTGTAGGTTCCAAATTGTGCAAGGTGTGAGTTCAAAAACTGCGCATCAAGCAATTTAAACCCACCCGCATTGAGCCTTGCCACCAGATGCACCAATGCCACCTTGCTGGCATCGGTGGCACGCGAAAACATGCTTTCGCCAAAGAACACGGCTCCGATGCGTACGCCATAAAGCCCACCCACCAGTTTTCCATCCTGCCAACATTCAACGCTGTGGCAGCAGCCCATTTTATGAAGCTGTGTATAAAGTTTGAGGATGCGCTGGTTGATCCAGGTCACATCGCGGGTTTCGGTTTTTTCGGCACAGGCGCGGATCACCGCATCAAAAGCGCTATCAAGGCGAATTTCAAAACTGCGCCGTCGCACCACTTTGCGCAACGAATGGGAAATGTGAAATCGATCAAGCGGAATAACCCCGCGCTCATCAGGCTCTATCCAATAGAGGGCCGGGTCATCGGCACTTTCGGCCATCGGGAATATGCCCGCTGAATAAGCTTTAAGCAAAACCTGTGGCGTGATGGTGGTCATGTTTCAGGCAGCAGGCGCAGTTCGGGCGAGGAATTTTTCCAACCAATGAATATCATAATTACCGTCAATGATATCGGGCTCATTCAACAGGCGCTGAAACAGCGGGATCGTGGTTTCAACACCTTCAATCACAAATTCTGACAGGGAACGTCTGAGCCGCATCATGCATTCTGTGCGGGTTTTGCCGAACACGATCAGCTTGCCGATGAGTGAATCATAATAGGGTGGAATCCGGTAACCCGAATACAGCGCTGAATCGATGCGCACACCAAGCCCACCGGGGAAGTGAACGGCATCGACTTTGCCGGGTGAGGGAGTGAACGTGGCGGCATTTTCGGCATTGATGCGGCATTCAATGGCGTGGCCGGAGAAACTAATATCGCTCTGCTTATATTGCAGCTTGGAACCAGCTGCGATACGGATTTGCTCTTGCACCAGATCAAGGCCCGTAATCATTTCAGTGACCGGGTGTTCAACTTGCAAGCGCGTGTTCATTTCGATGAAATAGAATTCGCCATCTTCGTAGAGAAACTCAATCGTGCCCACACCTTCATATGAAAGATCAGCCATGGCCTTGGCGACACGGCCGCCGATGGCATCACGCTGACCTGCATTCAGAGCCGGGGAATGCGCTTCTTCCCAAATCTTTTGATGGCGGCGTTGCAACGAGCAATCGCGTTCGCCCAAATGCACTGCACTGCCTTGGCCATCACCCAATATTTGAACTTCAATATGGCGTGGTTTCTGCAAATACTTTTCAATATAAACTTCGCCGTTGCCAAACGCCGCCTTGGCTTCGGTTTGCGCCGTTGAAACCGCCATTTCGAGTTCAGACTCGTTATTGGCCACTTTCATGCCGCGGCCACCACCGCCAGCGGTGGCTTTAATGATGACGGGATAGCCGATGTCTTTGCCAATCTTCTTGGCTTCACCCAAATCGGAAACGCCCCCTTCAGAGCCGGGCACAACCGGAATGCCCAAAGCTTTGGCCGTGCGCTTGGCTTCAATCTTGTCACCCATGGTGCGAATATTGGCAGCCGATGGGCCGATGAACTTGATCCCATGCTCGGTCAGAATATCAGCGAACCTGGCATTCTCAGACAAGAAGCCATAGCCCGGATGAACCGCTTCAGCACCCGTAATCTCGCAGGCCGAAACAATGGCCGGGATGTTGAGATAGCTATCCTTGGCGGCAGGCGGCCCGATGCACACACTTTCATCTGCCAGCTTCACATGCATGGCATCGGCATCGGCTGTGGAATGAACCGCTACGGTTTGAATGCCAAGCTCGCGGCAGGCGCGCAGCACGCGCAGAGCAATTTCGCCACGATTGGCGATGAGGATTTTGTCAAACATGCCCTATTCAATCACCAGCAATACTTCGCCAAATTCAACCGGCTGGGCATTTTCAATATTCACTTTGACGATTTTACCAGACTTGGGTGCTACGATCTGGTTCATGGTTTTCATGGCTTCGATAATGATAACAGTTTGGCCTTCCTTGACTTCCGAACCAAGCGGAGCAAGCGGCGGGGCGCCGGGTGTTGAAGAAAGATAAGCCGTTCCAACCATCGGAGATTTGAGTGGTGTGCCGGCAATTTCAATTGGCGCCGCAACAACGGGCGCCCCACTTGCAGCCGGTGCCGCATGATGATGAACCACGGCCGGAGCTGCATGACTGACCACAGCTGAGGCATGAACAGTTCTGCTCACGCGAACCTTGGCACCCTTATGATCAAGTTCAATTTCTGTCAGGCCTGTCTCATTCAAAATTTCAGCCAGCTTGCGGATCAAGCCAAGCTCAGCCATTTCGGGCTGTGGTTTTGTCGTTTTTGAGACAAGGGTGGCCACAGTTTTCTTCTTCGCGGGCATTTTTATCCCTTTCATTTTGCGTTTAAAATGCCGGACATGCCGTCCAGCGCCATTTCATAACTTTGAATTCCA
>JAYVXY010000093.1:0-2082 GCA_043784785.1 Aestuariivirga sp. | reverse complement strand
GCCGATTTCAGATTTGATGGTGATGCCCGCTGCGATGCTTGGCGTTTTGTTGATGCCGTTTGGTTTGGATTATTGGCCGTTTAAATTAGTTGAAGCGGGCTTGCGCGCAACGATGTGGATTTCAGACACAATTGCGGCATGGCCCTTTGCCAACAGCATGATGCCGCATCCTTCGCTGTTTGGCGTTTCGATCATGGTGGCGGGTGCGTTTATTGTTTGCTTGTTGGTGGGGCGCTTGCGGTGGGCGGGTGCAGTTTTGATTTTGGCTGGTTTGTATTTGGGGCAGGCGGCAGAAAGGCCAAAGCTTTTGATTGAAGATCGTGGCAGCAATGTCGCCATTATGGACAATGAAGGCAATTATGTTCTGGCTGATCCGCGCAAGGGAAAATTTGCAGCCGTAAAATGGTTGCAGGCCAATGGGCAAGTTGAGAGAGTGGATGAGGCAGCGGCAAGGCCCGGTTGGACCTGCCAAGACAACATGTGCTTTTCAGATTTGGCCCCGATGAGTGTTGGCTATATTCACGAGCAACCCGACGCTGATTGGGAATGCCCACCCGTTGATATTGTGGTTGCTGATTTTCCGTTGCGACATGCATGTTCCGAAGCAAAGCTGCGCATTGATCGGTTTGATGTTTGGAAACACGGCGCACATGCGGTTTATTTTGAAGGCGGGCGATACCGGATTGAAACGTCGCGCGGGAGCCAAGGCGACAGGCCTTGGGTTTTTGTGCCACGCGCCAGACCCAAAGCTTGAGTTTGCCAGAAATGTTGTTTTGAGCGTAATGTGGATTTCATGACAATAGATAATTATTTTCTTTTCGTGCTGTCGGCCTTGGCGCTGGCCTTGGTGCCAGGCCCAACGGTGACGGTGATCATTGCCAATAGCTTGAAATATGGCACGCGCGCTGGCCTGATGAATGTGTTGGGCACGCAGGTGGGTGTGGTGATTTGGCTTGGTATTGCAACGCTTGGGTTAGGGGCGGCCATTCAAGTAATGGGGGTTTGGTTCGTGTTGCTGCGTTATGCAGGTGCGGCCTATTTGGTTTGGTTGGCGATCAAATTGTTTCTTTCGAAAGGTGATTTGGCGGTGGCCACAGATCGGGCGCGGCCCTATGGCAGCTTTTTTCTGCAAGGCTTTGTAGTGATTATGTCGAACCCCAAAATGCTGGTTTTGTTTGGCGCGCTGATTCCGCCGTTCATTCCTACAGGTGCCGATGTGGTTCAGATGACGTTGTTGCTCGGTGTTACGTTTATGGTTATCGCGGCTGTTGGTGATACGGGTTATGCGCTGGCTGCTGGCAAGGCCGGGGCTTGGCTTTCGCGTAAGCGCATTCGGGCAATTGAAATTGTCAGCGGCAGCTTCCTTGTGAGCGGCGCTGCGTTGATGGTGTTGAAGGGGCAATAATGCGCATTGGCTTTTATCCAGGTTCGTTTGATCCCATTACTTATGGTCATCTCGATATTATTGCACGGGCGGCGCGGATCGTTGACTGGTTGGTGATTGGTGTGGGGCTTCATGGTTCCAAGCAGGCGCTGCTTGATGCTGAGGCGCGGGTGAAGTTGATTGAGCAGGTGGTCAAGCCCATTGCGGAACATGCGGGTCTTAAAGTCAGTGTTGTAACGTTTTCGGATTTGACGGTTCAGGCGGCGCATAAGGCCCATGCGGGTATAATTATTCGGGGGCTTCGCGATGCCTCAGACTTTGATTATGAAGTGCAGATGTCGCAGATGAACGGGGCGCTTTCGCCAGAGATTGAAACAATATTTATGGCGGCCTCTCCGGCCACCCGCATGATCGCTTCATCATTGGTCAAGCAGATCGCCAAGATGGGTGGAGACACATCACTTTTCCTGCCTATAGAGGCGCAAGCTGCACTCAAACTCGCATTAACGAAAATCAGCTGAGTTGCGCTTGACTTAAAGTATCCTCGGCGGCATACAGCGCCACGCTTTTGGTTTGGTTGCAAAACCAAACCGAGGGCGTTTGTTTTGTGATATCGGGGGAGAGTGTCCCGAGTGGCAAAGGGGGGGGACTGTAAATCCCCTGCTTTACGGCTTCGTAGGTTCGAGTCCTACCTCTCC
>JAYVXY010000092.1:0-7008 GCA_043784785.1 Aestuariivirga sp. | reverse complement strand
GCGGTGGTACATTTCTATGAAGCCAATGCCAAAAAAACCGCATTCCTTCAGGAGGCCCTGCGCCAGATGAAGGTTACCGGGCATGTTCATCGCCAAAGGCTTGAGCCGCTTGCTGCACCGCTGCAAATGCCAGACGTGCAAATTGTCACGGCTCGCGCCTTTGCCCCCATGCCGTTGCTCCTAAGCTTGGCTGAACCCTTTATGCGAGGCGGAGCGACCGCACTTTTCCACAAGGGTCAAGAAAGTGATACGGAATTGACCGAAGCTGCTAAAACGTGGAAAATTTCATATCAGAAACATCGAAGCATAACTGATTCGAATTCTGTGATCCTCGAAATCAAGGAGATCGCCCATGTTTAATGCCCCGGCCCAAACCCCACGGATTCTTGCTGTTGCCAATCAAAAGGGCGGTGTTGGAAAGACCACGACTGCAATTAACCTGGGCACTGCGCTTGCAGCTGTCGGCGAATCGGTTTTGGTGATTGATCTTGATCCTCAGGGCAATGCCAGTACCGGCCTTGGAATTGCCAGGCGGCAAAATCAAAAATCGTCCTACCATGTTCTCATCGGAGAGGCGGAGATTGATCAGGTGATCATAAATTCGGCCATACCTCGGCTTCATTGCGTGCCCGCAACAATTGATCTTTTGGGTGCCGAACTTGAACTTTCCGATCTTGATCGGAAGACCTACCGGTTGGCGGATGCGATTGACCGGATGAGACAATTGGCTAATCGGCAATATAGCTATATTTTGGTGGATTGCCCGCCATCACTCAATCTTCTGACAATTAATTCGCTTTGTGCAGCGGATGCTATTCTGGTGCCGCTGCAATGCGAATTTTTTGCACTTGAGGGCCTTAGCCAACTTCTCAAAACGGTTGAACGTGTGCGGGCAAGTCTTAATCCGCGTTTGATTATTCAGGGTGTGGTTCTCACGATGTTTGACAAGCGCAACAGCCTTTCTGATCAGGTCGCTGCAGATGTGCGTGAGGTCTTGGGCGACAAGGTCTATCAAACGGTAATCCCGCGCAACGTGCGCGTTTCCGAAGCGCCATCCTATGGCAAGCCTGTATTACTTTACGACCACACCTGCGTGGGCTCACAAGCCTACATTAAGCTCGCCTCGGAAGTGATTAAAAGAGAACGAGAACTTCGCGCTGCGGCATAAACGATTCGGTCCAGAAACAATCTGAGCCCAAAAAGAATAAAGGAACATAATCATGACTCAGGCACAAAAGCGCAGACTTGGACGGGGCCTTGCCGCTCTCATCGGAGATGACACATCAGAAGAAGCGATTGTTCAAGATATTCGCAGTCTACGCCATGTTCCTGTCGAGCTGCTCCATCCAAATCCCCACAACCCTCGCAAGCACTTCAACGAAGAAGATCTTGAAAGCTTAGCGAAGTCGTTGAAAGACAAGGGGCTGCTGCAGCCGCTCGTGGTTCGGCCGCGCGCTGATGGATCATTTGAAATTGTGGCCGGTGAACGCCGGTGGCGTGCCAGCCAGCGCGCCGGCATTCATGAACTGCCGGTTCTCATCCGCGAATTGAATGATCGCGAAACACTTGAAATTGCGCTCATTGAAAATATTCAGCGCAGCGACCTCAATGCCTTAGAAGAAGCACGCGCCTATCGCCAGTTGCTCGAACAATATAATTATACTCAACAGCAGTTGGCCGACTCAATTGGCAAGAGCCGTAGTCATATTGCCAATACCATGCGGCTGCTCAGCCTGCCGGAGGCCATTCAGCAGCAGATTGAAAATGGCAAACTCACGGCCGGGCATGCCCGCTCATTGGTGGCAACAGAATATCCAGCCGAGATGGCTGATCAAATCATCAAGATGGGGCTGACTGTTCGAGAAGCCGAAGAACTCGCACGCAAGAACGCGGCTGCTCCAACTGGCCCTGCTTCCGCCGTCGAAAAAGATGCAGACACACGTGCACTCGAAAAAATGCTGACTGAAACATTAGGCTTACACACCTCAATCAAGCACAAGGGCGCTGCAGGCGGATCAGTACAAATCAAATATAAAACACTCGACCAACTTGATGATGTGATTCGTAAGTTAACGGTTCAACTCGGATGACTTGCTTCTTGCCAGCCGCGCCAATGAAAGCAGTGCGCGGTTAGCAATGTCGTCTGCGAGATCGGCGTGCTTGCGCGATTGAAATGTAGCCGCAGACAATGTCTGTTGCATCGACAACAACTCATCTGCGTCAAATTTACGGAGCTGGTTTAGAACTGCACCGTGTCTCTTAAAAAAAATAGGCGGCTTTGCGTTGCGCACCGCAAGATCAGCACCCAACCCTTTTTCCATTGAAACGCGCATATCTTGAAGCTTCGATAGATGTGCCGCAGTTGTTGACAAAATCATCCGCCTGCCGCCACTTTCGCCGTCGAGATTTGCAAACATCCGGTCCACATCATTGATGTCACCGATCAACATCGCATCAATTAGGCCATCTGCACCAAAAGCCGCGGTATCACCACAACTCGCCAAAACATCTTCCGCAGAAATTGAAACTTGACCCAAGCAAAACAAAGCCAGCTTTTCAAATTCCTGATTTACGACTGAACGATCAATGCCCACAATCTCAAGAAATGTTTCTTCCGCACCACTTTCCCAATCTAGCCCCCCCGCAACCATTAAATTGCGCAAGCGTATGCGAGCACTCTCTATTCCGTCCTCGTAGATGGCAACGCTGGCAAATTTTGCCGATTCCTCACAGGCGATTCGCAGTTTTGAAGTCTTGCTCAAAGACTCCGCTGCCAGAAAAACAAAATTCGCAGCGTGTGGTGATAATAGAATTTCCGACAGGGATTTTAAATTTGAATCGCTAACATCATCAACCCAAAGGACTCGGCGTTCGCCCAACAGCGACAATGAAAAAAACTCATCAGCAAAACGCCCCGCCCCATCTTTCAAGACCTCTGTCGAAAATCGCTCGGCCTCGCCGGTTTTCCCGAGGATGGCGCGAACCGTTTCGCGCCCAAAACGTGCGACCAAAGCACTGTCATTACCATGCACAAGAATGCCGTTCATAGCTGACGCCTGACGCTTCAAAAAATTCTCAAATCCTTCCTCGCGTAAAACGGTCAATTCGAGCCTCTCAATATATTCAGGTTTGATGGTTGGAGAAATAGGCGGCAATTCGCTGCCGAATATCCTGGCCTACTTCCTGCGCGGCCCGTGCCATTGCATTGTCGGCGGCCTGTAAATCGGCAACAGGTTGACGAACTGTATCGAAGGAAACATTTGAAAAACTATCCCCCGAGGCCAGAACTCCACTCGCCGAAGCACCAACCAACTCATAGTGGACGACCAAATTATAGCGCTTGCGATGTAAACCTGAAGCCGACAACGTCGAAACATCAATTGTCTTTTCAGTCGTCAGAATTTTCAAGCTGAAACGCGAAACCGCTGACCCCATGGTGGTCAGCAACTCATTGCGAACCAGCTGTGCGCTTCGACTATGCTGCTCCGGAACAGTGACCGCAGCAAGCGCAGTTGTTACACCTTCGCCATTCGGGCCCTTGCCATAGAGCGGACGATAAGACGAGCAACCTGCCAAAAAGAGCAGGCTTAGAACAATTGCTATTAGAGCCCCTATTCGCATTAACCCTCGCAAACTATGTTGACGATACGATCCGGTACAACAATGATCTTCTTTACAAGCTTACCATCCAACTGACGCTTGACCGAATCCAGTTCCATCGCTTTGGCCTCAACCAACGCCCGGTCCATTCCCTTTGCAACGGTCATTTCATCTCTGCGCTTCCCGTTAATCTGGACGGCTAGCGTGACTTCGTCAACAGCCACCAGATCTGGCAAGGCTTTTGGCCATTTCGCATCAACAACCGCATTTTTTTGACCCAGCATCTTCCACGATTCTTCGGCCAAATGTGGCATCATCGGCGCCATCAGTAAAACCAGGAATGAACCGGCCTCCTGCAACGCTCCGTTCAATCCTTCCGATTTTGCGGTCTGCAAAGATTGGTTGATCGCATTAGACAATTCGTAGATTCTGGCAATCGCGCGGTTGAAGCGCAAATTGTTAAGATCATCGGTAACAGCAGCAACTGTCCGGTGGGCGATACGCCTCAGCGCCAGGCCAGCAGTATCCATTGAAGCATCCTGCTTTGGCACTTCAGCAATATCGCCGACAATACGCCAAATCTTTTGCGTGAATCGCCATGAACCTTCAGCACCGGCCTCGGTCCATTGAATATCGCGCTCGGGTGGCGTGTCCGACAACATGAACCAGCGAGCTGTATCCGCGCCATATGATGCGATGATGGTGTCGGGATCGACCACATTCTTTTTCGACTTGGACATCTTCTCGGCATCGCCCACTTCAAGCGGCTCACCTGTGTTGGCGTGGATCCAAGACCCGTCCCTATGCATTGCTTCCGACGGCAAAACCCATTCACCAGCCAGGGTCTTAAATGTCTCATGAATCACCATGCCTTGTGTGAACAGGCTGGCAAATGGCTCTTCAACTTGAAGATGGCCTGTTTTCTTCATCGCCCTTGCATAAAACCGCGAATAGAGCAGGTGCAATATCGCGTGTTCGACACCGCCAATATATTGGTCAACCGGCAACCAATATTTGGACGCGTCCTGATTGACAGGAATATCCGCATGCGGTGAGGCAAAGCGCGCATAATACCAGGACGAGTCGATGAAAGTGTCGAACGTATCCGTTTCGCGTTGGGCAGCTTCGTTGCATTTGGGGCAATTTACATTTTTCCACGTTGGATGATGCAGCAGCGGATTGCCCGGCTTGTCGAATTTAACATCATCTGGCAACTGTACTGGCAGCTCAGATTTCGGCACCGGAACAATGCCACAGTCTTTGCAATGAATCACAGGAATGGGGCAACCCCAATAGCGTTGGCGAGACACACCCCAATCACGCAAGCGGAAATTCACCCGCACTTCACCGCGGCCGGATTCTTCCATGCGCCTGGCAATTTCAGCCTTGGCTTGATCAACATTCAAGCCATCCAAAAATTGGGAATTCACCAAAACGCAATCATCGCCTTCTTTCTCGAGATAGGGTGCATCGCCGACAACTGGCGATGTGGTGCCGCGTGGCGCAACTACTGGCCGAATTGGCAAATTATATTTTTTTGCAAAATCCCAATCGCGCTGATCATGGGCGGGGCAACCGAAAATCGCACCTTCGCCATAGCCCATCAATACGAAATTCGCAGCGTAGACCGGAAGCTTCACATTTGGGTCAAACGGATGGAGCGCGAAAACACCCAAGGCACAACCACGCTTTTCAGCGCGCTCAATATTCTCTTCACTGGTGCCGAGAGCTGCCACTTCTTTGCGGAATGTGGCCACAGCAGGATTCGACTCTGCGATTTCCTTGGCCAATGGGTGATCAGCCGAAACAGCGCAAAAGCTTGCGCCAAAGATTGTATCATGTCGCGTTGTATAAACCGTAAGACCCCGATTACACTTTTTGCCCGAGGCATCTTCAAGATCGAAGGTGAAGCGCAAGCCTTCCGAACGGCCAATCCAATTCTTCTGCATCAACCGCACTTTTTCTGGCCATTTGTCCAAGCCGTCTAAAGCGCTTAGAAGCTCATCGCCATAAGTGGTGATCTTTAAAAACCATTGGGCCAGCTCGCGCTTTTCAACCGCAGCACCTGAGCGCCAACCCTTGCCGTCAATGACTTGTTCATTGGCCAATACAGTCTGGTCAACCGGATCCCAGTTGACCATCGAAATGCGGCGCTCAACCAGATCAGCATCCATAAAATCGATGAACATGGCCTGTTCGTGGCGATAGTAGGACGGGTCGCAGGTGGCAAATTCACGCGACCAATCAATCGCAAGTCCCATCGATTTGAGTTGCTTGCGCATGGCTGCGATGTTTTCATAAGTCCAGGTTTTGGGGTGAACGCCGCGTTCGATTGCGGCATTTTCAGCAGGCATGCCAAACGCATCCCAACCCATGGGATGAAGAACATTGTAACCGCAAGCCCGGCGAAAGCGCGCAATCACATCGCCCATGGTATAGTTGCGCACATGGCCCATATGGATGCGACCCGATGGATAGGGGAACATCTCAAGCACATAATATTTCGGGCGCGAAACATCTTCAACCGCCTCAAATTTGCGATTGTCAGCCCAAAAACTTTGCCATTTGGGTTCAACTTCCCGGTGGTTGTAACGTTCAACGCTCACGCATAATTCCCTTTATTTCAAACTCGTTTGAACACCCACGTACCAGTCCTTGAAAAGCGCCGCAAGCGTGGCCATAAGGTTCAAATTCAATGACCCAAACTCAAGATCAATATTCCGAAGTTAAACACCGCGTTGAGGCAGCCGCTGCTGCCTCGGGCCGTGAGCCAAGCACCGTTAAGCTGGTCGCTGTGAGCAAGACCTTTGATCGCGCTGATATTGAGCCTGTTCTTCAGCTTGGCCACCGCATCTTTGGCGAAAACCGCGTACAGGAAGCCCATAGGAAATGGCCAGAATTGCGAAGTCTCTATGAGGGCATCGAACTCCATCTCATTGGCCCGTTGCAAAGCAACAAAGTGCGTGAAGCAGTTGAACTGTTTGATGTCATACAAACAGTTGATCGACCAAAATTACTGATTGCTCTTGCCAACGAAATCCAAAAACAAAATGCCCAGACTAAGCTATTTGTTCAGGTTAACACAGGCCGGGAGCCGCAAAAGGCCGGCGTGCTTCCTGAGGAACTCGATCAATTTATTGGTGAGTGCCGTGGCCAATTGGGCTCCAGCCTTTTAGGTCTAATGTGCATCCCACCTGCGGACCATGATCCGAGGCCCCATTTTCGCTTGTTGAAGGACATGGCGAAACAATATCACCTTCCCATGCTCTCGATGGGTATGAGTTCTGACTTTGAGATCGCAATTGAAGAGGGGGCTACTTGCGTGCGCGTTGGCTCTGCAATTTTTGGAATCCGCCCCAAACCCGTCTAAATCACAATTCGTGTGTCACGCGTGCAGCGCTGAAGAAC
>JAYVXY010000091.1:0-49061 GCA_043784785.1 Aestuariivirga sp. | reverse complement strand
TTTGATCGGGTCGGTGAAACTTGCCACCGCGATTGCCCATCATGGTCCCGCGTTCAGGGGTGGCGATCAATCGCCCCCACGGATCAACGCGGTTTTGTAAGCTCATCGATCCAAAAGATTATGGCGGCCAAATTTCTTCACGTCTCTCTCTCCGCACAGCGCCATGGTGATATCCATTTCCTTGCGGATGATTTCCAGTGCGCGGGTCACACCGGCTTCACCGCCCGCTCCCAGCCCATAAATATAGGCGCGGCCGATCATGGTGCCTTTGGCCCCCAGCGCCATGGCGCGCAACACATCAATGCCAGTGCGAATACCTGAATCCAAGAACACTTCGGTCTTTTTTCCGACCGCATCAACAATCGGGCCCAGCATATCAATCGTGGCTGAAGCGCCATCCAACTGCCTGCCGCCATGGTTGGACACGATGATGGCATCAGCGCCCAGCTTGGATGCGATCTTGGCATCTTCAACATCATTGATGCCTTTGAGGATCAGCTTGCCGCCCCATTGCTTGCGGATGAATTCAACCGAGCTCCAGTCCAGCGTCGGATCAAACTGGCTATTGGCCCATTCATTCAGCGAGGCGATGTCTTTCACATCCTTGGCATGGCCAACAATATTACCGAATTGACGGTTCTTGGTGGCCAACATGCCAAAGGCCCAGCGCGGCTTGGTGGCAATGTTGAGCATGTTTTTGACGGTCAATTTGGGTGGCGATGACAAGCCATTGATCACATCCTTGTGGCGTTGGCCCAGCACCTGCAAATCAAGCGTCAACACAAGTGCTGAGCATTTCGCCGCCTTGGCGCGTTGCACGAGGTCTGTGGCAAAGCTTCTGTCACGCATCACATAAAGCTGAAACCAAAACGGCTTGGTGGTGCGTTTGGCCACTTCTTCTAAAGAGCAAATGCTCATGGTCGAGAGCGTATAGGGCACACCAAATTTTTCGGCGGCCAGTGCCGCATGAATTTCACCATCTGGATAATTCATGCCGCCCGAGCCAATCGGCGAAAGCGCCACCGGCATCGACACGGGTTCGCCGACCATGGTGGTTTTGAGCGAGCGGTTGTCGATGTTCACAGCCACGCGCTGGCGCAGCTTATATTTGGCAAAGGCGGCCGTATTATCGAGATAGGTGCTGGTGGTATAAGAGCCAGTGTCGCAATATTCATAAAACATTTTCGGCACACGGCGCTGATAGATTTGGCGCAAATGTTCAATGCTGGGGACTTTATCTAGGTTCATGTTGACTCTCGCTTTTTGTCCTCAATAGCGCGGCGAGAAGAAAACTTAAAGCAGAGAAGTTTCGCGCATGCGGAAAGAGCCCTCATCCGCCCTTCGGGCACCTTCTCCCATTCCGCTTCGCGAAACGGGCGAAGGCCTTGTAGTGGGCACCGCCCTCAATGATTATCGCCTTCTCTCCGTTTGCGTCTTCGCAAATGGGAGAAGGTGCCCGAAGGGCGGATGAGGGTCCCTTTGATTAAGATCAGAACTTGCCAATCAAATTGATGAACACGCCATGGTTGTCGTGCACAATATCAGCCAGATCATCAGAGAATTGGCCGAAATTATAACCGACACCCATTTTGAAATTGTCGCCAAGCTCTTTGTAGATTGCAGCCACCAAACCAAAATCGGTGGTTTGCGAGGTTGGTGACCACAACACGCGGCCTTCAATCATGGCATCCCATTCATTCACGATGTGATAGTCAGCGCGTAGAATTCCGAGATGCGCTGATGAATCAATCCAGGCAGAACCCGGCGTGCGGTCCAAAGTCTGGCCGATGCGCATGCCATATTTGGCACCGACTGAAAGCTTCTGAGTCAGATCATAGGTCGCATCCAAAGACAGGATATGTGAAATCTGCCATGGGCTGGTGAGTGTGTTGTCGTAGGAAACCTGGTTGGAACCGGGCTCGTCAAACACATAATTATATTTGGCGAGCATATTGAACCGGTCGCTGTCAAAGCCGCGGTAAGCAAAGCCCAGCGAGGCGTTGATATAGCTGCCATCGCGTGCTGAGTCTGTGGCATCGGCAAATACCGCATCAAGCTTGCCCAATGCGCGCCAATCTTTCGAGATCTTGACGCCGAATGCGTCCTGGAGCAGGTAGGTTACGATCTCATTGGTGCCATCATTGTCGAAACGTACTTCACCTTTGATGTGTCCATCCAAGCCAGTTTCGGGATCGCGGTAAGTGGCACCAGCGGAAAACGCCTTGCGATCAATATCAGGATTCTTGTTGAAAGGCGGCAATGGGTTGATGGTGTTGTCATAGACATGGCCAATTTCAACAGCCGCATCCAAGGCCCAATTTGTCGATGGCGTATAATTCACGCCATAGGTTTGGGTGACCGAGCGACGCTCGCCAAACAGATCAAAATTATCTTCGCCAAAGGCCATCCATTCTTCATTGAAGCGGTGGCGGCTGCCCATCACGACGGTGCCTAAATCTGAACCTGCCAAGGTGTAGGGATAGCTCGAAGCGGATTTGCGGGCCGCATCCAAGCGATAACCCAAAGAGTATTTATCATCGACCGTTGGTGCATAAGTCAGACTTGCCGTTGCATCAATGCCTTGCGTACCTTCCGAGATTTCACTCGACGCTGTGATGCGATCAGAAAGTTTTTTCTTGGCTCCAACGCCTGCGCGGTTATCAATCAACATGGTTCCGGAATGGGCCACGGTATCTTGGGCAAACACGTAAGCTTGGGTATCGGCATCCCAAGTATAAGTCAGTTTCGTGCCCACATCGCCACGCGTGCCTTGTTGGGCGTTTGGTGTGGTCACACCAGTTGCTTCGGTGTAACGGCCATAGGGTTGAATGTTCCAATGGTCGGAAACCTTCACATCAACGGCGGCAGTCCCCTGACGATCAAGTTCACCACCGATGATTTGCTGTTCGCTATAAATGCCATGCAGGGCAACATTGTCGCTGGCCTTCACGTCAGCATCGACACCCCAAACATTTTTGGCTTGAGGGGTTTGCACATCCAGCGACGAGAACGCGGCATCATAATGTTCGTAGCGCGCGCCAACGCGACCCTTCATTTTGTCATCGGTCAGCTCATCAAGTGCTGCCCCCGTTTCCACGCGCCAGGCATTGGCGGGCACACCTGTGATGCCAGCTGTTGTGTTGGTTTGTGAACTTAGGCCACCATCGACCGAATAGGTTGAGCCAATGCCGGGGCCGGTTGAACGCGCAATCTCGGCCTCGACATGAGTGTCTTTGGATTTTTGCACGCGCATATCAGCACCAACCATCACCTGATCAGCGCCCGCCGTCTTTTCCTGCAATCCAGAAACCGCAACCCGCACATGATCCCCGAGCCAGGTCTGTGCACGACCACCGGTAACGTAACCATTCACATCGCCTGCGGCTGGTTCATATTCATAATGGGCGACCAGATAATTATCATTGCCATTGGTACTGGATGGCAAGGGGTTGTGCAAAATCACAACGCCATTGGTGTAATCAATATCATAATCAGTTTTATAAGTCAGCGTCACGCGCTGGGTCACAAAGCCCGTTACGGGGTTGCGCTGCTCTTCGCTGAGGGTTTCGGAGCCTACGCGCAAAAGCTGATGCTTCAAGAAATAGGATGATCCGCCGGTTCCTCTGAACACATCATTCTGCGGCACAGTGCCCGGCAAGGCGGCATAGGCATCAACGGCGTGTTTGGCTTCGCCATCTTTGGTAACGGCATCCGAGCGATAGACAGCATCAGCGCCATAAAGCGCTCTGGCGCTGCGCAGGAAATGCGTGCCTGAAATGTTGGAGCGGAAATTACCCCACATCACCGAGCTCGGGCCACGCTCTAACCGTAAATAGAATTTGCCGCGGGTTGGCGCATCATCAATGGCAGATGAGTCATCGCCATAAACAGGATAATAAGAATTGGGATCGATATTGCGCAACACATCTTGCGGGCTTTTGCCATCAAGGCCTTGGAACATGTTGGCGAGGCTGCCTTCACCTGTATCAGCAGCGGCGGTTAAAATATATTGCCCCTTGATCTTGCCCTTTAAATAGAAGGCCAGGCGGCCTTTGGTCCAGGTGCCGTCAAACTCATCAGCACCTGTGTGCTCAATAATGCCGCCGAAATTATGGCCCAAGGTAAAATCGGCCAAGGCCACGTAGAACCATTCATTCTCCGGCACTTCAACGTCACGCGTGAATTGAAGGCCCAGACCATCCTTCAAAACTGAAACATCGATAGAGTGACTGCCGGGAGGGAAAATGCGCTGCACGACAAAACTATTTTTGTTATCGACCGGCACGGGCTCGCCTGCAACAACGACATCATGGCCTTCGGGAACATTCTTGCCGTAAACCGTAACCGCGCCACCATAAACAGCGATGTTGCGGGTTGCCGTTCGGTCTTCGCCATAACCGGGGGCAACGGCTTGCTCAGCATTCTTGTCTTTAATCAAATTCGTATCGCTATGGCCTAAAGGCAGACTGCGGGTTTCATCATAGCGGCCATCGGCATCATAGACCCGCAAAACATAATCCATGTCTGCTGGCGCATCAGCAGGCATTTGCCATTCCGCAGCGCCCAGTTTTGTAATGGGGATCACTTGATAGGGTTGATCGCTCGATGTGTTTTTGCGATCATAAATGCGCACATCGCCTCTGGCGATCCAGGCCGCATAGTTGAAGCTGGCCAAGAAGCGGATGGTCTCGCCGGGTTTGAAATTCACGCGCGGCGGAAAGGTTGAAACATTGAGCACGGGCTTCACGCCGAGTCCATCAAACTTCACCTGAATGTCCACGCCTTCAAGCGCCACATCAGTGGCCTGAGTCTGATCTACAACTGCGCCCGGCTTAGTGCTGCCATCAATCTTCTTGCCGTCAACACTGATCGAGAATGGCGATTCAGTGGCATAGGCGGGCACAACCAATCCCAAGACAGAAGACAATGCCAACATGGCAACGCTGTGTTTCAGCGTGCTCATGATTTTGGAAACGGCCATTGTGGATTCCTGTTTCATTTGCCAATCCCCACGCTCGTGGCGATGACAAGTTTGTATTTGCCCTGGCCCATCTTCCATGCGGTGGCGATGGTTTCCTGAACGGCGGCCACGCGGGCGGCTGCGAGGTCAGCATCTTCGCCATTTTGGTGGTAAACGATCTTCAGGCTCGAACGTTGCTGGGCCAGCACGGCCAGCAATTGATCGGTGCCGCCGATCCATTTGTCGGTCAGATCAAGGCTGTCGCCGTTGAAGGCCTTGCCCGTGATGTCCAAACGCACCTCATGGTTGATGGTTGCGCCAAAGTTCAGCTTAACGACCTTGCCGCGGGTCACGCGCACATCACGCGGGTTTTCGGTGGTCAGCCGGTAGCCTGTAGGCAAGGTGCGCACGTCAAGCTTCATCAGGAAGTTCGAACCGATTGCGGAATCGGGGATCGCCGCGCAGGGCACATGGAAGCGGCCTTCGGCATCCGTCGTGACAAGTAAACCGTTCAGTGTGACGACGCGCACGCCGGGCAAGCCCAGTTCGCCGTCATCCATATAGCCATTGGCGTTCTTGTCATCGAACACGCGGCCGATAATGTCGCTGCAATCGAATGTGGCATCTTCAATGATCGACACTGTGGCTTGGGCGGTGGCCAGGAGTGCGCCATTGCTCGGGTTGATCAGTTGCGCATTGTTGATGAACTTGCCTGTCGACAAGGTGGTCGAAGCCATCAGTTTGAGCTTGAGGATTAATTTTCCAGCGACGGGTGCTTTTGGTGGGAAGTCGAGGTTGCGACCATTAATGACCGGGATGATGGCAACGGGACCAGTAATGGTATTAATCGTGGCTGAGCCTGCAACATAGGCAAAGCCCGGCGGCATAACGTCGACCAGTTCAAATGTCGTTGGCAACAGATTTGCGGCGGTGATGGTATAGGTGACGACATCGCCGCGTTTGACTTCGGATTTGTCAGCCACCTTAGTCAACACAGCTGTGGTCACAAACACAGGCGTGATCGTTGGTGCATTTCCGGTAAGGCTGCTCGGATCAGAATCGTCCGTCACAGAGCCGCCAGTAATCACATCAGCTTTGATCGTGGCTTGGTTAGATACAAATCCAGCCGTCGCATCTGCGAGTGTAATGGGATGCGCAAATGTGAACGTGGTGAAGTCATGCGTGCCTGCGGCCAAAGTGGGCAGCGTGCCGATCGTGACGTTGTTGTCCTTTAATTCCAGATTGGCCAGATCAACATTGCCGGTATTGTAAACATCGAATTCATAGTTCAGCGTATCGCCCACATCGACCACGCCATTGCCATTGGCATCAGTGAAATTCTTGAGCTTCTTGATCAAGGCGATGCCGGACTGGCTTGGGATCGCCACATAGGTTGGCGCGTCGCCAAAATTGCTTTGCGGATCGGAAAGATCGGTAACTTGGCTGTTGGTGAGCGCTGATGTGCCCTGCACGGTTGCTTGATTATAGATGCCACCAGCCGTGATGTCGGCTTGTGTCAACTTATGCTCGGCGGTGAAGAAGCTTGAATTGGTGGTGCCGGCGGCTAAGTTCAGCAACACCCCAAATGGCAGGCCACCGCCATAAATATCAGCATTGGCATCGGTGATGCTAACATTGCTGATATTGCCAGAGCCTATGTTGGTCACGGCAAAGGTGAACTTCACAATGTCGTCCTTGTCGACGATGCCGTTGTTGTTCACATCTGTAAAACCAGCGAAGGTTTTGATCACAGCAATGCCGGAGCCCAAGGTGGCAACAGTGGAGTTATTAGCCAAATAGCTGGCATTGTCTGAGAGATCAGATACGGGTGCGTTGTTGTAAGTACCAAACGCGGTGGCCTGGTTAGTAACCTTGCCGTTGGTGATATCGATTGCGGTTAAGGCATAGGAAGCCGTGAAAGCATTTTTCACTTCATTGCCGGCTGGCAAGTTGGCAATGTGGGTGGCGGGCAAAATGGTGGCAATGAGTGGATCGGTGACATAGACATCAGTTAGCGGCACGTTGCCGGTGTTCTTGATGTCAAAGGCATAGTTGATGGTGTCGCCAACATCGGTCGTACCATTGTTGTTGGTATCAATGATTGAAACGATGCGCTTGATTACAGCAATCGATGGACTTGCGATGATTGGTGTTACGGTCGGGTTGTTCTGGTTCGGGTCTGTATTGTCGGAAAGATCAGTTGCGGTGCCGCCAGTGGCCGTTGTTCCGGTGGCTTTGGCTTGGTTGCTCACGCTGCCGAGTTTCATGTCGGTTGCCGTAATTGTGTAGGTGGCGGTAAATGTGGTTGCGTCTTCAGCGCCGGGTGCGACGTTGCTAAGTGCTGCGCCATTCATCACGGCACCTGGCAGCAGGTCGGTAATATTCAAACTGGTGAATGGCAGATTGCCTGTGTTCTTCACCTTGAATGTATAGTGGATTACATCGCCAGCATCGGTCAGGCTATTGCCATTCTTGTCCTCAATTGAGGCTTGCGTCTTGATGAGCGTGACCACGGGATGTGGCGCGATCGTTGATTTGGTTGGGGTTCCCAATGGGCCATTGGTGGGCACACCCGGATCGGAATAGCTGACCACTTTTACATTGTTGGCATCTGTCGCTTCAACCTTGGCGATGTTGTCAACTTCGCCTGCGTTCACATTGGCCTGCGTGATGGTGTAAACGCTGGTGAAGGTTGAAGAGTCAGTTGCCCCCGGTGCAAGGCTGGCCAATGGCGTAGTGGTGTTAAACACCACACCTGGCAGTGATGTATCAGTGACGAGAACGTTGTTCAGCGCCACCTTGCCGGTGTTGGTGATGGCGAAGGCATAATGGATGGTGTCGCCCGCATCGGTGAAGCCGTTGTTGTTTTCATCCTTCACAAAGGCAACTGTTTTCACCAGATGGATCGCAGGCCATTGCACAATGGTTTTGTTATGCAGCGTTGGATCGGTGTTGTCTGATAGTGCGGTGACTGTCGCATTGCTTAGCGTTCTGCCTGTCACTGTTGCCTGATTGGTGAATTGCCCGGCTGTCACATCAGCGGCAACCAGTGCGTGGGTGGCAGTGTATCTGGCGCTGTCAGTCACACCCGGTGCAAGAGTGGCAATCGGTGTACCCACAACATTGGCTTCGGTATCGGTTACCGTCACATTATGCAGTGTGGTGTTACCGAGGTTGGTGATCGCGAAATGATAGGTGATCACATCACCCACTGAGGCCGCGTTATCCGGGCCCAAAGCAATCGTGCCGGTTTTCACGGCACCCACAGCGGCGGGATCATCAATTGGCTGGTCAAAGCTGCTATTGGCCAGCAAAGTTTGATTAGCCGTGTTCAACGCCTTGGCGGTGGCAGAGTTATGCACATTGCTGTTGTCGATGTCTGGCTGAGTTAAGGTGTAGGTGGCAGTGAAGGTGGTCGACGTCCCGGGATTCAAGAGCGGCCAAGTCGGGGCTGGAATGGTGGCTGTGGCAATGCTGTCATAAGTGCGGATGGCCGAGAGGGCGATCGCATCATTCAAATTTTGTGTGGTGCTGTGGCCATGGCTACGGGCCGTGATCATGGCAGGTGCATTGATCTGCCCCGCCTTGATTTCATCCTCAGTTACATTGCGAGTAAAGATTACACTGGAATTATCGGAGGCGTTGGGGGCCAGCAAATCGAGGCGGTTGCTGAAGGCCAAGGCATCAGCCTGCTCCACCACAATGCTGGTGAGGGGCACATTGCCGGTGTTGTTCAAATCATAGAGGAAGCCGATTTTATCGCCCGCCGCCAAGGTCGGGCTGTCGCCTGACATGCGCACCAATTGGCGATCGATGTTCAGGCCGGTTTCATCAAGCTGGGCTGTGTCGATGATCGGATTCAGATTTGTTGAGATCGGCGCTGTCGCGATGCATTGTTTGGCCGCAGCTTGTCTGGCACTGGCCACGGGATCGGTGGCACCTACACTGATCGGATCGGCTTCTTGCTTTGCGCCGTCGATCATGGCGATCATGCGGTCATTGTTGCCAAGGCTGGCATAAACCAGCGGATCGACAATGGTAATATTATGCAGTGGCGTTGGACCGGTGTTGGTGACAAGGAATTGGTAGGTGATCGTGTCACCTGCGTCGGCGCGGCCATTGCTGCCCATATTCAACGAACCGGTTTTCGTGAGCGTCATGGATGATACAAGATTGAGCGGTGTATTCACCGTTGCTGTCGCGCTGATATTCTGGCCGCTGACAGCATGAGCTTGGGCTGTTGCTGTATTGGTGTAACTGCCTGCCAAGATATCTGCTGCGGTGATTGTGTGAGTGGCGGTAAATGAGGTGCTATCTATTGCGCCGGGTGCAAGCGGGGCAATCAACGTGCCTGATAAGCTCGCCAGCGTGTCCGTCAAAGAAATGGTTTGCAGAGTCACATTGCCGGTGTTGGTCAACGTGAATGTGTAGGTGATGGTATCGCCGGGATCCATGCTGCCGTCGCCGCCATCATGCAGCGTTGGGGTTTTCACCATCGATAATTGTGGGTTGGCGGGCACAACCGCGACATTGACTGTTGCCGAGGATGTCAGTGTTGTTGCGCCGTTCATGCCTGTTGCCACCACAGTGTCGGTGATTGCAGCGTGGGCTGAATAGTTCGGCAACCACAGCATTGGGACGGCTAGCAGGGCGGCGGCAAGCTTGCGCTGCCACCGGCCTTTGGCCTTGTCCTTCTGATATGGTTGTTTGGTTTTCATGTGATTTCTGGGTGCCCTTACTGACGTGTATCCACGTCGTTCTGGGTGACAGTGTAGATCGCGGTGTAAACTGCAACGTCGCCGGCCTTCAGCAGGTCGATTGTGTTTCCGGTGTGGGTTGAACCTGTGTTCGTGGTGAATGATTGGAACACCAGCACGAGAGCGCCAGGTGAACCTGTCGCATTGCCGTTATGCGTATCGACGAGGTTGATGGCGGTGAGTTGGGTGTTGCCCGTGTTCTTGACTGTATATGTGTAGGTGATGACATCGCCCGCAGCGGCATTTGTCGTTTTGCTGGCAACTTTGGTGATTAACAGGTTTGGCGCAATATTAAGTTGAATGCTCTTCTTATCGCTGCCAGTGACGGGCGTTGTGGTGGCTCCATTAATATAGTTGCCAGTCACAGTTGCCTTGTCGTCAAGGTAGCCGTCTGGTTCAGCGCCACCAGACGCACCCGTGCCAGTGCCACCGCCTGCGCTATTAATATCACCAGCAACGACAGTGTAACTGCCCGTGAAGGTGATGACGTCACCGGGCCCAAGCTTATCCCATTTCGTTGAACTGGCCGTGGTCGAGTCGCCTAATGTGCCGGCAGCGGCTGTGCCATTGTCTGTGGTTACTGTTGTTGGAACGACAACAACGACAGGTGCTCCCACGCCATCATTGGCGTCGGTTACCTTCACGTCATTCAAAGTCACGTTGCCGCTATTGGTGACTGTGAATTTATAATTGAGGACATCTCCGGGATCTGCTTTACCATTGCCGTTTGCGTCTCCACCAGGTGTCGCAAACGTGATGGTCTTGACGATGCTGACGGCTGGGGCCGCAGTAACAACTGAAACGCTGGCATTAGCGGTTCCGGTCACGGGCACACCACCTGGGCCAGTACCATTTGCGGTCACCGTGTTGTTGATCGTTGCGAAAGCCGGAACGATTTGAAATGCAACCAAGCTCATGGCAACGGCGCCCGCGCCGATGCGCCTCAATTTTGTGGAACTGTTTTTCATCTTAATCCCCAAATTTGGATTGGTGTTTGAATCTGTGATCATTGCAGCGTGTCCACATCGGATTGTTTGACGGTGTAAGTTGCGGTGAAGGTGACGGTGTCGCCCGGTGCCAATGTGCTCCACACGCCGTTGCCAGCGGTTGCATCGGTTGAATCGCCCACTGGGGCCACATCATTGGAAAGGGTTTCAGTGCCGGGCACGGGCGCAGCACCCGTTGCGTTGTGCACATCTACAAGAGAAATATTGTGAAGGGTCACGTTGCCGTTGTTCTTGACGGTGTAAGTATAGGTCACCACTTGGCCTGCCTGCACATTGGTGCTGGGGCTGGCTGACTTGGTGACGATGAACGATGAATTGGCCGCCCCCACAGGCACGTTCACAGTTACTGAATTGGAGTTGATGATCGAAGCGGCATAAGTGCCCTTGGCAACGGCGGTGTTGTCGATCGTTGCGGATGCTTGAGAGGCTGACAAAACCACAGCAAACAATGTGCCTGCGACAAGCGCGAGCATCCGGCGCGAAGTGCCGGACTTTGGGATTTCAGCTGTGACTTTCAAGTGGTTCATATAGTTTGGCTGCGCAGCGACCGGGCCGCCGCGCAGGCCATTTCCTGTTAACCGGCGTCGAATTCTGCTTGGGTAACAACGTGACCCAACCACTTGAAGGTGATGGTGGCGCCTGGCTGCAACACGCTCCAGATACCGTTATTGGCAACGGTGTCGGTTGATGTTGTTCCAGGTGCCAGCGGACCATCGGATGTCAATGTTTCGTTTATGATTGTGCCCGCAGGTACGGCCACACCCACATGGGTATCGGCGATGGACACATTGGTCATCGCAACGTTACCGGTATTGGTGACAGTGTAGATGTAGTCAACAGTTTCGCCGACATCAGCTTTGCCTGCTGTTCCTGAGCCGCCGTCATGCAGTATGAAGCTCTTGGCAATCAACAGCTTTGGTCCTGCAGGAACGGTGGTCTGGGAAGTGGACGCCGGAGCGTTCACGACAACTGGTATCGTGGCTGTCGTTGAACCAGTAGCAGTTGCCGAGTTGGTGACGTTGCTGGTCACACCTGCTGAACGATCAACGTCGATTTGTGACATCGTGTAGACGGCCGTGAAGGTTTGTGAGATGCCTGGTGCTAATGTAACAGGCGCTGGGCTGAAGGCAGCCATTGAGCCCGTGCCCGCTATGCCGTTGAACTTAGGCCCAACGTCAACAGGCGTTACGCTTGCGATGGTCACGTTACCGGTGTTTTTAACAACATATTGAAACGTAATTTTATCGCCCGCATCGGCGATCGTTGCATCAGCACCCGACGCAATAGTTGGCGGAACAGATACGGTTTTTACAACCGTCATCGCTGGTGCAGCAGGAGCAACCGGCACATTAACCGTCGATGTGTTCGACGTTGTGGTGGCGGCATTATAGGTACCAGATGCTGATGCCGTGTTATCGATGGTCGCGAGTGCTGGTGTTACTTGCGACAGCAAAACACTAAGTGCCATGCTCGATGAACCGACACGTCTCATCACGCTTCGCTTCTTGGGTATGTGACCCGTATCTAGATTATCGTCCATTTCATTCTCCGTTGAAATTCGTTGCGGTGGTGTGGTTTAAAAGTTCAGGAAGAGGTGGACCGGCGCGCGAGTGCCTTCGGAGTCTTCGCCTTCGGTCATGGTGGTAAATGTGGATTTTGCTCATTGCAGAACATCCACATCATGCTGGGTTACCGTGTAGGTCGCGGTGAATTTCACGATGTCTCCCGGCGCTAATGTGTCCCAGCTGCTGTTTGTTGAGGCATCGCTAGAGTCACCCGCCGGGGCGATATCGGTAAAAAGGGTTTCATTGGTTGGCCCGGTAAAAGTGCCATTGCCGTTATGCGTATCGGCAACCGTCACATTGGTCATTGTCACGTTGCCGGAATTTGTGACTTTGTAAGTGTAGGCGATGACTGTGCCCGCAGGCACCGGGCCTGAAGTACTGGCCGTTTTTACCGTGGTGAGTTGCGGCGTGCGGGTAATCGTGGTTGAGGCTGTGTTGGAGGTTTGCAAGGCCACTTCAGTGGTTTTGAATGTCGAAATGTTATTAATCGTCGCGCCATTGTCCATGTTGGCTTGGGTGACTGCATAGGTGGCCGTGTAAACCCAGGTTTCACCAATATCGAGAGTGCCGAGCGTTCCGGCATCACCAGAGGTCAGCGTTGGACCTGAAGTCAGTGTTAAGGCACTGCCATTGCTCAGCGTATCGGTAATGACCGGCGCATGCTGTGCAATGGTGCCTGTGTTCTTGACGGTGATCGTGTAGGTCAAGGTTTGTGGCGTGGTGATGTTGCCAACATTCACGGCCTTCACAATTGTGAAGGCAGCAAAGTCATTGTCGGTGATTGTGTTCGTGGCAGATAGGGGTGCGAGCAGCGTGATTGCGGGTTGGCCTGATGTGATCGCCGTCAGCGTGACGATCACGGTTTCGCCGGGGTTGATGACAGCGTCATCAATGATCGGGATTGAAATGTTTGCAGTGGCAGTGTTGGCTGGAATTGTGATGGTGCCGGGCAAGGCCGTGTAATGCGAGCCAGCCACAGCTGTTCCGCCAATGGAATAACTGAATGTCGTTGCCGTTGAGCTGATCTTGGTGAGTGTTATTCGCACAACACCGTTTACAGGTCCGGTTTCAGCCCCGTTGGTGATGTTGGCGATCGATGCTGTCGCTGAATCATTATCAGCAATGGTGTTGGTAGCTGTGAGTGTTGCGCCCAGCGTTCCAAGGCCAGACGTAATACCCGTTAATGTTACAATCACTGTGCGAGAAGCGTCGACGATCGCGTTGTCGATCACGGGGACAGGAATTGTTGCGGTTGTGGAACCTGCAGGAATTGTAACTGTGCCAGATAGAGCGGTGTAGTCGACACCTGCTATAGCCGTGCCTGAAACAGTGTAAGACACAATTGTGGCAACTGCTGCTGAGCCACCTTGAGTAATGGTGAACACGCCATTGACGGGGCCTGTTTCATTGCCGTTGGTGGTATTGGCAATTGTAACCAAGCCATCATTGTCTTTCACGGTGAAGCTTGGTGGGGTGATTGCCGTCGCGGTGAAGCCGCCGCCATTGGCGGTCATGGTTGCAGGCGAACATGTGCGCGTGCCATCAACCACGGCATTGTCTGTTGCAGTTACGGTAACAGTCTGCGGGACGTCCCAATTGTTGGCGCCGCTGACAATGCCAAAATTCAAAGTGGTTGGCGAAAACGTGCAATAAGGGCTGGTGCCCAATGTCACTGTCACCGCACCGGAAGGCATGGTGTTCATCGCTACGGTAAATGACGCTGTGGCACCGCCTTCAGTTGCGGTCGTTCCAACCACCGCAACAGTGAAATCAGACGCCAAGTTGGGGTAGCTCCAATTAAGTTGAAACTGCCCCTGCGTACTCGTGCCATAGGTATCGACTTGAATGCGATAAGCCGTTCCAGCCGTCGCATTGAAACTCAAGACAGATCCATAATTTGGATTCACCGTCGAAACGCAGCCATCGTCATTCGAGACCACGGCCGCGCCCAAGGCGTTTACGGCTGCGCCGACATAGATGGCGAGAACCGTATCGGTTTGGGTATTGGTGTTGGTGGTGGGATTGCAGGTTCCCATCACGACCAACCCGGTTGACGGCGCAGTCCAACTAAACCAATCCGATGTAATCGTGCTGCCGCCAATCGTGGCTGGTTCGCCCGTTTCAGCGGTCATGCCAATAGTTGTGCCGATGATTGACCCGCTCGCGCCCGAAATGGTCGTTCCTGGAAAATTATCTGCTGCAAAAGCCGGAGGGCTGGCGACAAGCGTCAGCAAAACCATAAACGCGATGGTTGCGATAATTCTATCTAAGGTTGTTTTATCCCACACGGTTTAGCCCAAGAAGCCAGCAATTTCAACGCACTGCCTATCCTCAATGAAATGACATAAACGCCGCACAACTGGGGCTCTGGGGAAATGAAACTAGTTCACCATTGGCCGACCATCACGATTGCTCAAGTTTCGCGCAAGGATCGCGTGTTATAAGAAACATTGAACAATTCGTTAATGGACATGCGTAGGTTGCGTCGGTTAAAAAATGATTAACCAGTTGTCTTGAATTGAAAAATTCAGTTCTGGATGAACCATCAAATGAATTGACAATTGTGAGGGGATTGACGCTCATTGCAGCGTATCCCACGGTGCTGCCCATGCACGAGATATGGATTTTGGGTTTAACAACAGGAATAGTACCGCCCAAAGGATCCGTGAAAGTGACATTCACGTTGCCGATGTTGGGAATACTGATTGCTGGATCAGCGTGAAAACCACGAATACAGTGACGAATTACGACAGCAGGCTAGCTGTCATGAAGATTGGTTGATTGGACCTGAAAAATGGTACCACCACCCCGGCTCGAACGGGGGACCTCTAGATCCACAATCTAGCGCTCTAACCAACTGAGCTATGGCGGCATCCACGTCTCGCTCTAGCGGCTGATATTGAGAAATTCAACTCGTAATCGAAATTCATCCGCAAAATGTTGCATTGCAGCGCAATTTTCCTGCAATTTCTGTGATTTGGAAGCTCAAATCCTTAACGAAAGGTGGACGTGACCCTTAAAAATTGATTAGTTCGGATTTGATTTCAGTTTGTAGAGATGTTGAATTTTGCCGAGCCACAGGATCCAGACTTTAGAAGACTTGCGCAAATCGGCTGATGCGGCTTGGCTTTGGGACGGCATGCGCGGAAGACTGGTTTGGGCCAATGCTGCAGGAATAGCCGCGTTTGATGGCCAATCAGTTTTTGATCTCATTGACCGGGTGTTTGACCCCGAGGAAGCAGGCATTGCCGAGATTGCCTTGCTGACCAAAACGCTCAAGCGTGACGAGCTCAAAAAAACTCAGTTAGAGTTTCCATCCACTGGCCGCACTGAGCCCTTGGCATGTGATTGCTGGCTGCATACGCTGGCTGACGGTCGGCCGGGCCTGCTGGTGGTTTCGAGGGCACCTGTTGCCCAAAGCAATATTGATGACCTTTTTGGGCAGTTACCGGTGGCTGGTCTTTTGCTCCGTAAAGATGGTGCGATCACCACGGTAAACCCGATGGCAGCGGCGATGTTTGATGTTGGGCGGCACCTTAATTTTGCATCACTACTGGCAAGCCCTGAACGGGCGGACAAAATTCTGAGCCGGTTACAGGCGACAAACCTGGTGAGCGCTATTGAATCCTTTGAAGGGCTTTACGGCAAGCGCGAGGCCCGGATGACGTTGCGTCGCTTAACGGGCGAGGCCGAGCCTTTTGCAATTCTTGTGCTGGACGACATTACCGAGAGGCGCAGCATGGAACGGCAATTGGCCGATTTGCCAGCACCGGTGATTGCGGCCCAAAATGCTAAGCCAGCCAGCACTGATGCCCAGGCTTTTGAAGCTTTGGCCCGCAGCTTAAATGACGCTATTGGCGATGCCAGCGCAAAACCTGAACCTGAAAAGAACAAGCCCAAAGCCGAGACCTATCAGCCTTCCCCTGCCGCCAGGCCGCCCAAGGCTGTTGTGAATGCTTTAGAGAATTCGGGCGCTGCATTGATCATCATGCAAAATGATGAGCCGATGTTCGCCTCGCAAAAGGCATTGCAGCTGCTTGAGCATGACAATCTGGCCGCATTTTTTCAGGACCACGAGACGTGGCACAAAATATCGGTTGCCAAAGCCGATGGCGCCTCAATCGAATTGACATCGACGAAAGGGCAGACCCTGAACTTTGAAATCGTTGCAAGCACAATCCCATGGATGAATGGCCCTGCGCGACAATATATTTTGCGGCCCGCAAAGATTATCGAAAAAGCCAATGTCGCGGTTGCCCCGCCAATAACTGTTGCCCCCGCCCCTGTGATCTTAACGCCGATTGAAGACAAGCCCATATCGAAAATTTCTGCTGCCGTGATAGCAGAGCCTGCAGCAGCACCGAATGCGGCAGAGGATGAATTAAAAAGCATTCTTGATATTGCCTCTGATGGTATTATCACGCTTGATCAATCATGCGCGATTTTAAGCTTCAGTGCCGGTGCTGAATCGATTTTTGGCTACCGCAGTGCTGAGGTTAAGGCCAAACCATTGGCCGATTACTTTACCGGCGACAGTCGCAAAGTTTTGCAACAATATTTGGCAGGCCTGCAAGGCCCGGGCCTTGGCGCCGTGTTCAATGATGGCCGCGAAGTGACTGCCATTGTGAAGCAGGGCGGCACGGTGCCGCTGTTTCTCACGATCGGCAAATTGCAGACCGCTAATTCAAAAGCGGTTTTTTGTGCCGTGGTGCGCGACATCACCACATGGAAGCGCACGGAAAAGGAATTGCGCGAGGCAAAGGAAGCAGCAGAAGCAGCCAGCCGCCAAAAATCAGAATTTCTGGCGCGTATTTCACATGAACTGCGCACACCACTGAATGCCATTATGGGTTTTTCGGATGTGATGCGCCTTGGTCAATTTGGTGAAATTCGCAATGAAAAATACCGCGGCTATGTGAATGATATTCACAGCAGCGGCAGCCATTTGCTGGCTTTGATCAACGATCTGCTCGATCTTTCTAAAATCGAAGCTGGCAAGATGGAGTTGAATTTTACTGCCGTGAATGTGGCTGATTGTGCCGATCACGCCATCAAGCTACTTCAAGAAACTGCAACGCGCGCGCGGGTTTTGGTGCGTAAATCCTTCCCCGACAATTTACCACGTGTGGTGGCTGATTTGCGTGCGATGCGCCAGATCATGCTCAATCTCCTTTCGAATGCGATCAAGTTTACCGATCCGGGTGGACAGGTGATCATATCCGCCAGTGTCGCAAAATCAGGCGAGTTGACTTTAAAACTGAAAGACACCGGAATAGGCATGAACGCTGAGCAAATCAGAGATGCGCTAGAACCCTTCAAGCGTGTTGAAACCTTGGGCCGCGAAACCCAAGGCACGGGCCTTGGGTTACCTTTGACAAAAGCTTTGGTGGAAGCCAACCGCGCTAAATTTGAGGTCAGCAGTGAGCCCGGCCAAGGAACGCTAATCGAGATCACTTTTCCAACCACGCGTGTGCTTGCCGAATAATTAAGCCATACCTCATCAATCACGAAAATGCCCCAACTTGCGCTATAAGGCCAGGCCATGAATCGAACTCTCAGCCTTAGCTTTTTGGGACTTGCCTTAGTTGTAGTGGCTTTGGCCATTTGGTTTGCGGTTTTTCTGCCGTCGCTTATTCTTCGACAGGTGCAAACCGAAGTTCTCAATCGAACCGGACGGATACTTGCTGTTTCTGGTGGAGCTTCACTGCAAGTTACGCCGCAATTGAGTATAGCGCTGCATGACATTAGTTTGGCTGGAGCTTCAACCATGGCTGAACCAGTCATAAAGGCCAAAGCTCTCGTCATTCCAATTTCAATTGCGCAGGCATTGGGAATGCAAAACATGGCGAGCAGGTTTTCTCTCGATTCACCTTTGTTTGCAATGCGTTTGAATGGCGATGGCCATTCCAACGTCATCATTGAAGATGCAGCAGCGAACGCGAAAGTAGACGCCAATGCGCCGTTGCCAATGCCTTTCGAAATCACCTTCACGAATGGCGCGTTCAAATTTGTTGATGACGTGAATTCCAAGAGTTTTATGCTGAGTGAATTGGAGGGGCAGGCTGATATTGATAATCAAGACGAGATTGCGCTGAAAGCTGCGGCCACTCTGGCTGGGCAACGCGTGCATTTTACAAGCGCGCTTAAATCCTTGCCGCGGGCTTTTGGCGAAGGCTCGCCACTTGATTTTAATCTGGAAGGAGTTGGCGCCGCTTTTGGATTTTCGGGCCGTGTTGTGGCCGCCCGAGGATTTGATCTGGCTGGCCAGGCAAGCGTTGATACCGATGATTCCGCGCGTTTGTTGAAATGGCTGGGCATTGATTTGCACGGTTTGCGCGACAAGTTTCCGCTAACCATCAGCGGCGTTGTTGAATCGCAAGGGCCGTTGTTCCTGTTGAAAAAGACCGATGTGCAATTTGCACATATGAAAGCCGCTGGCGATATTTCATTTTCCGGGGCTGGGGCACGGCCAAGTGTAACGCTGGCCTTGGGGGTCGATGACTTAAATCTCAATATGTATGGCGCAACAATCAAAAGTGATGCTCCACGTTCAACATGGCGCGAACAGGTTTTTGATTTGAATGACTTCAATACGGCTGATATTCAGTTTCGGTTGGCGGCCAACGCATTACACTTTGGTGAATTTTCAATGGCATCGGCGCAGGTTGAAGGCAGTTTGAAGGATGGACTGATGACGGCGCATATTTCAAACGACGCGGTGGGCAAAGCGGATTTGAACGTTGATGCCAAGCAAGTTCCGCCAAAGTTGAATGTCGAACTGGCGCTTTCAAAGATAGAAGCCAAAACTCTCTTCAAGACCTTTGCGGGCATGGACTGGCTTTCTGGCCCGATTGATCTCAACGCCAAACTCAGTGCGACGGGCAAGAGCCAGGCCGCGATGATCAGCTCTTTGAATGGAACAGCCGAAGTCAAAACCGATCATGTAAAATTTGAAGGCGTGGAGCTGGCCGGACTTGTTGCTCAGGTGTTTTCCGAGCCCGTTTCGGGCTGGAAAGGTGTTGTGACTGAGCCTGTTGCGATGAATGCTAATCTTAAAGTGGAAGATGGGATTGCCAGTTTGAGCAAGAGTGAACTTACCGCTCCAGGAATCAAGCTCAATGCTGTTGGCGAACTTGATGTCTTGCGCCAGGCCTTGAATCTTGATGTTGATGCGGTGCTCAATCGCGGCGATGGCAAACCCGCCAAAATCAGCGTGAATGGACCATGGGTGAAGCCCGATTTTGCTCTGGTCAAATCAGGCAATTGAACATGCGGGCGTTTGAGCGCAAATTGTTTCGATGATTATTGTTCAGGAGCACCCATTCGATATCGGCCAAGAATTTGCTCGGCTGAAAGCTGGCCGCAGAGATATTGGAGCTACGGCGATGTTTGTAGGCTCGGTGCGCGATATGTCAGATGGCCAAGCTGTTTCAACTCTGACGCTGGAACATTATCCCGGCATGACCGAAAAGG
This sequence comes from Aestuariivirga sp., assembly GCA_043784785.1. GTDB lineage: Bacteria > Pseudomonadota > Alphaproteobacteria > Rhizobiales > Aestuariivirgaceae > Aestuariivirga. The sequence continues at coordinate 29,299 of JAYVXY010000091.1, read as the reverse complement.
CATTATCGGAGATTGAGGCGCAAGCTCGCGCGCGCTGGCCGATCTCTGACAGCTTGATCATTCACCGCTTCGGGACGCTCCATCCGGCCGAAGATATTGTTTTGGTGGTCACCTGTTCGGCGCACCGCGAAGCGGCGTTTGAAGCTTGCCAGTTTTTGATGGATTGGTTGAAAACCAAGGCCCCGTTCTGGAAACTGGAAGACAGTAACGGCAAAGCGCTATGGGTTGAAGCCAAAGCCAGCGACGATCAGGCAGCGGCACGATGGACGAATAACAAGGAATGAATGCTGGTGCTGCGAGAGAGGATTGAACTCTCGACCTCACCATTACCAATGGTGTGCTCTACCACTGAGCTACCGCAGCATCTTGGCGATTGCCCATACAAAATCAACACATGGCCCGCAAGCCCTAAATCTCCGTCCGGCACGTAACAACAACATTTGGTATGATTTGGCAGGTAAAGGTGGGGAATAGCTGGGGGCTTTGTTCACTTAGTGTTCGATGTTTTGCCCGAACACGGACTTTGCACGGCAATACAAAATTGGCTTTTCGATGGCTTCGACGGAAAACTCAACACATTGAAGCGGGCCAGAATCGAAAAGTGTTCGTCAGATACAGCAGTACCAAGATCAGGCAGCAGATTGCCGATGAAGGCGCATTGGCTGTAATCCCGTCAAAGAGCAATACGCGTAAACCAATCCCTCACAATCCTAGTCTTTACGCAATGCGCAATATCGTCGAGCGCTTCTTCTGCAAGATGAAGGACATTCGCAGGCTCGTAGCGCGCCTCGAAAAATCCGCAACCGGTTTCCGCCCAATACTGTTTATCTTCACTTTCAGATGCTGGGCAAATTGAGTCCACACCCTAGGCAAATTTGCCCGTACCTATTCAATGACTTCGCCGGGCCACACGCTATCAAAGCCATTGCCGGCTTCGCGCTGCACCTTTCTCACACTTTCAGCATCTGGTGCATCATATTCGCAAATCATGCGCAGACGATCATTCGAAAACAAACTACGCTTCCAAGCCACTCCATAAACATTGAGACAAGGTCGCTCACGAATGGCTGCTGCATCAAGTTCTTCTTCGGAGGGTGGATGATCGAAAGTGCGCTCTACAATAATGCGTCCCATGATATTTCCTTTCCATATATTACAATATTGCAAACTAACTTGAGTGCGTTTGAATCGGCGTTGTAATCTTGAGACGCTTTCGCGCTTGATCAAGATGGCTTTGGGCACGGACGCTCAGAAGAGCGTCACCACCTATATTGGCTATCACAGTTTCGACCGTGCCAAGAGCTTCAATTTGGGCATCCAAGCCAGTTTTTGTGCACGCAAGAATAGAAGCCGCGACAATGATTTCGGTGGCTCGATTGACCGCTTGCGCGGCACCAAGGGCTTCGGTCGCTGCGGAATGAGCGTTTTGGACAAAATCGTGTTTGAGAAAGTTGGCGGCAAATTGGTTAAGAATATACGCCAACTGAGCTTTGTCATCGAGCGCCCGCAAGGCAGGAAGAGGCAGATCAAATTGTGTTTTGGCGGGTGACTTACTATCTGCAATACTGGCCAGAACGCGAAGTGCGGCAGCAACGGGTGCTGCCCCATCGCCGATCCGGGCTGCGACTGCATCGATTTCGTCACACCATGAGATAGTGCCGGAAACATCGTTCAGTTCAACGGCAATCTTGGCCATCCAGACCAGACATTCGATTTCACGCCAGCGATCTTCCCGAATTCGAGCGAGCATCAAAGCGCGACGCATCAAGTCTTGTGCCTTGATCAAGTCTCCGTCCCAGCGCGCGACAAGGCCGCGTGCCCATTCCAACTCGGCAAATTTATGATCGAGCGATTCGGCAAGCCTTCCCGCTTCGTCCAAAAAGACCCGGGCTTGCTGAACATCACATTCGACCTCGAGCAGGCAACGTGCCGTACTGGCGAGCTGCTGACAACGTTTGAGCTCGTCCACCTGATGATATGATTGCTCGGCGCGTTGTATCGCCTGACGCGCAATAGAAGTGTCGTTGGCATAGAGTGCCGACCAACCCATATGCCAGCCAAGTGCCTCATCATGATCGTGCAAGCCCAGCAAATCTGCAACCTCAATGGCCCGCTGTAATTCCACCAGCAATTTTGGCTTCATTCGAACACCAGGACTGGCGCCAGCAAAAACTTTCACTTTGAGCAGAGCGAGATGATATCGAGCGCTCTCAACGCCAACGGGCAATTGTGCAAGATGGCTGAGACCACGGTCGGCCGCATCGACAGCTGCCGTATTGGCAAAAAGCCTTAGGCAGTAATCGCCGGATGCAATGCAAGCTTGAACTGCGAGCGTGTGATCACCTGAAGCACCAGCATGATACGCCAACTCTCCGGCCAATGACGAGTCGGTTCGCGCGGCAACCTGGAGAGCCAGCGCAAATTGCCGATGGATCAAGCGTCGTCTTGGTTGAGAAAGGTCGCGGTATGTCGTTTGGCGGATGAGGTCATGAGCGAAATCAAACCGACCTTCTCCGCTCGGTTTGAAGAGTCCGCGTCGTTCCAGCCATTCAATCCGCTTCATTAGTTGCAATTCTGGCAAGTCCATCGCTGCGCCGAGCAGTTCAGGTTTGAAATCACGTGAGGTCGCAGAAGCAAAGATGACTATGTCACGCTCAGAAACGCTCAGCCTTGCAAGCCTGTCACTGATGAGCGTGTCCAGATTCTGCCCCGAAATTCGCTGGCCGTGGAGCCTGGCATTCGCCATTTCGACAAGAAACAACGGATTGCCCCCACTTTCTTTCAGCGCGTTTGTAATTTCAGGGAAGTTGGGTTTAGCACTGAGGAATTGTGCAACCTCATCAGCACCTAACGGCGCAACATTTATCCGATGGAATGCGCCGTGATGACCGAGGGAACTTATGACCCGCTGGCTCCATTGATTATCGTCAAGCTCGTCAGGTCGCGCCGACCCAACAAAAAGGAAATGCGAAAATCTGCCCGCGGCGCGTAAGACATAATGCAGCAGTGAAGATGATGCTTCATCAATCCACTGCAAATCATCAATGATCAACACCAGTGGGCGCCGTCCGGCTAGAGTGGCAAGAAGAGTTACTACCGTATCAAATAAGCGGGTGCGACTGCCACGGTCATTTTCAGGAAGTTCATGTGGGGAAAGAAATGGCCCGAGGTCATGCCTTAAAGTCGGGTCGGTTGTTTGACTGATGACCGTTCCCAGTGCATCGACCCAACAGCCATATGGGCGAACCGCTTCAGCCTCAAAGCAACGGGTGACAATAACGCACGCATTTTTTTCGACCGCCTGCTTAGCAGCCAATTCCAGCAAACGTGACTTACCAATTCCCAATTCGCCCATGAAAAGCATCGCACCATATTCGGCATTTGCAAAGAGCGCGTTGAGAGAAGCAGTAATTGCTTCCTTCTCTTTAACACGCCCAATCAGGCTGTGCGCTGCGGTGTTTGTAGAAACCGATAAAGACGGCAGCGGAGAGACATTCGCCTCCACTTCAACCGCTCTTTCTGGCGAATTACCACCATGCATTATCTGCGGAGCCCTGAGGTCACCCACCAGCGGAGCATCCATTTCGCGCTGCAACATTTTACGTGCATAGGCAAAATGATCCTGTGCATCGCTATGCCGACCGAGCTTTGCAAGTAAGTTTACCAACCTGCCATGCGACAACTCCGACAAGGGATCCGCCGCAACCATCGCGCGTGCGTAAGGCAATGCGCGCTCGGGGTTATCTGCCAGTCTTTCAACGACCAAGGAAAGTATACGGCGGCGCATTGCCCCCCAACGTTCGCGCTCGGCCATGCACCAATGATAAAAGCGATAACACGAAGGTAGATCAAGCCCAGCTAAAAACTCTCCATTGAGAATGGAGCAGGCTTCCTCAAGTTCGGCTAGGCTGGCACTTTCGGGGCTGGTGCCCAAAAGATCATCGATGCGTCCGACGTCGATACTTTTCTTGTCGAGCACGAATGAAACATGTTCGCGGTCGGCCAAGAGGCGTTCAACCTCTTCCTCGTTCACCAATGGGCGCAGCTTCGTCAGGCTCCAGCGCAACGCAGCACGCGGATCGTCAGGCCCCTCCCAAAGGAGGTCGCAGAGCAGTTGGCGCGGTTGGGGGACCGCTGTGGCAGCAAGGAAACCCAGCAACGCACGCGTCCGCTTTGAGGCGGGCAATGTGATCACAGTTGCCCCACGCTGCAGCTTGATTTCCCCGATCAGCTGAACTGACAGGCTACCAGAGGCTTTGCCGGGTCGGGTCAGGGATAATCGCGTTTCCACGCTCACTCCAACTGTCATTCCAACGATGGGACGTCATCTTAGACCATAGATCAGCGATACGAAAGCGGATCGGTGATTTCGACAGACAATTTAGACATCGCAACCCCAACAGTGCCGCTGGTGCGGCCAAACAAAGGATCAATATCATGCGCTTTTTTTCTCAAAATACCTCTCGTTTATTCTGTGCCGTCGCGCTTGCCTCAGTCATGGGGATAGCCGGGGCAAAAGCTGAAGATCCGAGTGCAACGACCACATACAAGGACATCCAAGCTACGCTTGGCACCGTTCCCGGCTTCTTCAAGGTTTTTCCGGAAGCAGGCATTGCCGGGGCTTGGGCTGAATTCAAAACGGTCCAACTGAATCCAGACACGAAACTCAATGGCAAGACCAAGGAACTCATCGGGCTTGCAGTGGCAGCACAAATCCCGTGCACCTATTGCGTCTATTTTCATACTGCCGCAGCCAAAGCCAATGGTGCGACCGACGAAGAAATCCGGGAAGCGGTGGCCATGGCGGCAATTTCGCGCCACTGGAGCACGGTGCTGAACGGCATGCAGGTTGATCTCGCCGCCTTCAAGGCAGACACCGACACAGTTCTCAAGCTTGCTGGCGAAAAGGCCAAAACATCAAACTGATACATCTTACCGACTGGCAATATTGCCGCCGGCAACCCCATAGGAGCCAATCATGGAAAGTAATCTTTTTTCCCTAGCAGCACTTAGTCGTGCCATCGAGACTCGGAACTCAACTGCAATGCGTGATTTCTATTCGGAAAATGCACGCATGCGGATCATTGACCGCGACCATCCACCAAGCAAGCCTCAAGAAATAGTTGGCCGCGCTGCCATTTCGGCCTATTTTGACGATGTTTGCGGTCGCGCAATGACACACAAGGTCGAAAACGGCTGTGTTGAAGGCGAGCGTCTTGCCTTCACTCAGAACTGTGCTTACCCCAACGGTTCACTTGTGTTTTGTTCGACCGTGGCCGAGCTGAAGTCTGGCAAGATTACCAATCAGACAATCGTTCAAGCTTGGGACGCATAAAATAACATCTGAGGCCAACGGCAATGATGTTTTTGGCCTCACAACATTCAACCATCTTGAAAGGAAAATCATCATGCTTATTGCACGCTGGCAGATTGACGCGCGTTTTGGCTACAAGCAGAAAGTCATTGACGCACTTGTCCAATGGACGCGCGAAATCGCGCCTCAGGTTGGGCTCAGTAAGGGACAAATATTGACAGGGTCGATTGGTGCTCTGGAAGCTACGGTCGAACATAATTGGGAGATCGCAGACCTCGCCGAACTCGAACGCGCTTGGTCCAAACTCGGAACACTTGAAGCGCATAAGAAGTGGAGCAAGGATCTCGAACCCAATGTTGTGTCGGGTACGGCGCGTTGGAGCATCTATCGCGTGCTTTGATGATACCTCATAGCACAACTCATGCGTCGGCAGAAAATTTCTGCCGATGCCATTTCACTCATTTTTCACCCATTCTGAGAACTTGGGAGGATCGAATGAAAACAGTCGAACAGTTTCTCGATGAAGCGAGAGCTTTGCTTCCACATCGATGCTCACCGGAAGAAACGCTGAACGAAATCAAAGCAGGCACAATGGTGATCGATATTCGCGGAGATGAGCAACAGCACCGAGATGGACTTATTCCAGGAACCATTATTATTCGCCGCAATGTTTTGGAGTGGCGATGCGATCCGGTTTCTCCTTGGCATCATCCGCGGATCACACATCACGGGCAAAAAATCATAATCTTTTGCAATGAAGGCTATCAATCAAGCCTTGCCGCCGCCAATCTCCAACAACTTGGCATGACGCTCGCTACCGACATGGTTGGCGGCTTTTCAAGTTGGGAGGCACAGGGCTTGCCAACCACGCCTTATAAAAGTGATTTAGCGAATTGATGCACTTACTCCCATGGGGTCAGGTCGGGATCCTTTCGGAAATATGGCATATGTTCTGTTGCATCTGACTTTCCACACTCGTCAAGTCTAAGCACCGATGAGCGCTGTGCTGAGGCATGGTGCAAAACGCAAGTGGTGCGACCTCATAATCTGGAACGCCCAAAATATATCAACGAGCGTGTCCGACGGATCAACCTTAATTGAGGCCGAAACTCTTATCAGTGGAGCTGCTTGCCATTTGAAACCATTGCTCTTGTTTTTTGCGACCCTTCATGATGTATCTTGGCTTATGACTGATAAATCCATTCCAAAACGCACATTAGAGCGCAAAAAACGCGAGGCCGAAGCTTTGAAGGCGAACATGAAAAAACGCAAAGAACAGGCCAAGTCACAAGCTGATTCCCAGAGTTTGAACGACAAAGTGGATGAAAATAAAAATGGATAGTCTGAAGGATTTGTTTGGTGGAGTCTTTGGATTATTGGCTGGATTACTCTGGTTATCGGCCCTTGGCGTTCTGATTTGGCAGATCTGGGGATGGATTTCGACGGGCGTATGGGCGAACCACGTTTTGGCTGAATTCGTGACCCAATTGAGCAGCACAACCCCATCAAGTGGTTGGATTTATGGTGTGGTGGCCCTTCAAGTGCTTGGACAATTGCCGCTTTTTCTTCTGTTTGGCTTATTGGCGATAGCTTGCAACGGCTTGAACAAGGTGTTTGGTGGTTAGCCCATCTTCCCTGTTGCGACTGGACGCAAAAATTGTTCCGCAGCGCTACCGCCTTTCGTTGCGAATAGACCCTGAATCTGATCAGTTTTCCGGCATTGCTGAAATTGATGTGATGCTTGAGGCGCCTGAACGGCGCATTGTTTTGCACGCGGCCCGCATAGATTTTGAACGTGTTGAGATTCGAAATGGCGCCCAAAGGCTGAACGCCACGATAGAATTTTTGACCGATGACGGAACGATAGCGGTTGATGTTGTGGAAACCATTGGGCCGGGGCTGATTACACTTTCCTTCGCCTATACTGCGCCTCTCGCTGCTGGGCTTGAAGGTATTTACAAGATAACTGACGACGGCAAGGTGGCCGTGTTCACCCAGTTTGAAGCGATTGGTGCACGGCGCGCATTTCCGTGTTTCGATGAACCGGGTTTCAAATCAACATTCGAGATTGAGCTTGTTGTACCACGGGGTTTTCATGCCATTTCCAACAGTTTGGAAATTGCTAAAACGAAAAGCCCAGGCGGATTTGTAACTCATCAATTCGCCACCACCAAGCCCTTGCCAACTTACCTCATCATGTTGGCCGTGGGCAAATTTGATGTGGTCGAAGCAAAGCCAATTCCCGCCAACGCTTTACGATCAACCCCCATTCCGCTGCGGGGCATTGCCATGCGCGGCAGGGGCAAACAAATGAATATGGCGCTTCGATATACAACACCACTGGTTCTAGCTGAGGAGGCCTACTTCGGGATCTCTTACCCCTTCGACAAGCTTGATGTGATTGCCGTTCCTGATTTTGGTGCTGGTGGCATGGAAAATGCGGGGGCCATTACCTATGATGAGAATTATGTGTTGATGGACAATAGTGCTGGCATTGATGATCGGCGTGATTTTCTATCGCTCCATGCCCATGAAATTGCGCATCATTGGTTTGGCAATTTGGTTTCACCAAAATGGTGGGATGATTTGTGGCTGAACGAGGCGTTTGCGTCGTTCATGGAATCAAAATTTGCCCATATGATCGAACCTGATTGGCAATTCGACACCGATATTTTGTTCAACGCACATGAAGCGATGATTGCAGATCAAGCAAAATCTGTGCGCCGGGTTCATGAGCCCGTTACCAGTGTGGACGGGATTTCAGCGGCCTTTGACGCTATTACTTATCAAAAAGGGGCAGCGCTTTTGGCACAGGTCGAGTATTGTTTAGGTGCTGCTGGCTTTCGTAATTTTGTCCGGAGATTTTTAAAGGCCCGTAGGTTCGGAACAATGGACACGACCAGTTTTTTGGGTGAATTGGCAAAACAGAAAGATGCAGCAGTTGTTGCAGGAATTTTGCGGAATGAGATTTCGCATAAAGGCGTGCGTATCATGCAGGAAGCCGCATTCGACAACGTCCCTCGCTATCAGGTTTTTGAAATCGCGCGGGATGAATGGAGATTATTGTTTGCAAAAGTGAAGCATTTAGGACGCGCTGAGGCACTCACCGTGGCCATCAATTTGGACGTGGCATTTTTTTCCCGGCGTATAGATTTTGAACTCTATCTGCAAGGTGTTGCGGCAATTTCGATCCATCCAGATTGGCAAGTTGCTGGCTTTCCGCTTGAGCGCCTAAAATTTCTGGCCGCGTCAAGTAGTGAGATAGCGCGGGTGGCAATGCGCGTGATTAAGACAAATTACGCGGCGAGACTCCGCAAAATCGGATTGACGAAAAATTTTGCGGGCAAGACGGTTTCGACGTGGCAGAAGCAGTCACAGCGTGATGACCTTCTTGACGTGTTTGCACAAACGGGTGCCGATCCCGAATTGCAGGCAAAATTGTCCGCGAAAGGTTTGGCGATTGCAAAACGCAAACGGATCAGCGTGGATGACAATAAAATTGCGCCTTCTGATGTGAGCAGCGGTGCGCTGATTGCGGCGGCGATTCTGGAAGGTGATGATTTTCTCAATCTCGCATTAGGCCACTTCAAAAACAAGGCCAGTCTGTCGGATCGTGCGACATGGCTTAATGTGATTGCCGCGAGCCACGCCAATTCGTCGTCGCTGGTGATTGAGGAATTGCTTTTATCAGATTCAATTCGCAATCAGGAAATTCCGGATTTGCTGTTTGCACGGGCTGAAGCCGTTCCATTTCAAGACGCATTGTGGGATATTGTCGATCGTAATGCCCTTGCTTTATTGAAGCGTTTGGATGGTGATATGGATGTGACTTTGATCCAATTGGCAGATGTGTTCGCAACCGAAGAATTGGCACAAAAAGTAGAGGCAACTATCAAACCGCTTTTGGGCGAGCTTCGCGGTGGCGAAGTGCAGTTGCACCAAACGCTTGAGCATATTCGTGCAAATGCGGCTTTGCTGGCGCTGGCTTTGGGTTCGATTGCATGACGATGATTGACCTGGCGATTGTGGAGCCTGATGAAGCGTCAGCGCGAGACATGGTTTTATCGCAATTGCTGGCGCAGCGAGGGATTGAGGATTTTCACATAGGTCTACTGAAGCGCGATGGATATGGTAAGCCCTATCTCGATTTGCCGGGGGATCGAAAGATTGGTTACAGTTCAAGTCATGCAAGATGGGCCGGTGGATCATTTGGATTAATCGCCTTGGCCGAAAACTGTGCTATTGGGATAGATGTTGAACCATGGCCGAAGAAAGCTGCTGATGCAGCATTTTTAGAAACAATTGCTGCGCCAGAGGACGCAACGTCGCTGACTCATCTCGGAGGCGATGGCTACGATGCCGGCACGGCGCTCTGGGTGATTAAGGAAACAGCCTTAAAATGCACTGGCGAGGTGATGATCGACCCACGCCATCTTGCGGTTAGGCGCGAACGCAAAGGCACTTTCTTGGTTTCGCCGAGCCAAATGGCGGGTGCACCTCATCCTGATATCAGGGTGACGTTATATCTGCTTCAAAACGCTGATCTTCGGATAGGCCTTTTTCTTGTCGGAATCGGTTTGTCAGCCAGTTGTGATGCTGGCACAGCTAACATGAATGTAATTCAAAAATTGCCCCAGAGCTGGAAATTGAACTCATTTGAGCCTATTTAGGCAGTTATACACCGAATATTTTATCGATTCACAATTGCTTCACAAATATGACAGACTCTTCTGTAACTGAGGCGGTTTCGTGAATAATGGGAACCCCAATGAACGTCGTGCCACCAAACAAAGATAGTTTTTCGTCCAAAACCAGCATTGCGGGTAATCCGCTGCGAGGTTTGATTGACCCCAGCTTTTTGCGCGATGAAACACTGGCTGAGATATTTGCTGCCACCGTTGCCAAAACCCCCAAAAAAATTGCAATTATCGAGGGTAACCGCAAGCTGAGCTATGCTGAAGTCAATCTTCAGGCCGATGCCATTGCACGCGGCCTTGTGGCCCAAGGTGTTGGCCCCGGCGACGTGGTGGGGCTTTATTTGCCGCGTGGTGCTGCCCTTTTGGTGGCGCAAATTGCGATCACGAAATCAGGGGCCGCATGGCTTCCCTTTGATTCAGAAACGCCAAAGGACCGCATTGCCGTTTGCCTGAGCGATGCCAAGGCCAAGGGGATATTAACAACAGACGAATTTGCCAAGCGCATTGCTGGAATTGAATTTCCGGTATGGCCCACAACAGGTGCTATTTCAAAATCTGGCAAAAGCAAACTGGTTGATTCACGCACGCGCGGACATTCACCCGACAGCATTGCCTATATGATTTACACTTCGGGCTCGACTGGAACACCTAAGGGCATTGCCATTACCAATCGCAATATTTGTCATTATTTGCGCGCCTCGAATTCGATGTTTGGTATCACCTCGAATGACGTGATGTTCCAGGGCTGCTCGGTGGCCTTTGATCTCTCGATGGAAGAAATCTGGATTCCTCTAATGGTTGGGGCAACGCTTTGGGTGGTGAGTGGCGAAACCCTGGCCGACACCGAGGCCCTGCCCGGATTGATGCGCAAGGCTGGCGTTACCGCGATTGACACCGTGCCGACATTGCTGGCGCTGCTGATGGGTGATGTGCCAAGCTTGCGCACTGTTATTGTTGGTGGCGAAGCCTGCCCACCTTCCCTTGTTGCGCGCTTTGCAACGGGTGGAAGGCGTTTGTTCAACAGCTATGGCCCGACAGAGACTACCGTTGTTGCGACCATGGCTGAGCTTGAGCCGGGTGCCGATGTCACCATAGGCGGACCTATCCCTAATCATTCGGCCTATGTGGTTGATGAGCAGATGAATCTTGTGGCATCAGGTTCAAAAGGCGAATTATTGATTGGCGGACCAGGTGTTGCGCTTGGCTATGTTGGCCAACCCACTTTGACCGCACAAAAATTTATCGCCAACCCGTTTGGCGCCTCGGCGCTTGATCCGGTTCTCTATCGCACCGGTGATGCCGTGAGCATTGATGAAGATGGTGATATTATATTCCATGGTCGTATCGACGATCAGGTCAAGATCCGCGGCTTCCGGGTTGAGCTGGGTGAAATTGAAACCGCTGTTTCTGAACATGAGGGTGTTGACCATGCTGCCGTGGTACTTCGCCATGATAGCGGCGTTGATCAGCTGGTGGCCTTCATGGTGCCGCGCAAAGGTGCTGCGATTGATGTCGCAGGGCTTCGCATGGGGCTTCGCAACCGTCTGCCACCCTATATGGTGCCGTCACGCTTTGAAATCATTGAAGAAGTCCCGCGCCTTATCTCAGGCAAGGTTGACCGCAAGGCTTTAAAGCTCTTGCCGCTGGCCAAGGATGATGATGGTCTGGTTGGTCAGGAAGAACCAGAAACGCCGATTGAGGCAGTGTTGCTTCACGCGGCACGCAAGGTTTTCCCGGGTGTTGCCATTCCCCTTGAAGGTGATTTTTTCACTGAGATCGGTGGGCATTCTTTGCTCGCAGCCCAGTTCATATCCATCGTTCGCAAGACCAAGGGCTGCGCTGCCATCGCTTTGCATGATGTTTATGAGGCGCGGACCATTCGTGCGATGTCGGCCCTGCTTGCGACGCGCGGCGCGTATGTCGATGAAAACGCCAAGCATGTCGCTTCGGTTCAAAAATCCCGGGCTAGTTTTAGACGGCGCTTTCTATGCGGATTGGCACAGGCTGCTGTATTGCCAATCTTATTGACCTTGCAGGCGGCACCATGGCTTGCCATTTTCATGAGCTACACGCTGTTCAGCGCTGATGACGCCCCATTCTATATCGACATGTCGGTTGTGTTCCTGGCCTTTAGCGCGGTTTCGTTGTTCAATTATATTTTTGTGCCAATCGCCAAATGGGCCATTATTGGTCGAACAAAACCAGGTGTTTACCCACTCTGGGGTGTCTATTATTACCGGGTTTGGTTGGTAAACCACATTCTGACGCTGGCGCATCTCAAGCTGTTGCAAGGCACGCCAGTGATCCGCGTTTATATGCGCCTGCTGGGAGCCAAGATCGGAAACCACGCGCTCATCAGCGATTTTGATGCCGGTGCCATTGATCTGGTATCGATTGGTGACCATGCCTCGGTCGGCGGCAAGTTGATCATTGCAAATACGCGTGTGGAGGGTGACAAATTCATCGTTGGCAGGGTTACAATCGGCAATGATGTGTTAATTGGTTCATCATCAGTGATCGAGAACGATGTGACGATTGGCGATGGCGCCGAAATCAGTGATCTTGCGGCGGTCGAAGCCGGTACGGTGATCCCCGCTTTCGAGGCGTGGAGCGGCTCTCCGGCGCGCAAGATTGGCGACCTTAATCCAGCTGATTTACCGGAACCTGCGACGATTTCGCCGGGCAAACTTTGGGCGCAGAATGTGCTCTATGTGGTCATGCTGCTATTGGTGCCACCGATTGGGATCATGCCCATTGTGCCAGCCTTCCGCTTGATGGAATATTTTGACGTGGCGCTCAATCCAGCCTTGGGTGACATCAACTATCTTTGGTATATGCCGATCCTGGCTTTGCCTACCGCTGCCGCAATGGTCGTCTTCACGGTGTTGTTCATGGTGGTCATCCGCTGGATCGTGATGCCGGACCGGATGAAACCTGGTCGCTATTCGATTTACAGCAGCCTCTACATTCGCAAATGGATTATTGCTTTTGCATCGGAAGTGATGCTCGACACGCTATCTTCGATCTTTGCGACGATCTATATGCGTGGATGGTATCGCCTGATGGGTGCGCGGATTGGTCGTGGATCGGAAATTTCGACGAATTTGTCTGGCCGCTATGATTTGATCGACATTGGTGATGGAAATTTCATTGCCGACGATGTTCAACTTGGTGATGAGCACATGCGCCGCAACTGGATGACCTTAGGTTCAGTCAAGACGGGATCAAAAGTCTTCATCGGCAATGAAGCAGTTGTACCAATGAATTATGTGGTTGAATCCGGAGCCTTGATTGGCGTGAAATCGCGTCCACCAGAAGGCGGCCTAGTTGGTTCAGCCGAGACGTGGTTCGGCTCACCTCCCATTAAATTGCCGGTGCGCCAAAAATTTGATGCCGCTGCCGAGTCGACTTTCAAGCCATCTCGGAAAATAATGATTTTCCGGGCAATTTTTGAAGCTTTCAACATTTGCCTGCCGACCACCATTTTCATTACGTTGGCGACCTACAGCATGGCATTTCTGACTGATCCTGTCGAAGACCAGAGTTGGTTTGTGGTTGGTTTAATGATTGTGGGAATCGTGCTGGCGTTGGATATTGCGCAAATGTTCATCGCAGTCGCCTGCAAATGGATCGCCATGGGGGTCTATAAACCCACCGTGAAGCCGATGTGGTCGATGTGGGCCATGAAGACTGAGGCCGTGGCTGTGATATATTGGGGCATGGTTGGCAAGGCCTTGATGGAACATCTGACCGGAACGCCTTTTCTGCCGATGGTTCTGCGCCTGTTTGGTGTGAAAATCGGCAAGGGTGTTTATATGGATATGACCGACATAACCGAATTTGATTGTGTGCATATTGGTGATTTTGCTGCGATCAATTCCGGTGCAGCCTTGCAGACCCATCTTTATGAGGACCGCCTGATGAAAGTGGGCCGCATTTGGGTTGGCAATGATGTGACGATTGGGGCTGGCTCAATCGTGCTTTATGACACACATCTTGGTGATGGCGTTACCATCGGGCCGCTGACGCTGGTAATGAAGGGCGAGGAGTTGCCCTCGGATTCGGCTTGGGTTGGCTCACCTGCTCAGCCCGTAGAGGTATTGCAAGCTGCCGCGGCGATCCAAGAGGTGAAGCCCAAAGCCGTTGCTGCTTAACGGTCTTTCGGTGGAATATGTTTGACGCGCTGAACATGGGCGGCAATGTCGTCCATGGTGTAACTCAAGTGCGCGCGCTTTGTCGACGCTGGCCGCTTTGCCACTGAAAGCCCTGGCCGCCATTCCGTTGCAGGCCGAATGGGACGGGGCACAAAGCCACCGCCGCAGTTCGGGCAAACATTGTGCAAAATATCGTCAACACAATCAGCGCAGAAGGTGCATTCAAATGTGCAGATGCGCGCTTCCTCTGAACAGGGTGGCAAGTCCTTGTCGCAACATTCGCAATTGGGGCGAAGTTCAAGCGCCATGTCGGTTCAATCCTTACTCAAATTCATGCTGTCAAAAGCCTACCTTGTCCCCACCCTTCAAGGCCAGCATTTCACGCGCTTCATCAGGTGTTGCAATTTCCAAACCCAATTCTTCGATAATGCGGCGAATTTTCAAAACTTGCTCCGCATTGGAAGTGGCGAGCTTGCCCTTACCGATATAAAGCGAATCTTCTAGCCCCACGCGCACATTGCCACCCATCATCGCGGCTTGGGTGCAAAAATTCATTTGGTGACGGCCTGCAGCAAGAACCGACCATTTATAGTCATTGCCGAAAAGCTTGTCCGCGGTCTCTTTCATGAACATTAAATTGCGCATATCAGCGCCAATGCCGCCCAAAATGCCAAATATCATCTGTATAAAAAAGGGTGGCTTGATGGCACCTCTGTCGACAAAGTGGGCCAGATTGTAAAGATGGCCGACATCATAACATTCATGTTCAAAGCGCGTGCCGTGGGTTTCGCCTAAATCTTTCAAGATACGGGCAATGTCTCTGAAGGTGTTGCGGAAGATAAAATCATCGGTGCCGCGCAGATATGGCTCTTCCCATGAATTTTTCCAGGTTTTATAGCGATCAGCCAGAGGGAAGATTCCGAAGTTCATTGAACCCATGTTGAGAGAACACATTTCAGGCTTGGCCACCAATGGGGCAGCGAGGCGTTGATCAACCGTCATGTTGAGGCCACCGCCGGTGGTGATATTCAGGACAGCATTGCAGTTCTGTTTGATGACAGGCAGAAACTCCATAAACACTTTGGGATCAGGTGTAGGTCTGCCATCAATTGAATCCCGGGCATGCAAGTGTAAAATAGCAGCACCCGCCTCAGCAGCAGCAATGGATTGTTCGGCGATTTGTGCTGGCGTTATCGGTAACGCATCCGACATGGTGGGTGTGTGGATGCCACCTGTTATAGCAACCGAGATAATAACTTTGCCTGCCATGCTTCATCCTTCCAACTATTCATATAGCCTAAACAAAAAAGGGCGACATTCAACACGAAAAATCGAGGGTAATTTTTTCCAATGTTGCGCAAGCTGCGAGATTGGTTGCAGCGCTTACCGAGCAGATTGAACCAGAGGCTTTAGATCTTTGCGCCTTGCGATGCTTCTTTGCTGTAGCAGAGGTCCAAAATCTTCTGCAGATCGGCAGCACGGCGGAAGGATGGATCACCGTTCTTGCCCGATATGATGGCTGAGATGAACTTATGATAATTGGTTGGTTCAGCTTCCGTGCGCACAATATCCCGCCAGGCTTGGGTGTGAACGTCTTCACCTGAACAGACGCGCAAGATCGTGCGGTCGTGGTCATTTTCCAATTCCAGACCGCCCTTGGTGCCGAACACATGCAGCTTCAATGTGTTGCCATAGCCCGTCATGAAACGGCTGGCGTGAATGACGCCTAACGCGCCATTCTCAAATTCAACGGACATTGAGGCAGAGTCATTGGCATCCAAAACATACTCGCCGATTTTGTCGCCGGGTGCCTTGTGGAAAGTTTTCAGGCGCGCCTGCAACGACACGGGCATCATGTTGATGGCATAAGTCACGAAATCAAGAATATGAATACCCACATCGCCCAACACACCTTTTGAACCGTGTTCTTCCGACAAGCGCCAGAGCCACATGGGCAGCTTATCCCACGCGCCCCAATGGTTGCCAACCAACCAGCTTTGACGATAGGACGCTTCGACATGGCGCACTTCGCCAATTTCCCCAGCGGCAATCAGCTGCTTGGCTTTTTGCAAGCCAGCGACACCGCGATAGGTCAAATTGACCATGTTGATCACACCCGCATTTTCGGCGGTGGTAGCCATTTCATCGGCCAGCATGAAATTTTCTGCCAAGGGCTTTTCACACAGCACATGTTTTTTGGCGGCGAGAAGTTTCATGGTGGTTGGGTGATGAATGCTGTCAGGTGTTACGTTGGTGGCGGCGTCAAACTCACCCCACGCAATTGCTTCATCTAATGAACCGAAGGCCTTACCAGCATGATGTTCTTTGGAAAATTTTTCGGCGCGGGCCAATTCAACATCAGCACAAGCCACGATTTGAACGCGTGGATCGGCATTGAAAGCTTTGCAATGGGCCGCAGCCATGCCACCCGTGCCCAGAACGAATAACCGAATTTTTTTCGTCATTATTTAAAACCTTCTTCGCCTTTTTCGTGCAAGGTTGGGCCCTTCACTTCCAGCGGAATGGGCGCCTTATCATGCGGCACATTCGGTGCTGAATGGATACCAACCCAAGGCTTGGCCGGATTATAGGCCCAGCGCGTGGCATTTTTTATCACCTTCAGGACCAGTGGATTATGATAGGCGGTATAAGCCTCATGGCCGGGGCGGAAATAGAATATGCGGCCAGCACCACGTTGATAGGTGACACCGGAGCGGAACACTTCGCCGCCTTCAAAATGCGAAATCATCACCGTTTCCAGTGGTTCGGGAATGGAGAATGGTTCACCATACATTTCCTCATTCTCGATTTCGATCATCTCGGGCAAGCCCGCTGCAATGGGATGATTGGGATTGATGATCCAGATGCGTTCTTTCTCGCCCGCTTCACGCCATTTCAAAGAACAGGGTGTGCCCATCAGCTTTTTGAAGATTTTGGAATAATGGCCGGAGTGCAAAACAATGAGCCCCATGCCTTCCCACACACGTTTGGCCACGCGCTCAACAACTGCATCATTCACATCACCATGGGCGGCATGGCCCCACCAGAGCAATACATCAGTTTCGTCTAACCGTTTTTGGCTAAGGCCGTGCTCGGCATCATCGTCCAACAATGCGTGTCCGACTACAAAATCTTTATCGCCCTTATAGGCATTCTTCAAAGCACCGTGCATGCCTTCGGGATAAAGGCTGGCCACGAGCTTGTTAGTTTTTTCATGGCGGTGTTCGTGCCAAATCAGCGTGCGAATGGTCATGGTCGAATATCCTGATTATTTTGCAAGTCGCATTTCATCTTCGCCAAAGCGGTGAACGTGCTGTGCAATCGGTTTCAAATTAAGTTTCTGGCCTGTCTTATATTCTGTTCTTCCGGGTTGGCGAACTGTTAGCATACCCGATGGTGTGGTCACATAGAGAAAACTGTCGCTACCCAAAATTTCTGTATAGTCCAACGTGCCGGAAATATCGGTTTTGCTGCTCGAAAATTCAAAGTGTTCGGGCCGAACGCCGATGGTTTTCGCCTTCAGCTTTTCTGCAGGTACGCCGGTTATGAAATTCATTTTTGGCGAACCGATGAAGCCTGCCACAAAAACACTGTTCGGGTTTTCATAGAGTTCCATGGGGGTGCCAACTTGCATCACTTTGCCAGCTTGCAACACCACGATACGGTCGGCCATTGTCATGGCTTCCACCTGGTCATGGGTCACATAGACCATTGTCGTGTTGGGCAGATCGCGCTTGAGCTTGGCGATTTCCATGCGCATTTGCACACGAAGGGCGGCGTCGAGATTCGAAAGCGGCTCGTCGAACAGAAACACCTTGGCACCGCGCACAATGGCGCGGCCAATGGCAACGCGTTGACGCTGGCCGCCTGAAAGTGCTTTCGGAAGCCTCGCCAAATAGCTGGTGAGTTGCAGCATCTCGCCTACGGCTTCAACTTTGGTCTTTATTTCAGCGCGGCTCAGGCCCTGGTTTTCCAAAGCAAAGCCGATGTTCTCAAAAACACTCATGTGCGGATAGAGGGCATAGGATTGAAACACCATGGCGATGCCGCGCTTTGATGGCGGAACTTCGTTTACCACGGCATTGTCAATTTCCAGTGTGCCAGAACTCACTTGATCCAAGCCCGAAATGGCTCGCAGCAAGGTTGACTTGCCGCAACCCGAAGGACCCACGAAGACCACGAACTCGCCCGATTTGATATCGAGATTCACGTCCTTCAGGATGTGGACGAGGCCAAATGACTTGTTGAGATTCGTAAGCTTTATATTAGCCAAGATTAGCCTCCCTTAACCGAGCCGGCGAGCAAGCCGCGCACGAAATATCTTTGAAGTGAGAAAAACACGGTGAGTGGAACAATGATGGTGACAAACGCCGAAGCTGTCAAAATTTCCCAATTGCCGCCGCGCGACCCCAGAAGCGCGTTGAGCTTTCCGGTCAACACCAGTTGGTCTGGCCCGCTGCCCAAGAACACAATTGCCACGAGCAAATCATTCCACACCCAAAGGAACTGGAAGATGGCGAAAGACGCAAGGGCTGGAAAACATAGCGGCAGAACGATCCTGCGGAAAATCTTGAAATCATTGGCGCCATCAATCTGCGCTGATTCAATCAAGTCCTTCGGCAGGCCTGCGATATAGCTTCGCAGCAGATAGATCGCAAAAGGAAGGCCAAAGCCGGTATGTGCCAGCCATATTCCCAGATAAGTTTTTGATGGCACACCGAGGAAATATCCGGCTGCGTTATAGAGCTTGAGCAATGGAATGAGCGACATCTGCAACGGCACAACCAGCAACCCAACGATGATTGCGATGAGAATGCCGCGGAATGGTAACTTCATCCAAGCCAGAGCATAGGCAGCAAAAGCAGCAATTAAGATGGGAATGATGGTCGCAGGGATCGTTACCGTCAGTGAGTTGATAAATGACCTGCCAATACCTTCCGAGAATAACACGGTTTGGTAATTGTCTAGGGTGAAACGAGGTGGCTGGGATGAGATGAAAAACACTCGTCCGCCGGTCTCATTGTCGAATTTGGTCGGCGATGTGAGAACATAGGAACCATCGACATTCACCGACAATGATTGCCCCCCATCTAGTACAACAGTGGAACCTGCTGGATTTGCACCGGGTGTTTGCACCTTGGTGCCAAAAGCTGAAACCTTGCCTGCCGCCGCATCAGAGCCTTCGAAAAGGTTTCCTGAGATGACAAATTTTCCGTCTTTCTCGACCTGGTCGCCTGCCCCCTTCATGCGACCAACTTTTTTGCGGTCGGCACTGGCAAGGGCCGTCCACCAGCCCGAGGCTGCAATGTCGTTCTTGTCGCGAAGTGAGCTGATCAGAAGGCCAGCCGTTGGCAGCGTCCACAATGTAATGATGAAAATGACCGCGAGATTGAGCAGCAAGCGGGATGGTTCAAGTTGCAGGCGCTTAAACATGTCAGTGTCCTCCCTGCTCTTTGTTGGCTTGGCGAATATTCCAAATCATGATGGGGAGAACCGCGATCATAATGACGATGGCAATGGCCGCACCCCGGCCAAAGTCACCACCACCCCTGAACATCCAGTCGAACATGAGGTTGGCCAGCACAGTTGTGCCCCACTGGCTATTGGTCATGGTCAATACGATGTCGAAGATTTTTAACACAAGCACCGTGATTGTCGTCCACACCACAAGAATGGTGCCATAAATTTGGGGGACCATGATGCGGTAGAAAATCTTGAAGGGGCCAGCGCCATCAATTGTTGCCGCTTCCAGTGTATCCTCTGGAATGCCGCGCAAGGCGGCCGCCAGAATGACCGTGGCAAAGCCGGTTTGAATCCATACCAGGATGGCCATCAGGAAAAAATTATTCCAGAACGGAAGCGCTATCCAGACTTGTGGCGCGCCGCCGAAATAAGTGACTAAGGCATTGATAATGCCAATCTGATCCTGGCCCTCACCGCGGTAATCATAGACAAATTTCCAGATGACGCTGGCACCGACAAAGGAAATAGCAAGTGGCATGAATATCAGGCTCTTGGCCAGATTGCCCCACCACAAACGGTCCGTTAGCACGGCAATGATGAGGCCCATGAGCGTGCACAAAGCTGGCACAACGGCAAGCCACAGAATGTTGTTGAATATCGACAGCCGAAACTGGTCGTCGTTAAAGGCCCAAACATAGTTGGCAGCCCCTACAAATTTGTCACCGGCACGATCATGAAACGAAAGCCAAAAGGTTTCGACGACCGGGAAAAGCAGATAGACACTGAGCAAAAGCAGAGCCGGGCCAAGAAACAGCCACGGGCGAATCATGGCTTGTAACTTCAAATTGCGCACGGCACTCGAGTCGTTATTGACATTGGCTGGAAAAATCCGGTCCAATAGCCAATTCGATCCGTAGAAATAGCCGAAACACCCGCCCACACCGATGATCACGGTGAAAAATGCGTAGAGAATTTGCGCTGTCATTTGAACGACACCCCGCCGAAAATTTCGCTGTTAAGAGAAGGGAACTCCGAACCGAAAACAGGGTCCGGAGCTCTTTCGTCGCGAATACTAGGAGGAACCTAGATCACTTGAGGGCATCCCATGCCTTCTGGATGTCAGCAGCTGTATCAGCCGATGATTTGCCGCCGACAAAATCCACCATGCCAGTCCAGAACGCACCAGCGCCAATCTTGCCAGGCATTTGGTCTGATCCGTCGAAACGGAAGGTGGTTGCCGTTGCCATGAGGTTACCCTCTTTGCGGGCCGCATCATTGGCATAGGCAGCAGGATTAGCGGATTTGAGTGGGGTGAGGAAACCGCCGTCCGCCATCCAGAGTTCATGAGCCAGTGGCATCTTCAAATATTCAATGAAGGCGCGAGCTGACTTTGAATCTTTGGTGATGGTGAAGAGTGTGCCAGCACCGAGAACGGGTTTGCCGAGGTCAGCACGGTCCGCGTAAGTCGGGAAGTAGAAGAAGTCCACATCTTTTCCAACTTTTGTTCCTTCCGGAAAGAAAGAAGGAATGAAAGACGCTTGATGGTGCATGTAGCACTTGGGTGGCGTTGAAAAGAGGCCTTTCGGGCTGTCGCGGAAGTCAATCGAAGCAACACCAGCATGACCGCCATCGACATAGGCATCATTCTTGGCAAATGAGCCGAAAATATCCAAGGCTTTAATAACTGCAGGATCAGTGAACTTCACGGTGTTGTTCACCCAGCCATCATATACTTCGGGCTTCTGTGTGCGCAGCATGATGTCTTCAACCCAGTCGGTTGCAGGCCAACCTGTTGCACCACCTGAACCCAGCCCGATGCACCATGGTTTGCCACCATCTTTGACAATCTTGTCAGATAAGGCGATCAATTCTTCCATGGTCTTGGGAACTGCGTAGCCTGCATCCTTGAAGTTTTCAGGGCTATACCAAACTAAGCTCTTCACGTCGGTCTTGTAGGAAAAACCATAAAAATTCTTGGCGCCGTCCTTGCCCTTGGCAGTGCCGAGATCAACCCATGACTGGCCAGCGCCGTAGTTTTCGACCATCCATTTGGCATCAGCATCGGTCAATGGTGACAACAAGCCTTTGCCAGCCAAATCAGCAATCAAACCAGGCTGAGGCAAAACTGAAATGTTGGCTGGGCTGCCGGCGGATGTATCAATCACAACCTGCTGCTCATAATTTTCAGATGAGGAATACTTCACATCAGCACCAGTGGCGTCGCGGAAATAATCGAGGATGACCTGCACATGCTTTTCATCGTCACCGCGCCATGGGCCAAAAATTGTCAGGGTTTCGCCCTTGAGATCAACTTTTTTCAAGGCGTCCAGATTCGCCCAAGTGAACTTGGCATCTTCACCTGGCTTATATTTCAGCTCGGCAAAGGCTGGTGCAACAAGAGCAAACGATGCAAAAGATGCACCAAGTAATAGAATTTTTTTCACGTCAGGATCCTCCCAGGTTAAGTGACGTTTCGGTTCGTCCCAGAGTCAGATGGGTTTATTTTTGATTTTTCCCAAAGCGCTTTGACATTGTGTTGATGCTTTCAAATTGTCAAATCGTCAAGGGTTTTTTCATATATTTCATGTTGCATTGCAGCAATCAAAGTGCAAAATTCTGTTGTGTATTGAAAGCGCTTTGGAGATGTGCGAGTAATCATTCATGAATCTCAAAGAATTAGCCAAGCACCTCAACCTGTCGCCGACCACGGTAAGCCGGGCTTTGAATGGCTATCCGGAAGTTGGGGCCGAAACGAAAAGGCGGGTTGGTGATGAGGCGCGGCGCTTAGGCTATCAACCAAACCCTCATGCAAGGCGGTTGGCAACTGGTCGGTCACATGCCATCGGCCATGTGTTTCCGATTGATCGGTCTTTGATGATTGATCCCCTGTTTTCGGATTTCGTATCGGGTGCTGCGGATGTTTATTCAGCGCATGGCTTTGAAGTGATGCTGCATGCAGGCGGCAATGAAGATGAGCTTTCGGTTTACCGACGCTATGCTCAAGGCGGAGCCGTTGATGGCGTTGTGGTTCTGGCGCCCCGTCTGCATGATCCACGCATTGCTTTGTTGAATGAGCTGAGACTGCCCTTCATTGTTCATGGCCGACTTGACGATCAAGAAGTGGGTTATGCGTGGCTCGACATTGATAATCGCGGCGCATTTCAACGCGCCACAAAGTTGCTTACTGACCTGGGCCATCGCCGCATCGGTTTGATCAACGGCTTTGAGGATATGACCTTCGCGTTGCACCGGAGGCAAGGCTATGAGCAAGCCCTGCATGACAAAGGCATTCCGGTTGATCCAACGATTACCGCAAGCGTTTTGATGACCGAAGAAAACGGTTATCGGCAAAGCAAGCGTATCTTGCAATTGGCGGGCCGCCCAACGGCTTTGTTGCTGTCCAGCATGTTGTTAGTGTCTGGAGCAATGCGGGCGATTAACGAGATGGGGCTGCAAATCGGTCAAGATATTTCGCTGATCGCCCATGATGATGGTTTGCCATTTTTGAATGCGGATGGTTTGATCCCATCGCTCACGACCACAAGATCCTCCATTCGTGCTGCAGGTTCACGCGTGGCGGAGTTGCTTTTGGCGATGATTACCGACCCCGAAGCCGAACAGCCGCATGAACTTTGGAATGTTGATCTGATCGTGCGCGGATCAACCGGGCCAGTTTAGAACTAAAATCAATAGTTCAGTGTGATCACGACAGTGTCGGTATAGGCACCGCCGGTTGGTGTTGTCTGAACAGGAATCTGGCCATAGGCGTTATAGACTTGGGTCAGCCCAGTGGCTGTGCCGGAAATCATATCAGCGCCAGCCGTTAATCCCCATTGCTGGGTCAGGCTCGCGTTTTGGAAAATGCCGTAAGATATTTTTTGGCCTGTCGCTGCATTCGACATAAATCGATTGGTCGGGCTGGTGCCGCCATTTGATCCGTTGCTCAATCCCACACTATATTTTACCCCGTTGGTGCAGGTAATCGAGATTTGATTGCTCGAGATCTGGGCAGCGCTCAAGTCGGTGCGGCTGCCAAAATTCATCGGTGTGGCAGAAATATTGCAGCTATTATTGTTTAGCGCACTGACCGTGAAGGGTGCGCGCGTTGCTCGTGCGGAAACGACTTTGCAACTTTGGCCGGGCGCGTAGCCATAATCAATCAGCGTGTGCGCACCACTATAGACCGACTGGTAAAGGCCAGCCGGGGCCAATGCGACGGTTCCCGTTAATTGAGCATTGATGGTTTGCGATAATGCCCCCGTGCCTGAACCATTTAGCAAGAGTGATAAGACCGGAGGCAAAGGCGCATAGGGCCACACATAGGAACCCCAGATTTGGCCTGAGGGCTGAAAAAAATTATAGGGCACGGTGCGTGGCCCATTGGCCAGCAGACGTGGATTGCCCGCGGTTGATCCTCCTGTGCCGTCACCGATATTTGGACAAATTGTAATTGTGCTATTGGGCGTGCCAGTGCAATTGGCGGTTAAAGTGCCTGATGTTGTGGAAGCGCCTCCAACACTTAAGTTCACGCTGCCAAAATTGATGTCAGTGATCGCAAAATTGCAAGATTGGGCGTTGGCCGTGCCCGCAATCAAAACTGATAAAAGCGCAATAATACCAAAACACCTCAGAGGCATTTTAATGGCCCAATAGAGGCTTGCGTTTCTTTGTCTGCTTTGAAATCAAAAGAAACCGCACATGTTGAATTCACACCTTCGGCGGTCAAGGTGACATGCTCGCCAATGTCGGTCAAGAACACTTCGCCATCATAGCCCATCACAAATGGCTCATCCTTTCCCGAAACATTAATTTTGGTGCCGGGTGCCAGGAACACCCCCTTCGAATCTTGCAATATAGCGATTAATCCGTTTCCGTCCTTCTTTACACCAAAATCAACCAGCACTCCGCTCTTGGAACGAGGTGCTACATGTTTTTCGGTTTCAGACACACTGGTGTTCAGCGGCAGATTTTCGGAGTCGATCGAAATCTTGTTGGGTTGATAGGCATGCAACTGGCTGATAAGCAGTTTGCCATTCTTTCCGGTTTTTCCAACAAAGCGATTTTCATAGCTCACATCAATGCCTTCAACACCGGCGTCAACCACAGCGAAAGAATCAGAAATTGGATTGCCCAAAAACACTCCTGATTTCGTAGCCACGATTGAACCATCAACGGAGCCATTGCCGCTCACTCTTCCATCATTGCTTGCCACGCGGCCAGATACCAACGCATGCGCACTGCGGTAAGCCCCTTCTGCAGATAGTTTGCCGTTGCCCTGTTGATCTGTTGCAGAAACGCGCCAGCCATATGATCCAAAGTTTGTGTCGAGCGGTTTCGAGGCTTCTGTGGTTGCGGTCCAGGAGTTCTTCACAAAACTGCCGCCAGAAGAAGTGTTGATATTTTTGCCAAAGGGAATCGAAAAGCCAACAAAGGCACCATAGTCAGCTTTGTTCTCGAGATCGACATAAGCATTGGCATAGATCGACAGGTCGTTCTTGAATGACTTGGTGATATTGGTGCCGACGAGCAAAGATTCAGTTCCGTCATGTGCGATCTGGTGGATAAGGCACAAGCCGGTGCCCATATTCATATCCGGAAAGCCATAAGAAAGAGAAAGCTGATCCAGCGCCTTTGGCACACCACTATTATAAATGCCGCTGTTTGGAATCTCAGTTATTGCAGCAAGATCGACAAAATTGCCGAAGGTTCTGGCTGTTGAAGCCCGCACAAGGAAGTTTTTATATTCGAGTTGCCAGGCCCCATAGCCATAGAAACCCACATCGCCTTGATACAAGCTCGCAGACATGGCGGTATTGAAAGTGCCCAATGGGCCAGCCACAAACAGGCCGCCCAAACCACCTTCATACAAATCTGTCCGCCATTCGGCATGGGCTTCTGCCGTAATCCAATTGTTGATACCATAGCGCGCGCTG
Source organism: Aestuariivirga sp. (assembly GCA_043784785.1). Taxonomy (GTDB): domain Bacteria; phylum Pseudomonadota; class Alphaproteobacteria; order Rhizobiales; family Aestuariivirgaceae; genus Aestuariivirga. Next base: position 3,738 of record JAYVXY010000091.1, on the reverse strand, counting down.
GCAAGGGCCATAATTTGACTGTCATAGTCAAAATTTTCCGTCCCAAAGCCGCGACGTGCCAAACCCAGATCGAGCGCGTAATCAAACAAATGTGGGGCCAGAAGTTCAGGTGATGTATAGATTGGTGTTTCACTCTGGGTTTGTCGGCCTGTTGTATCGGTGAGGACAACCCGTGCTGTTCCTTCGCTGGTAATGACAGGCAAACGATCAATACTGAATGGGCCGGGGGCAATGTCTTGCGAGAATGTTTTGGCGTTATTGACATAGACATCAAGTGTTGATGGCACAGCGGCACTGCCTGTCAAACTGGGCAAAGGTTTGGTAATCAAGTCAGGACGAATGCCGAAGTTGCGTTGGATTTGACCACCGCCCAAGCGCACCGGTCTTGTCCAATTGAGGCCGCCGCTGATGACGTCACCAACGGTATAGGTCTCTGCGCGCTCCTGATTGGAGTAGGACCAAGATGTATCCAATCTTATGGAGCTGAAATCCGAAAATGTCGTTGTGCCAATCACACCAGTCTGCTGAATAACGCCGAATTTCGAAAAAGCCCGCGCGTCAAGACTGACTGATGCGCCACTAAAGCTAGATAAGGCACCTCCCAAGTCATAATTTGCTGCGCCATAGCCGGAATAGTTTAAGACCAATCCCGTATCGCTTTCAGCCTTGAACATTTCCTTTTTTGGAATAATGCTTATCGACTTTGCCTCACGACCAGCATCGGAAATCTGAAGATCAATGGTCTGCTGGGCCTGATCATATTTGAAGTTGAGGCCTGCTATTGTTGCGAGATTGATTTGCTCATCATCGGCACCAATCGCTGGAATTTTAAGTCCGAGTTCGCGGAGCTCGGATCGTGCGGAAGTCATCGAGCCATCGGGCCGTAAAGTAAATGCTGCAACCAAATCTATCTTATAGCCATTGACCAGTACATCGAGTTGAAGGCCCGGTGCATTGGTAGAAGAAGCAGCGGCTTGGCCTGGTGTCGCAGGATCATCAATCAAGTGACCAGCAGCTGGAATATCATCAACCGTGACCCCAAGCGTGGGTTGGGCCACAGCACTGTTTGCTGGAGCCGTCTGAGCCTGAGCAGCCGCTGGCAATACTACATCCTTGGCCAAGCCAAGTGGTATGAACAGGACGGAAGCGATCAGTATCGCAACAAGAAACCGAATTTTCTATTGGACCTGTACGGTCGCCTCGATCGGTCCATCATTGCCCTTGGCCGTGATCTTGATCGTGCTACCTGATTTGATTGCTTTGGATTTGATCGCCCAAGCATTGCTGCTGCCCGCCAGGGCATAGCCTGCCAGTCCATTATTATAGACATCAGTCTCGCCATTTCCAACGATTTGAAGCGACGCAAGGCGTAGATGGCGTTGGCCCGAATTTTGGGCTGAAACCTGAATGCCGCCCTTCACCACCTTGGCCGTCCAATTGATCTTGCTGCTGAAGCCGGAGGGTGAGAAGAAAACCGGAATATTATGGCGCACTGCAAAGGCAACGGCTTCTGTGCCCTTGCTTGGCGGCGGTGGAATTTCATCCACCAGTAGGCGGTAGGTTTCTTCGGTGGTTGCGGGTGTTTTGGTCAGGCGAACAATACGCACAGTGGCGTTGGCACCTTCCTTGATCACAAGAGCAGGCGGGCTGGCTACAACATCTTTGGTTGGCTCAAGCTTGTCCTGGCCATTCACTTGTGTCCATTTGAACACGCGCATTTGGCAGTTCAAAACACCTTTGCCATCAATATTGGTCAGTGTAACTGTCGACGTTGTCGTCGGCGCGCTCACTTCAATGTTGATTGGACTCACTTGCAGCGTGGCTGCAGAAACAGAAAAAGGCACTGCAAGCAACGTTGTTGCCAGCGCCAGACTACGAACCAAGGTCCCACCCTTCGTTTTCATCATCGATCCCCTTAATTTGAATAAATTTCAGCGTGACCGCCCCGGGATTATTCACCCCGAGGCAGTTTACGTTTTGATGTTATGAGGCCAGCTGTTCGGGGCCCGCTTTTCTTAGTAGTTCACGTAAACCGTTTGGGTTTGCTGATAGAGGCCAGTTGCCGGAAATGGTGTTGCAGTTGGCAGAGTTACATTAATCGTGTTTGTGGCAGTGCCAATGCCTGCAGCGGCGGCAGCGTTGGTAAAGGCGTAGGCAACCGGAATGGTATTTGCGCCATTGGCCAAGTTACCAGCAGCTGTGATGGCGGCGTTGTTGCCCGAAATGAAGGACAAGTTATATGGCGTGCCAGCATTGCAAGTTACCGATACGGTCGAAGTCGATGCTTCCGTACCAAGAATGGTTGACAAGTTGCCGAAGTTCACAGCTGTTGCTGCTACAGAGCAAGCCTTCACGATTGTAACTTGTACATTAAATGTGCCCGAAGCCGTGGCAGCAAAAGCAGACGACGCGCTGGCCAAACCAGCTACGGCAACGAGTGGAAGAATATATTTACGCATTATATGACCCTTGTTATGAGATTTAATTGCACCTTGGGATTTCTACCGTTGCCGCCGCAAATGAATTGCAAGATGCCCCCGTATTGTCCCCGCCACTTTGATAGCGCGGTGCTTGTTAAACTGGAGTTCAAGAGGCTGGTTAACTGAAGGATTCAAGTTGTTCCGATTTGAATCAATGTTTATCCAACGTCCACTGAATTGGAGTATTATCTTGTTATTTCAACATCTAAGTGATTTCTTAAAATCGTAAAATGGAAAACTATTCAGCTATGGTTAAGCATAGTGCACAATCAGATTTCTACCTTGCGAGACCCCCGGTGCGTTGATCCAGAATATTCACGCTGGAGGATCAGAAGCGCTTTAATCCTAGCGTCAATCGTCGAACTGAGGTCGAAAAAAATAGACCACTCAAGACAATTCTGTCTCAAGTGGTTCACTATTTTAAAAGCTAGTTTGGTGTTGAATACCGCTCGTCGAATTCAAATGTTAATAGACAACATTGATCGTTTGCGTGGCTTGGTAAAGCCCAGTTGCGGGATATGGTGTTGCTGTCAGACCAACAGATATAGTTGCGGTTCCAGAACCTGTGCCAGCTGCTGCTGCAGCGGTTCCGAGACTGAAATTCGCCGGAATGGCGTTAGCGCCATTTACAAGATTGGTTGTCTTTGTCAGGCCACCAGCAACTGCGGTGAATGACAGATTATAGGGTGTGCCCGCACTGCACGTAACGGTTACCGTAGAGTTTGCAGTTTCGGATCCCAGAACTGTAGACAAGCTGCCGAAGTTAACCGCTGCAGCTGACACATTGCAAGTTTTGACAATTGTTGCCTGCACATTGAATGTGCCTGAACTCGTGGCTGCATAAGTCGTTGTTCCAATACAGCAGACTGCGAGTATTGAAAGCTTCAGTATTGCCTTATGCATGGAGTATCCCCAATTTTTTGACTATCATCATGTATATGGGACGAGCTTTAATTCTCAGTGCATGGAAGCAGTTAATGCGCCGATTCCTGAATGCTCCAATTTGAATCACACGCGATCTTTGAACCAACCCAGTGACTTCAAACTCAATAAATCACGTTGATCGTTTCTACGCTTTTGTAGATGCCTTGTGGCACATTTGGGGTGTTGGCGAGTGTCCCGATTATCGTCGTTGTGCCGGCTGTGAAACCGAAGAACTAGGCCAGGGCCATCGAGAAATTGATCTTGTTGTTGGCGGCGTTAACCAATGTTGAATTCTTTGTTGTTGCCAATGCCGTTGTACTGAACGACAAGATAA
>JAYVXY010000090.1:0-2093 GCA_043784785.1 Aestuariivirga sp. | reverse complement strand
GGGCCACAAAATGTGGTGGTCAACGGATTGGGCACTTCAACATTTGTGCAATGTGTCCTGGGTGTAAACTATTGCTTTCTTTGCCAATCGGCAAATATTCGTGTTTCCAATATCCAGTTTTCCTACAATTATACTGGACCGGCGCAAGCGGTTGAAGCGGCGGTATGGGCGCAAACCGGATCAAATGTGGTTGTCAATACGTGCTATTTCCAAGCGACTACTGCGCGCGCCAACTATTTCGATGAATATTGCGAATCTGGCGCAACGATTCGTGACGATGCGGGCGTGATTTATCTTAATGGGTCGCAAGCCCGCGCCGGGCATATTTTCGCAATTGGTCGCTATTCGGCATCGGACGGTGTTTCAGCATGCTTCTTTAACGGAACGTCATCCGCCTTTACCCAAGGGTTTGCAGTAGCGAGTTCCGGCGGCATTATCCTGTTTACGACATTGGCAATCTTCGGCGCGATGACAACGCCGACCGGGCCGCGATATTCGGTGAGCTTCGGCGGCCAGATTTATGTCTATGGCCAAGGCATAAGCTTCTTGCCAGGCAATGCAGCGGGTTCAACTTCGTCAAACGGCTTTTACGGCTGATTCTCTCCAATCTGAAGGAATTTGGCATGCGATGCACATTGCTTTTATTCGCCGGTTGCATGACGGCTTCATCGACTGCATTTGCCGACCCATCGGCTGGAACCGCCATAAATGGCCCGGTTTCCGTCAACATGAACGGCGCTTCGGCCCCAGCTTCCCCCTCAACGCCTGCCTCTGTATTTGAGACAACTGTTGACGGGCCGTGGGCAGGCATGGTGTTGCGCAATAATTCGCCGGGCAACGCCGCCCAGACGCAGATTTTCTTGGAGCGATATGACAATTCATCGCCATCCCCATTGTTGATGATGTGGCAGTTGGCCTTCGACATCAACAGCAATCAGGGGTGGAAGGGGCTGTTCAACATTGAGGCGATTGATCCATTGGTGGGGGTTATCGCAACACCATTGTCTCTGGCGCGGACAGGTCAGGTAGGCATTGGGCAAGCGCCGCAAGCCGGAACTGAACTCGCGATCAACGGCTCCCTGCGCACGTCCAATGTCGCGGGCGCGGCCAGTTCCGGCCAGATTCAATTTGGATCAGGGTCAAATTTCATCGTTGGTGACAGTTCCAATCACGCCATTGGGTTTTATCCGCAATCCTTGCCCGTGCTCTACATCACGCCAAATGCGATTTTCCCAGGATCGACGCTGGCGTTTCCACTCGGCACCCCGGCTTATCGGTTTTCCGGTCTATATTCCGCATCCGCAGATATTTTAGGCACTGCAACGGCGCTGAATTTCGTCGGCGTGGCTGCCGGGCCGACTCTCAGCAGCTGCGGCACAAACCCGTCCACCAATGGCACCAGCACCAATAATGGTGGCAATTTTTTCACCGGCGGCGGCAGTCCGACTTCATGCACGCTGGCTTTCCAGACACCATTTCCAAGCAGCGCTTTTTGCGCAGTCACGCCTTCGACAACGTTCGCCGGGTCGTATTCGCTGTCGGCACAAAACCGATTCGGCTTCACACTGAGTTTGAGCACGGGGGCTACCACGACGGGGTTCAACTATGTGTGTGCGGGTTCGTAAAAAATATTAGGGTAGCATTAGCCGTGGAAACAGGCTTGTTATTCGGCTGAATTGCTACTTCACTTTTAGAATAAGGGCTTAAAAATGCGAATAATTTTGCTTATTTCTTCGTTGTTTTTATTTTCTTGCACGGAATTAGCTGGCGGGGTCATACTTGATGGCCCTGTATCCATCAACATGAATAATGCAAGAAGCGGCGCTCCAGCTTCAACGCCAGCGTTTGTATTTGAGACATTGCTTGACAATGCATGGCCTGCGTTGGTAATCCGCAATAATTCACCAGGAAACAGCGCTCAAACACAAATATTTATGGAGCGATATGACAATTCATCACCTTCGCCGCTATTGATGATTTGGCAGATGGCCTTCGACATCAACGACAATCAGGGATGGAAGGGGCTGTATAATATCGAGGCGATTGATCCGGTTCTTGGTGTGATTTCAACGCCGATTTCGCTGGCACGCAGC
>JAYVXY010000089.1:0-7052 GCA_043784785.1 Aestuariivirga sp. | reverse complement strand
CCAATGCCCGCCGCCGCACCTGTCGCCACGGCACAAGCGGCGGGCGTTGCCGATCATGCATCTAGCGGTGTGACGGTTGCGGTTGATTTCGGCGCGTTCATGCAGAACATCGCGGCGAAGGCGGCGCAAATCGGCCCGGACGGTCAACCGCTGATCAACGTCGATTATCTGGCGCGCATCACCGCTGAAATCAGCAATGCGTTCGCGCCCGCCGGTTATCCGCAGTTGACCGCGATCACGGATATTTCGCAATATCCTGATATGGTCAATTATGCGGTTCAGTTGCTCCAACGCGATGGCCGTTGGTAGGAATTCAGAGCAACCCCGATGCTCTGAAGCCCGGCTTGGTATCCCCACCCCCTCCCGCCAAGCCGGGCACTTTTTAAGGAACCGCCAATGTTCAATGAAACTGACATAAAGCCGTTGACTGATGCTTGAAATCACCGCCACTCGCCTACCGGTGTTCATGCGCTGCAATGGTTCGATCAGGATGCCCGATGCACTGCCGGGCGATGATGACCCGACGCGCCGCGATGAAGGCACAGCGGCGCATTATGTGGCGGTTCGCATGTTCAACGGTGATCAGCCTAGCGCATTGATCGGAACGAAGGCACCGAACGGTTATGTGATCGATGCTGATATGTGCCAGTTTGCGGCGGAGTATCTTTCAACGCTCGATTGCGGCGAAATGGAATCGATCACGTCACATTCCGGTCAATCGTATAGAGTTAATGGTCGCGCTGATCACATCAAATGGAACGCGGCAAATTACATATTGACCGTTGATGAATATAAATACGGTCACCGTATCGTTGACGCCAAGATGAATTGGACGTTGATCAGTCATGCAGTCGGTTTTGCTGCAATTCACGGTTTGACACCTGATCGAATTGTATTCAGAGTTTACCAGCCCCGCGCCCATCATCACGAAGGCCCGTTGCGCATTTGGGAAATTGATTCAATTCAATTTAATGACTTGCGCACGCAAATGATGCAAACGTTGAACAATCCGGTTGACCAGCTTACGACCAACCCATTTTGCGCAACCTGCCAATCCGCGCCGATTTGCCCGGCTTATCGATCGGCGGGAATGAACGCGATTGACGCAACGTCCGCCGTTTTCAACGATGAATTGAGCAATGAAGCACTTGGTTTTGAATTGGGCATGTTGCGACTTGCGAGCGACACTATCAAAGGACGCCTTGCAGCAATCGAAGAATTGGTTACATACCGAATCAAGAGCGGTGCGATTTTTGAAGATTACGGGCTTGACCCGCGTATCGGCAACACCCGTTGGAAACCATTCGTAACCGCGCCGTTGCTCAAAGCGTTGACCGGGATCGATTGCGCCAAAGATGATATGATTTCACCGGCTGAAGCAAAGAAACGCGGCATACCGCTCGCTTTGCTGACACTATATACCGAACGCCCATCGATCGCGCCTAAACTGGTCAAGATTGATGTTGACGAACGGGCGCGCAAATTACTGAAGCGTTAACACAAGCGGAGTAACCAGAATGCCGACTGAAATCACCACACCACCGGGTCGCATTGTTTGGGGTCACCCAACCAAAGCACGCCCACGCACCGATCAGAAAACCAAGCAAGTGTTGCTTGATCAGCAAGGCAACCCGCGCCAATCGTGGTCATTCGGCGTTGCCTTTGACAAAGCAACGTTTCAACAGCACATTTGGCCCGCTCTTGCGGCTGAAGCTGCAACGGCATTCCCCCAAGGTGCGCCGCCCGCGTTTGCTTGGAAATACGTTGATGGCGACGGCGTTGACCGTGAAGGCAAGCCATTTAACCAACGCGAAGGTTATGCGGGTTGCTATGTGCTTTCGATTTCGACCGAGTTGCAGGCACCGCCGATTTTCAAATTCGCAAACGGTGCATATCAGCAATTGGCGGCGGACGGGATCAAGTGCGGCGATTATGTTGCGGTTGGGTTGAACCTGAAAGCGAACGTCCCAACCGATCGAACGCAAACCCCCGGTATTTACATCAACCCGACCGCTGTTGAGTTTGTCGGTTACGGCACCGAAATCGTTTCGGCGGGAACGGCGGACCCGAACGCGATCTTCAAGGGTCAACACCACGCATTGCCCCCCGGTGCGAGCGCCACACCGATCGGTGCGCCAGCGGGTGCGCCGGGAATGCCCGGAACGGGTCAAGCGCCCGCCTACGCGCCACCGGGCGGACCACCGCCGGGATATCCGCCCCAACAGCCACAGTACGCGCCGCCAGCGGCCCAACCGGGCGGATATCCAGCCCCACAAGCCGCACCCGGTGGATATCCCCCGCCCGCCTATGACTTCGCGGCGGGTCAACCCGGTCAGCCTATGCAGCAGCCGCAGTACGCGCCGCCACCGATGCAGCAGCCGGGGTATCTGCCCCAACAACCTATGCAGCCGCAGTACACGCCACAGCCCGGCCCCGGCGCTCCCGCTGGTTATCCACAACCGGGCATGATACCGCCGGGGCGATGATCCAACGCGGCGGATTTGCCCGGTTGACGGGAAGCCATGTTCGCCGCGTTGCTCATATAGCGAATGGTTAAACGATTGCGTCCCTTTTGATTTGGCCCGTTGTGCTATAATGGTGCAGCGGGCCATTTTACCGAGTAACTACCATGACGATCAGATTTAGTCACGAAAGCAAATGTTACATTGCGCAGTGTGATCAGTGCTTTGATGTTGTCGATTTTGATCACCTTCGCGAAAATTCAAGAGAGGGTTTTCAAGACGCAAAAGACGCGATCGATATAGACGGTTGGAAAACTGTTAAATCATCAAATGGCTGGCGCAACATTTGCTACGGCTGCAAATGATCAGTCTTGATAACGCTGTTGTTTGGGATTGCGAGTGTCTCCCGAACGTATTCACGCTTACGGCTGAAACGCTTTACGGTGATCAAATCAGCACATGGGAAATCAGCCAGTTTCGCGATGATCGGTTGCAACTTATTCAATGGTTGAATTGGCTGGCGCAAACGCAAACGCCTATGATCGGTTTCAATTCGATCAACTATGATTATCCGATGATACATGCGTTCTATCGCAACCCGCATTTCGGGTTCGCTGAACTTTACGCCAAATCGCAATCCATCATCAACAGCGCCGATCGGTTCGGTCATGTCATTTGGGATCGCGATCGACTTGCGCCACAGATTGATTTGTATCGCATACATCATTTCGATAATATTGCAAAGACCACAAGCCTGAAGGCGCTCGAAATCAACATGCGAGCGCCAAACGTCCGCGAATCGAAGTTACCGTTTGATCAACCGGTTAGTCAAACCGATATCGATGGCGAGTTGATACCATATAATATTACGGATGTTAGGGAAACGAAGCGGTTTGCGTTTTATTCGATGAAAGCCATTGAATTTCGTCTAGGGTTAATTGACCAATTCGGGATTGAAGCGCTCAATTTCAATGATACGAAAATTGGCGAACGTATGCTTGAACAGCGTCTAGGCGATGAGGTTTGCTTTGATCATTCGAGCGGGCGCAAGCAACGGCGGCAAACGCCCCGGTCACGCATTGCCTTAGCTGAAATCATTTTTCCATATATTCGGTTCGATAATCCCGAATTCCAGCGAGTTCACCAATTCATGTTGGCGCAAGTGCTGACACCGGACGATATTACCGACCCTGATAGCCCTATCAAAACCAAAGGTGTTTTCACTAATCTAATTGCGAACGTTGGCGGGTTGGAATTCTATTTTGGAACGGGCGGTGTTCATGCCAGCGTTGCCAGTCGCAAATTTGTTTCTGATGATGATTGGAAAATCATCGATATTGACGTTGAAGGACTATACCCTAACATTGCGATCGTGAACCGCCTTGCACCGGAGCATTTGGGCGATGCGTTCATTGGCGAGTATTCCAAGATTCCTATTGAGCGCAAGACGCACGCGAAGGGCACTTATCAAAACGCGGCATTGAAGCTTGCAGCAAATGGCGCATGGGGAAAGAGCAACAGCAAATTCAGCGTATTTTATGATCCTAAGTATGCGATGACAGTGCCCGTAAACGGCCAACTTTTACTTTGTATGTTGGCTGAACGATTGGCAAACGTCCCGACGCTTGAAATGATTGCGGCAAATACGGACGGTATCACATACCGCATTCGTAGGGAATTTATACCTGTTGCAAAACAGATTGAAACAGATTGGCAAGCGTTCACTTGTTTGAAATTGGAATATGCCGAGTACCAAAGGCTTTTCATAAAAGACGTGAACAATTATCTGGCTGAAGATATAAAAGGCAAACTGAAGGAAAAAGGGTGCATGTGGTTTCCCGACCCATTCAACTATGCCGATAGTATTTCACAAGCGTCCCCGCCTTGCTGGTATAAAGACCTAAGCAACATCGTTTCGACGCGAGCGGCGGTTGCTGCAATGGTGCATGGGATCGACCCGGAACACTATATCAGGTTTCATACCGACCCGTTTGATTTCATGTGCCGCGCGAAATGTGACCGATCGTCCCGGTTGGAGTTGGGCGGCAACGTCATTCAACGAACCACCCGCTATTATGTCGCTCGCGAAGGCGCACCGTTGGTCAAGATCAGCCCGCCCCCGCCGGGTCATACGATCGGCCAGTTCAAGCGCAAGGGCGGTGTGACGTTGGCCGAATACAACCGGGTGATGACTGTCAGCGGCGGCACTTGGAACGCGGCGGTATGCACCGGCAAGGCGGACAAGCCCGACACATGGGGGCGGTATGACGATCGGCGCATGGCGATACAGGCGGGTTGGATGGTTGCCGAATGCAACCAAGCGGCAGATTTCCGATTCGATAACGTGAACTATGAATGGTATTTGCAGGAAAGCCGCAAATTGATCATAACTTAGAAGGTGTTGTATTATGCGAATCGAATATGAGCCGAAATTGACGATTGGCTCTTGCACCATGATTGACGGTGATATGCTGATCCAATATGAAACCACAACCGTTTCGGTTGATGATTGGAGAGAGACGCCAATCGGTTTGATTAATTTTGGTTTTGTGCGAATTGTAGGTCACCGTAGCGTTGTCAGAAAATTGATCATCGCTTGAAATTAGCGCTTGACCATTTGAACGACCATCGTTAGAGCGGTGACAGGACGCAACGACCGGAGCCGATCAAATGACTGACCAATATATCCGCCGCAATGGAAAGTGGGCCAAGGTTAGCGGTTCGCGCGGCAAGTTCTTTTGCGCGAAGGGTTGGGAAGGATCGATCGCAGCCGGGCCAAACATGATATTCAGTTATCCAACCAAATCAGGAGCGATGATTGCTGCAAAATATTGGGTTGAAGATTAAACGAAACGGCCCGGTGATTAGCCGGGCCGTTGAACGTCGCGCAACGCAATCAGCTACACGGGCGGCGGCATCTTTGCGGCAATGTCGGCTTTCAGTTCCTGATAAGCCGCTTCGTAATCATCCATTGCGACGCGCAATTCGTCGCCGGTTGGCGTCTTGCCGCTCTTGATCTGGTTGTAGAGCGCTACGGCGGTCGGTTCAGCCGCAAGCACGCCCTGCCCGATCTTTTCCGCGACTGCCAGCGCAGCGCCCGCCGCCGGGCTTGCAGCGGTCAACAGCGGTTCGATCAGCTTCAGCGCGGAAACCGCTTCAGCGGCGATTTTATCCCAACTCATATCAATGCACCTTTGCGTTGGCGGTAAGGTCATTGAATGCTTTGACCGCCGCGTTGAAAGCACCGAACGTCAAACTTTGACCCTTGGCGTTGGCATCGTAAAGCGAAACGAGCGCCGAATGAACGGTATCGCTCGCAATGTTGATCTTGGTCAACAGCGCCGGGTCAAGAGTGGTATTCTTGACCACAACGTCAACCGTCCGGGTCACCAACGTTGCCGAGTTGATCGCTTCGTTCAACGTGGTGGCTTGCTGCGGAGTGGCCACGGATAGCGATTGCGCCAACCCGGCAACGGTTTGCGCCGTTCCAAGCGTGGTGCAAGCGCTGATCGCGCAAGCTGGCAACAGCGTCGCCGCAACCATCATCATAAATTTGTTCATTTGGTTCACCTTTGGGTTGGCGCGCTGGACGGTTTGAGCGCCGCAACATCATCCGGCACGCGCGGATTTGCGGCAATGGTGGCAAGCTGCGATGCGCGATGGCCAGTTTTCCACCAACCCCAACCGAGCGAAACGGCGGTCACAACGATTGCCGCCGCCGTCGCAAAATCGGACGTTTGCAGATACGCAATGAACGCGGTCAAATCATGCTTGGATAGAATACCGGCAAGCGTTGAAACCGCACCGATAACCAACGCGAGACTGCGACCGAGCGCCTGAATTTGATCGATCAGCGGACTTGCGTTGACCAAGATGGTTTTCTGTGTGGTATCATCGGTCATTGTCCACCAGCCTTTTTCAGTTGTGCAATCTGGAATTCATCTTTCGCGCCTTGAAGTTTTAACGCTTCAATTTCCTCTTGCAAATGACCAATCATCCCCCGCAATTCGTCATTTTCTTTGATACACTCCTTGCGATTGGTGTCATGTTCTCGCCGAAGCGTGGCAAGATCGTTCATCAATTTGCGGTTTTCGCCCATCAACATTGAAACTTGCTTCGCGTACCCATCGCGGCGCGCAAGCTTATCTTCAGTCGACAACTTGCGGTTTTCCCGCCATTCCCTCAAAAAATAGATCAGCCCCATGATTACGCCCGTCCAAATGCCATAGGCACCGGGTGTAAAGTCTTTCAAAACATTAGCAATATCGGGCATCGTGAGTCGAACCTTCAGGAAACGATTGCGGCGGCTAATTTAACATCATAGTTGAATTGTCGATAACCAGCGCCGTTATAGCGCGAAACGAAGGGCTGGCAAGATTTCGGGTCACCGGGGCGGCACGCTTTCAACGCTTCAACAAGCCCGTTCGTTTCAAGGAACCTGATCAGGCAATCCAAATGCGCCGCTTCGCCCGTAACGAGCGCCTTGGCCATATCATACGGCCCGTCATATCCCAAGGCTTGCGCGTTCTCGCCCATGACCTGAAACGCGCCCCACGAACACCCGGCAAATCCCGCTTCAGGGTCCAAGGC
>JAYVXY010000088.1:0-2100 GCA_043784785.1 Aestuariivirga sp. | reverse complement strand
AACAGAGTGCATATGTTGCCGATGGCTTTCCACAGATCATCGATGCTTCTGGCGGCAGTTGCGCGCAGATGGGCTTTGAGTTTTGAGAAGGCCATCTCGATTGGGTTGAGATCAGGACTGTAGGGCGGCAGAAAGAGTAGCCATGCGCCCTTGGCGCGGATGATGCTTTCGGCCCTGACACTTTTGTGACTGGAAAGATTATCGAGAATGACCACATCGCCCGGCTTGAGCGCGGGTGCCAATTGAGTTTCAATGTAAACCTCGAAGATCGCGCGATTCATTGGAGCATTGATGATCCAGGGTGCTACAAGCCCGTCACATTTGAGGCCTGCAACAAAGGTTTGCGTGCCCCAGCGGCCAAAGGGAGCAGCGCTATTCAATCTGTCACCTTTCAATGAACGTCCGCGCAGGCGGGTCATCTTGGTGTTGGTTGATGTCTCGTCAAGGAAGATCAGACGCCCGCGTTGATCACGCATGATGGGCTGGCGGCCTTCTCTCCACTCAGCCCGTGCCTTGGCCAGTTCAGGCCTGTCTTGCTCGCTGGCCCGCAGTGTTTTTTTTGAAGCTGAAGCCATTCTTGATCAGCCAGCGTGACAGCGACTGCGGGGCAACTTCAATGCCCTTTTCTGTCGACAACATGGCTGCAAGCTCAGGCATTGTTACGTCAGGTGAGCGTTTTACAAAGGCCAGCAAAAATGCCTCAGCCGGGTCAAGCTTGCCGTGCCTTTTGCCTCCGTTTGGGCGGGGCGTAACAGAACGTGTCTCCCGGAAAAGCGTCATCAGCTTTACTGCAAAAGACACGGAGGTGTCGAAATGACGGGCCGCCTCATTACAGGAGTTTCCGGCTTCGACAAAAGCAACAACCCGTTCACGCAGATCAATCGATAAAGCATGTGGCATGGCAATAACCTCCGCACACCTTGAATCACGTCTCACCTGATTTGGGAATCCTAATTCGATTCTATCCGACAGAGCGATGCTCTAAGCCCCGCGAAGTTTTAGTTCAATCAAGCGCTTAACCAGCGTTTGGAAACAGCTTCACTTCGCTGCCTTGGCGCGCCGCTTTTTGCAAAAACTCCCACGCATAATCAGCATAGGAACGAAACACATAAACATCGACTGTGTTGGTTTCGACAACATGCAGCAACGCGGCGATTTCAGCAAAGCGCATGCGACGCACGGTGCCGGGCTTATAATCATCGCTGATCAGATCAAGCGTTGAGCCTTTCATCAGTGTTTCGCGAATACCCTCACCTTCAAGGCGGATAATGGCGCGCATGTCGGACACATCAACGGCGAGTGAATGCACGGCACCCAAGGTTTGGCGCAAATCGGCGAGCATTGTGCCCACGCGCGCCCGACCACAGAGAACCAACCATTGATCAGTGGAAAGCCATAACACCTGCACATCACCCCAACTGGCCGACGTGCGCGGAGTTTTGGGGAGCTCTACACCCAGTGCGGATTTGGCAGCCGCCATGAACTTCTTGTCAGTGGTTTGCCCACGCAAATCAATCATGCCGCGTTCGGAAATTTCGCGCATCGCGATGCTGGTATTTTTGGGCGGGGGGCGATCGGCCAATGCGCTTTCGAAATGAAGATCAACCATTGAGGCGCGCTCCTTCCTTGTCATAGAAAACCGTATCGGTGATTTTGGCTTTCATCACCTTGCCACCTTCAAGCGGGAAGGAAATCGTCTCGCCCATGCGGGCGCGGCCATTCTCAATCAACGCCATGGCGATGGAGCGGCCCAGCGTTGGCGACATATAAGTGGATGTCACCTGGCCGATCATTTCCATGGGCGGCTTGTCTTTCACCACACGCACGGCATAGGCACCATCAGGCAAAACATCATTTGGATCTTCAGTGAGAAGTCCCACAAGATGCTTGCGGTTTGGCCCCTTGAGGTAGGATTGTTCGAGCGAACGCTTGCCGATGAAATCAGCCTTCTTCTTTGAAACCATGCCGTCCATGCCCACATCATTTGGCGTGGTTGTGCCGTCGGTTTCATCGCCAATCACGATAAAGCCCTTTTCAGCGCGAAGCACGTGCAGAGCCTCGGTACCATAGGCGGTTAAACCAAATTCATCGCCAGCTTCC
>JAYVXY010000087.1:0-7101 GCA_043784785.1 Aestuariivirga sp. | reverse complement strand
GAACCTTGAGCCATGAAGGCATGGCGGGCTGTTTGGGGGCGATTGAATATCTCGAACAATTTGGCAGTGGTGAAACCCGCGTTGCAAAGTTGAAATCCGCCTGGAGCAATCTCGCTGAATATGAAAATGGCATCACGCTTCAGCTCATCGAAGGCCTGCGCAAAGTGAAAGGCCTCACTATTCGCGGTGTCACTTCGGCCAATGCCATTTACCGCCGCGTGCCCACGGTTTCGTTCACCGTTGAAGGCGTTGCGCCCGAAAAGCTGGCGCGGCATTTTGCTGGTGAGAACATGTTCGTGTGGTCTGGGCATAATTATGCTTTGGAGCCGATCAAAAAAATGGGCTTGATGGATAAGGGCGGCGTGCTGCGCGTTGGCCTGGCGCATTACAATACGGCGGCAGAGGTGGATGGGTTTGTTTCATCGCTCCACCGTGCGCTGGATTAATTCATGAGCCACCGTCCCACCCCTACACTTCGTCATGCCAGCGAAAGCTGGCACCCCGCTTCCTTCCTCTCGCAAACAGAAAGCGGGGTCCCAGCTTTCGCTGGGATGACGATTAAATTATGAGTTTCACTTGGAGCGAACTAAATGCCCTTTAAAATCGCCGTCATCGGCATCGGCAAAATTGCGGTGGATCAGCATTTGCCCTGCATCGCCAAGAACAAGAATTTCAATCTGGTGGCTGGTGTCAGCCGTCATGCCAAGCTTGATTATGTGCCATGTTTTGAATCGCTTGGCGATCTCATCAAATCCAAAATCTCAATTGACGCCGTGGCTCTGTGCACTCCGCCGTCAGTTCGACTTGCCATGGCGCGCGAAGCTTTGGACGCGGGCTTCAATGTGCTGATCGAAAAACCACCTACGCCAACGATTGGTGAAATAGTGGCGATGATTGATTATGCGAAAAAGAAAAAGCGCGTGCTCTATGCCACTTGGCATTCGCGCTACAATAAATCGGTTGATGAAGCGAAGTCGCGTCTCAAAGGCAAGCATGTGAATTTCATGCGCGTGACGTGGAAGGAAGATGTGAACAAATGGCACCCAGGCCAGGAATGGATCGCGCAGCCCGGCGGCTTTGGCGTTTTTGACCCTGGCATAAACGCACTTTCAATTGTCACCAAAATTTTGCCCGAGCCGATTTTCGTTGCGTCTTCACGCATTGAAGTTCCGGAAAATTGGTCAACGCCGATTGGCGCTGAGATCAAGTTCAAGCGTGGTGATGAAAAGCCGGTGGACATGATCGCCGTGTTTGATTGGCGGCAACGCGGCGAACAAATTTGGGATATTGAAATCGGCACGGCTGACGGCATGACGATGAAACTTTCCAAAGGCGGAACAGTTTTGCACGTTAACGGCAAACTGATCATGGAAGCGCCGATGGAAGAATATGAAATGATCTATAAGAAATTTGCCAAGCTGCTGAAGGCGAAGAAATCTGAGACTGACTATTCACCGCTGCAATTGGAATGCGATGCGTTCATGCTGGCCAAGCCCATCGTCACCCAGAAATTCGAATGGGATTGACGCTGCCAATATCCGCGCCATAGTCGGTTTTTTCCAAGGAGGCATAAATGCCCGGACTTCGCCCTGATGTAGATCCTGATGGCTTGCAAGAGTTTTCGGTGGTTTTCACTGATCGCTCGCTCAACCACATGTCGGTCAAATTCCAAGCCATCATGCGCGACATTTCAACAATGCTGCGCGAGGTTTATGCCGCCGATGCCGTGGCGCTGGTGCCAGGCGGTGGCACCTATGCGATGGAGGCGGTGGCCCGACAATTTGCCAATGGCAAGCATGCCTTGATCATTCGCAATGGCTGGTTTTCATTTCGCTGGACGCAGATTTTTGACGCAGGCGGATTTGCCGCCAAGACAACCGTGATCATGGCGCGGCAGAATGCCAATCATCTGCGCTCGCCCTATGCGCCGCCACCGATTGAAGAGGTTGTTGCGAAAATCCGGGAAGCGAAACCTGATGTGGTGTTTGCGCCGCATGTGGAAACATCGTCCGGTATCATATTGCCCGATAGTTATTTGAAAGCCATGGCGGCGGCGGCGCATGAGGTTGGTGCCTTGATGGTGCTGGATTGCATCGCCTCTGGTGCGATCTGGGTTGATATGGCCGCGACGGGTGTGGACGTTTTGATCTCTGCACCGCAAAAGGGCTGGTCGGCCTCGCCTTCTGCCGGTTTGGTGATGATGTCGAAGCGGGCGGAAGCGCGGTTGGCGGAAACAACATCAAACAGCTTTGCCATTGATCTGAAAAAATGGCGCGCCATCATGGCGGCCTATGAGGGCGGCGGCTTTGCCTATCACGCCACAATGCCCACCGATGCGCTGGTTGGATTCCATAAAGCCATGAAGGAAACGCAAGAGCTTGGCTTTGCTAGGCTGAAGGAGGCGCAGTGGGCGTTGGGCAAAGCGGTGCGCGCATTGCTGGCGGCCAAGGGCGTGGCATCAGTTGCTGCAGAAGGCTTCGGCGCACCGGGTGTAGTGGTGTCTTACACCGATGATCCCGACATCCAGAATGGCAAGAAGTTTTTAGCCGAAGGCATGCAGATTGCTGCCGGCGTTCCCCTGCAAGTGGGCGAAGGGCCTGAGTTTAAGACGTTTCGCTTGGGGTTGTTTGGGCTGGATAAGCTGGTGGATGTTGAGGGCACGGTGGAGCGGTTGCGGGTGGTGATTGATAAGGTGATGTGAGGAATTCTATGGTCGCAACAGGAAGTCAAAAACTTACGTTATCCGAAAAATTATTTAATGATTTCATTACTGAGCACAACATTAAGTGCAAGCGTATTCCTCAAGAAGATGTTCAGACGCCCGATTTTGTAATTGAGCTACAACATCAATCGATTGCTGTTGAAATCAAGGAAATTGCAACAACTGAAGACAACTCCCACCAAGCGTTTACAGTTCATTCAAAGACTGTGGGCGAAAAAATAAGGAAAGCTATTGGCGAAGCAAGCGGCCAGCTTCGATGGGCAGCTGGGCAATGTATGCCTACAATTCTATTGCTTTTTGATGCTTCTTCGCCTGGAAACTTTTGGCATCTCGAAGATTTAGATTTTACGACAGCAATGTATGGCGAATTAACTACGACCTTAAACATTGGAACAGGCCAATTCAATCCTATGTTCAATGGAAGAAATGAACTCCTTACCCCTAAAAATAGAACTCACATAAGCGCGCTCGGTCGATTGGCAGTTGGAATCAATGGCACACAAATCACGCTGTTTCCAAATATCTTTGCTTCAATGCCGATCTCAGAAACAAGTTTACCAAATTGTATCAATTTTCGCCTCATCAGAGTTGATGACAAGTAACTAAAACCACCCCACCAACCACCGATCCAGCTCAGATCCGCGCTGATAGAACCTGCTCACCAGATAAGCCGCCACCAAGGCCAGCCCTGCTCCCCCCAGAATGTCAGTCACATAATGCATTCCGACATAGATACGCGAGAAGCAGATAATCAGTGCTGCCAACCCAAAGGCCAATGCGTGTTTGCGAAAGCCATTCATCAAAAACGCAAAGGCAATTGAGGCAGAGGCAATAGCGTGATCGGACGGGAATGACCAATCGATGGTTTTGTCGATGATCAAATGGCTCACGCCTGTATCATAGGGCCTGTGGCGGTGGATAAAGAGCAGGATGATTTGTGCGGTGAGAAGGCCCAACAAGAACGACAGGCCCGCAATGATCGCGGTTTGACGCAGCTTTTCGCGGGGCGGATTTCCCCACCACTGAAAGACCACGGCCAGCACCATTAACGGAACGCCATATTTGGTCGTGACAATCATAAGCTGATCGAGGAAGGCGCTTTGGCCGCTCAAGCTGTTGATCAGGTGGGTTAGGGTTTCATCCATATTTAACTGTTCTCTTCTGGCTTATAATGGCACGCAAATTGTCTGAACCAAACTTCTCCCGCCTTGGGAAAAGGTTGATTGATAAACTAAATCGGAAGATCACTTCCGCGCTGCCAAATCCGGCTCAACCCAACCACGGCGGGCCGCGACTGAGAATAAGGTTTCCTTTGAATAGTAGCACAGTGGATAATCCTTGTTACCAATTGATGATGCGAGCAATTGCTTGCACGCGTTCACTGTGCCTGTGCCTTGGGGCAATTGCTTTATGAAGTCGCGGATGGCTTCGAGATAGAACAGCGTCAAGGTATGATGATAACCTGCGCTGTCGGTGTTCACGCCGCCTTGGGCGACATTGTAGGCTTGGATAATGTTGGGCAGTTTCTGGTTCAAATCAATATCGGGACGCAGCATCAATAACCCAACCGTGGCGACGCAATGCTCACGGTGTTTCCAGTCTTTCTCAGGCCAAGTGCCTTCAAGCAAACCGTTTACGACTTCGAGGATCGACGCTTCAGTTGAATAATGGTCGAGCCAGGTGGATTGATCGGACATGGTTGGTTCCATAGCTTGTCGCCCCCTCATCCGGCGCTGTACACCACCTTCTCCCCGCGACGGGAGAAGGTTGAGTTCTGGTGAGGTGCTTATGAGCGGCGGCGTTCTCTCCGCGCTGCGCCATCAGCGGCTTGGTCGATGCCTTTGGCCAAGGCTGAAACAGCACCCAGTTTTTCTTCTACCAGCTCAATTGAAGGCCGCGCACCCTTTGTATAACCTTCCAAAGCCTTGCGCATGGAAGCGAGATGTTCTGGGCTGGTGCCGCAGCAGCCGCCGATGATTTTGGCGCCTGCGTCCAATGCGATGCGGGCGTAATCGGCCATCAGTTCTGGCGTGCCGGTGTAATGAATATGACCATCGCGGTATTGGGGAACACCGCAATTGCCTTTGGCCACCACATGCGCGTCTGGCCGCGCGGCTGTGATGCCCATAACGGTGGCGATCAATTCCGATGCGCCCACGCCACAATTTGCGCCGATGGCCACGGGTTGGGTTGAAAGTGATGACGCGAGCGCGCCAAATGCGGTTGGGGTGATGCCCATCATGGTGCGGCCATTGGTGTCGAAACTCATGGTGGTGACGATGGGAAGGCCAGCGGTGGCGGCCCCTTCAACAGCGGCGCGGAGTTCTTCCTCGCCCGACATGGTTTCAATCCACAGCACATCTGCGCCTGCCTCTTTGAGGGCGGCGGCTTGCTCTGCAAATGCGGAAACGCCTTCTTCATAGGGGAAAGTGCCGACAGGCATATAAATTTCGCCCGTGGGGCCCATGGAGCCTGCCACATACACATCTCGGCCTGCGGCATCAGCCTCGGCACGCGCATTCTTTACAGCGGCCATGTTGAGTTCACGCACGCGGGTCTGACCATCATGCAGCTTCAGGCGATGGCGATTGCCACCGAAGGTGTTGGTAAGAATTATGTCGGCGCCCGCCTCAATAAATTGGCGGTGCAGCTTGCGCACCCGGTCTGCATGCTCCACATTCCACAATTCTGGCGCGTCACCCGACATCAGGCCCATTTGGAAATAATTGGTGCCAGTGGCACCGTCGGCCAACATCCAGGGGCGGCTGTTTAAGGCTTCGGTGAAAGTTTGCTTTGGCATGTGAACCTCAAAAAATCTATATAAAGATTTCTTTATATGATTATTTACTTCCGATCAAGCGCTTTGCTTGCCGTAGAACAGGCCCACCACATGTTCAGCTTCTGCGAAGAACAACCAGCGCTCAATCCACGCGGCAAGGGCTATGAGTGGAACGGCAAGGTAAGAAATCCACGGTAAGTTCGGGCAAAACAGCATCATGAAGAATACGATATCGAGCAGGATGAGGCAGAGCATTCGCAGTTTGCGGGCATGATTCCGGCCCACCACATAGCCCATTTCTTTCATGATGAAGTTGGTTGCTGTATGCGGCACCTCCCATTGGCGCACACTCTCTCCATCCTTGGCTCCCAAGCCGGTGGCGGCGGCCATAGTATGGCTTCGCTTGGCACCATCAATTTTGCGCCAATAGATGAATTTCAACATGAGGGCGATGAAGACGGAAATTGTGGCGAGCAATGATTGGAATATGACAAAGCGGCCAAAAAACTCAGCAATTGCGGTGAGCAATACCGAACCTGTGGCCAAAGCGAAGGCGATATAGACCGGGCAAACCAGTGGCTGGTTCCAGGCGCGGATGGTTTTGAGGGACGAATAAATTTTTGCGGTGCAAAAAACAGTAATTAAACACATGATCGCTGTGGCATAGCCCAAAGGCGCAATGAGCGCTGGCGCATCGATGAGGCCCGACCAGCAAATGCCAAATGCAATTGCGATTGGGTAGGTGATGATGGCAGCAATGCCTTCGCGCGACAGCCATGAGGAGCGCCATTGCGAAAAGGCGCGCCAAGCCCGCTCAGGGCGGCCGAGGTGAAGGGTTGATGAGAGCAACCCTGTGGTAATGAGGGCCAGCGCGATGAACAGCGAAGTGAAGGCGAAGGCCACGGTGGAGGCGCGGCCATGACTGGCCCCAGCCAAGGCAAGCATCGACAGCAAACCATAACCAGCGCCGGACGCTGTGGTGAAGAGGATGACGGAATAAGCGGGGTTCATTGAATCACTCCTCCCTCCCCAACACTTGGGGAGGGCTGGGGTGGAGATGGTTCAACGAGTCAAAATGCTTGAGGGCCGGACTCGCGGAGAGAGCCCCACCCTGCCTTCCCCAAGTGTTGGGGAGGGAGAAGATAAGTATATTGTTGTCCATCATCCTTCCAACTTACCCGAATGATCCATTGGATTGGCTGCGGCCGATGCGCCTGTGCCGCTCAATAGCTTATCCGCCCAGAGAAACAATTTTTCCATCGGCGAACCGTTTGACTTTGGCAGCTTTTCAATATGGGCTTGTGGTGTGTTGCGACGCTCGCGTGGGGGCAGATATTTGTTGGTGGGCTTGTAGCCCATCTCGGGCAGCAGATCATAACCGCCGCGGTCTTTCACCAAGAGCGACACATCGGAATTCGCATCGCCCAAATCACCGAAATGACGCGCGCCTGTGGGGCATGCTTTCACGCAAGCTGGCACTTGGTCTTCAGGTTCGAGGTTAGTGTTATAAATGCGGTCGACACAAAGCGTGCATTTTTTCATGACACCCTGCGTGTAATCATATTCGCGCGCACCATAGGGGCAGGCCCATGAGCAGAGC
>JAYVXY010000086.1:0-7101 GCA_043784785.1 Aestuariivirga sp. | reverse complement strand
TGGCAAATCAGACATTACGTTTCCCCGATTTTATGGCCTACAAAGTTATTTAGGCCGCGTCCTCAACTGTATTATTCAACGGCAATTTGATCGTGAATCTTGCGCCGAGCCCTAGAATGGATTGGATATCAAGCGATCCGCCATGCTGGATTACAATCTGTTCAACAGCAGGTAAACCAAGGCCCGTACCAAAGCTCTTCGTTGTGAAAAGCGGTTCCCTGATTTTTAGAAGATTTTCAGGTGAAATGCCGGGGCCATTGTCACTCACGGCAATCATGGCAAACTCTGGCATAGCGAGAGTCGTAACTGTAATTTTTGGCGTCGTATTGGCAAAGCGCCCAGGGTCATCACCTTTTCCCACCAAAGCTTCAGAAGCATTTGAAAGAAGGTTGATAATGGCACGTTGCAATCGCGACGGATCAAATGGCACTTGCATGTCATTCAAACCCAACATGCAATTGATTTCCACACTGGCGGGCAACTGAGCTGCCTCCTCTGAAACCACTCTCTCGAGCCACTTATCAAGATTTTCGGAACGGCAAGCCAACTTCTTTGAGCGCGAAAAGTCGAGCAACTGTGTAATAATATCGTCACAACGCGTAACGCCATTGTTGATCCGCATAATCTGGGGCTCAATACCCAGCTCCCTGCCCTTGATCTTGCGTTCGATCAAGAATGCCGATGTCCGTACTGCACCTAATGGGTTGCGCAACTCATGGGCGATGGTTGCGGTCAGTTGCCCCATCTGTTCCATACGACCTTTTCTCACCAGCGCATCCTGCGCATCTTTTAACATCTGCATGTTATTTGCGAGCTCGGTATTGACGCGCACCATCTCGTTGTTGATTGTCGAAAGCTCTGCCGACATATGTTCGGCCTGTGTACGCGTTTGTTCTGCCGATGACTTAGCTGTTTCCACTTCGTCCAATTGCTTAAGGGTGGACTTATACATCGCAATAGCTGATCCAAGACCCAGAAAAACAGTGGCAAATGACGTCAAGAAGACTCTTAGGATACGGCTCTGAATCGCCGTTTGGCGCTCTTGCATGAGGTCGCTGAATCTCTCGCGCAATTTTTCTGATTCAAATCGAAAATCCGCAACCCAACGCGGGTTCATAAAATTGATTTGGTCAATAAGCTCAGACTTAATCTGCTTTTGGCTTCCCATGCTCATGCCCAAGCCAAACTCACTCAGCCGGTTCATGTCTTTCTGCATCAGTTCCGATCGATGTAACAGTCCGTTCACATCTTCGATTTGGCCACTCGCCTGCTTTGCAAGCAAAAGCGAACTGTGCAAACGCGCTGTCGCAGCAGAGAGATTGCCGATCGCCAACGTGATGAGATTCGAATTTTGATCATTCTCCTGAGCAGCGGCGTTTAGAACCACATCCTTAAGGTGAAAAAATGCCAAAATTGCTTCGGGCAAAACCTCTGAATTGATGGTGCCGACATGGTAACTTTCTGGGTCGCCATCATAAGTAATTCCAGAAACGATTCCTGTTTTCAGGGAAAGACCGACGGCTCGACTAAGGACAGCGTGAAAGTCGGGGTTTGGGTATGATAAAGAGAGAAATAGGCTGTTATTTTCGGCGGCAATTCCAAGTTTGCTGGAAAGCGCTGCACCACTATTTTCCATCGTGGATTTCGAGCTTGGTCCAATTTCATGATTGGCAGAATCAAGAATAATCGGACCAATCTGATTCATATAGTCGGCACCAATGATTTCTCTTACAATGGCATCGTGTTCAGTGTTCAGTGTAAATCCGATATGGGCCCCCATATAGAGGATTGGAATAAGTAAAACGGTCACAATCCAAGCTAAACTGTAACCGGCCGTGCGCGCGTTGATAATCTTGACCATGAAGTCCAAACCTATCCTTTTCGCCATCGCCAGCCCGAGTTGCAAAGTCTCCTCCGATAGAAACTGTCATACGCCCCTAAGCTCCCTCCCCAGGGAAATATCTGGCACTTAACGGTCATTGATGGCAAACATCTGGTAAACAACTCGATAATGAAGTGACACAACATGACCGTTGGAACGAATATTCAAGGTTATTCCGGCGGCTGCCAATGTGGCGCTCTGCGCTATCACATCGCAGGTTCACTTGGTTCAACTGATATTTGCCATTGCCGCATGTGCCAAAAGGCTTTTGGTTCGTTTGGTGCCGTACTGCTTCGTGTCGCCTTGCATCAGTTTGAATGGACGCGAGGGCAACCCGGCACTTTCAGGTCATCTGCGGAAGTTGATCGTGGATTTTGCGAAAAATGCGGCACGCCTATGTTCATGTTTGAGCACGGCGACTCCTTCATCGACCTTGCCGCCGGAACCTTGGACAATCCTAACCTGATCGAAAAACTGGCAAGTCAAATCGGCATTGAAAGCCGTGTTCATTGGTGGAGCAACCTGCATCTTTTGCCTGAGCAAACGACGCAAGATACATTGTTACCGAATGACTTGAACAAGTACCAATCTCTCCAGCATCCAGATTATGATACAGCAAAATGGCCGCCTGACCCAACCTAAGCGATTGCTGCCTTTACTGCTGCGATGGCTTCATCGGCCCGCGCGCCATCTGGCCCGCCGGCCTGCGCCATGTCGGGCCTGCCGCCACCACCCTTGCCACCCAAAGCAATTGAACCAGCGCGCACCAAATCAACCGCATTGAATCGCCCGGTCAGATCATCCGTCACCGCCACAACAACAGCGCCCTTGCCATCATCCGAAACAGCAACCAGCGCCACAACACCTGAACCCAAAGTCTTCTTGCCGTCATCAGCCAGCGCTTTCAAATCTTGCGGCGCAACCCCTTTGAGAACGCGGCCCATAAACTTTATGCCATTGATTTCGCCCACATCGCTGCCGCCAGTGGCAGCGCCACCGCCCATTGCCAAGGCCTTGCGAGCCTCAGTCAATTCGCGTTCCATTTTGCGACGTTCGTCAATCAATGCTTCAATCCGCCCAACCAATTCAGCTGGCGCCACTTTCAAAGCTGATGCCGCAGCATGCACACGCCGATCTTGTTCTATCAAATAATTCCGCGCCGCATCGCCAGCCAGTGCTTCCATGCGGCGCACACCCGCAGATGATCCGCTTTCTGCAATAATCTTCACCAGGCCAATATCGCCTGTGCGCACCACATGCGTACCGCCGCAAAGCTCCAGCGAATAGATCCCACGCCCTTCTCCATCTGCATTTCGGCCCATCGAAACCACGCGCACTTCGTCGCCATATTTCTCGCCAAACAGCGCCATGGCGCCTTCGGCAATGGCCGCATCAACCGACATCAGCCGCGTATTCACAGCATCATTTTGCAATATGATAGAATTTGCAATGGCTTCGGTCTCGGCCAATTCTTCTGCCGACATGCCCTTGGTGTGCGAAAAATCAAACCGCAATCGACCAGGCTCAACCAATGAACCCTTTTGTGCCACATGCGGGCCCAGCACACGCCGTAAAGCCTCATGCAGCAAATGCGTGGCCGAGTGATGCATGCGGTTTCCGCCGCGGCGCGCATGATCAACCAGAAGCTCTACCGCAACACCGGGCTTAAAACTGCCTTTTTCAACCTGGCCCACATGCACGAAAAGATCGCCCAATC
Source organism: Aestuariivirga sp. (assembly GCA_043784785.1). Lineage (GTDB taxonomy): Bacteria > Pseudomonadota > Alphaproteobacteria > Rhizobiales > Aestuariivirgaceae > Aestuariivirga. The sequence goes on along the minus strand of JAYVXY010000086.1, from coordinate 3,502 downwards.
GCTTCTGCGTTTCGGTGACGCGGAAAACCGAACCATCCGCTGAGCGGATCACACCATGGTCGCCCGTTTGCCCGCCAGACTCGGCATAGAACGGCGTTTGATTGACGATGATGGCACCAGCCATGCCAGCATTCAATGCAGCCACATCCTTGCCGTCTGCGGTCAAGGCCATCACTTCGCCCTCGGCCGTTTCGGTGTCATAGCCCAAAAACTCGGTGCCCCCCACGCGCTCGCGAATTTCGAACCATACGGTCTCGGTTTTGGCCTCGCCCGAACCTTTCCAGGCGGCGCGCGCTTCGGCTTTTTGTTTGGCCATGGCCACAGCGAAAGCTTGCGTGTCAACATTGATCTCGCGTGAACGCAATGCGTCCTGGGTGAGGTCTAGCGGAAATCCGTAGGTGTCATAAAGCTTGAAAGCTGTGTCGCCCGAGAATGTGGCGCCCTTGCCCAAACTCGCCGATTCCTCATCCAGCAATTTAAGGCCGCGCTGTAACGTATTGCGAAACCTCGATTCTTCGAGTTTCAATGTTTCTTCGATCATGGCTTGCGCGCGCGTCAGCTCAGGATAAGCCGCACCCATTTCGCGCACCAAGGCGGGCACCAATTTATACATCAGCGGATCGCGGCAGCCCAATAATTCGGCATGGCGCATGGCGCGGCGCATGATCCGGCGCAACACATAGCCGCGACCTTCATTCGACGGTAAAACACCGTCCGCAATCAGGAATGATGATGCGCGCAAATGATCGGCAATCACGCGGTTTGAGGCTTTGTTTTTACCCTCAGCCGCAACCCCGGTTTTCTCAACAATATTGCTGATGAGTGTGCGGAACAGGTCGGTTTCATAATTGTCGTGGGTGCCCTGCAACACTGCGGAAATGCGCTCCAACCCCATGCCCGTATCGATGGAAGGCCTGGGCAGGGAAACCCGTTCAGCTTTGCTCACCTGTTCAAATTGCATGAACACCAGGTTCCAGATTTCGATAAAGCGATCACCATCAGCTTCGGCCGATCCGGGCGGCCCGCCCCAAATCTTATCACCATGATCAAAGAAAATTTCGGAACATGGCCCACATGGTCCGGTATCGCCCATCGCCCAAAAATTATCAGATGTCGGAATGCGGATGATGCGGCTGTCAGGCAACCCCGCAATCTTCTTCCATAAGGCGTGCGCTTCGTCATCTTCATGATAGACAGTGACGGTCAGCTTATCCTTAGGCAGACCATATTCCTTGGTCACCAACTCCCAAGCCCATTCAATGGCATTGGGTTTGAAATAGTCGCCAAACGAGAAATTGCCGAGCATTTCAAAAAATGTGTGATGGCGGGCAGTATAGCCCACATTATCAAGATCATTATGTTTGCCGCCAGCGCGGACGCATTTTTGCGCGGTGGTGGCGCGCGTGTAGGGGCGTTTTTCGGCTCCGGTAAATACGTTCTTGAATTGCACCATGCCTGAATTGGCAAACATCAAGGTCGGGTCATTGCGCGGCACCAAAGACGAAGAGGCGACAATTTCATGTCCCTGCTTTTTGAAGTAATCCAAAAATGTCGAACGTATTTGCGCCAGGCCCGTCATGTCTTAATCCAATTTATGAGGCGGATCATCCCACCTCTGAATGCGGGGGCTGTTTAAGACGTTGCACCAGCCTTTGTCCAGAATTTCTATGAATTTGGGGCCACAGCAATCAATGGCACAAAAAAATGTCCCCGGGGGCGAACCGGGGACATAGTCAGCGAGGCCTAGGTTGTGGGGCAAACCTCGCGTTTCGCAAGCCCAACCGGGGCCCGCAACGCTTTACAAACAAACCTTAATTACGACAGCGACCCAGATCACTCGGAATCATCATCCTTGGCTGAGCCATCGGTAATGCGCGCAGCGATCAGTCCGGCATTGGCCCTTATTTGAGCTTCAATCTTATCGGCCATTTCCTTGTTATTTTTGAGGAAAACCTTGGCATTGTCGCGGCCCTGGCCAATGCGCTCACCATTATAGGAATACCATGAACCGGATTTTTCAACCACGCCAGCCGTCACGCCAAGGTCAACCAATTCACCAACCTTGGAAATGCCCTCGCCATACATGATGTCGAATTCCACCATCTTGAAGGGGGCAGCCACTTTGTTTTTAACAACCTTCACACGGGTCTGGTTGCCAACCACCTCTTCGCGGTCTTTGATCGCGCCAATACGGCGAATATCAAGCCGAACCGAAGCATAGAATTTCAGCGCATTGCCACCCGATGTGGTTTCAGGGCTGCCAAACATCACACCAATCTTCATGCGGATTTGGTTGATGAAAATCACCATGCAGTTTGATTTCGAAATCGAACCCGTCAACTTGCGCAGCGCCTGGCTCATCAGCCGGGCTTGCAGGCCGGGCAAACTATCGCCCATTTCGCCTTCAAGTTCAGCCTTTGGCGTTAAAGCCGCAACCGAATCGATCACCAGAATTCCAACGGCCCCCGAACGCACCAGCGTATCGGCAATCTCCAAAGCCTGCTCGCCAGTATCAGGCTGCGAGATCAACAGATCGCTCACATTCACACCCAGTTTACGCGCATAGACCGGATCCAAAGCATGCTCCGCATCCACAAAGGCGCAAATGCCACCAAGCTTTTGGCATTCAGCAATAGTCTGCAACGCCAAAGTAGTTTTGCCTGATGATTCAGGCCCATAAATTTCAACAACACGGCCTTTTGGAAGGCCACCAATGCCCAAAGCAATATCCAAACCCAGCGAGCCAGTTGAAATCGATTCAACCTCCACCACTTGGTTAGCACCCAATTTCATGATCGAGCCTTTGCCAAAAGCCCGCTCAATCTGACTTAAAGCGGCTTCCAACGCCTTGTTTTTATCCATCGAAGAATTCTCTACAACCTTAAGTGAAACTTGCCCCATTGCATTAACTCCTTCTATCTCATTTGCTTTGCCCAGATGCAAACACCAACCGAGCGTTCCATCCATGTTGCTTTTATGTTCTATTTTAGTTCTCGTTGCAAGGAGAATTTGTGAATCAAAAAATGATGTTTTGATACAATCGATTAAGCGTTTTTAAAACCGGCTTGCGTGCAACAACATCAAAACCGCCCGCCCAAGGGTCAGAACCAATAAACGCGTCGACTCAGCCGAAACCATCAGCATGCAGCACTTCGCGATCATTGCGGCAGTTCAAAGTGTTAGCGCAACTTATCAACGCTCAAGTGACCGTCGATTGCACCAACGCGTCATGGCGTCCGGCAACACAATCATTTGTTGTAAAAAAATCACACATTCATAAATAATAGCAATAATTAGGCAATTGATGCAAAATTGAGTTGATCAAACGTTGCAAATACATCTACCTAAAGAAGAGTACGAAAAGTATAATGCTCTTATTGGTTGCGAATTGGCGTCCGGCGATCAGGCCTCCCAGCCGGAAGCCATAGTTTGCGAATTAGCTTAATGACACACTCAGAAGGTGATTTACCATGAATTCAGCAACCTCCGCATCAAACCGTCC
>JAYVXY010000085.1:0-2117 GCA_043784785.1 Aestuariivirga sp. | reverse complement strand
GTTGAGGGCATTCGCGATGGCCATGCCACTGCGGTTTTGGCTGCTTCAATTTTTCATTTTGGAACTTTCACCATTGGCCAAGCCAAGGCCCATATGGCCAAGGCCGGAATTGCCATGAGGATGACGCCATGACCACATTGGAAAAATTGGCAGCCACTATCGCATCGCGCCAAGACCAGCCCAAAGAAAGTTCCTACACCGCAAAACTATTGCAGGGCGGCCCTGAAAAATGTGCCAAGAAATTTGGTGAGGAAGCCTTCGAATTGGCCATGGCTGCTGTATTGAACAACAAAACCAATACGGCCAATGAAGCAGCCGATGTGTTTTATCACCTGCTGGTATTGTTACAATCAACAGGCGTTTCGTTGGCTGATGTGATGGCGGTTTTGGAAAAGCGTGAAGGTGTTTCAGGCCTTGAAGAAAAAGCCAATCGCAATGGTTGATATTGAGGAAGATCTCGCAAGGGAAGTCTCGCCCTTCCGGCGGTTTGGCCGTGATGATTGGGCGGCATTGCGCGAAGATACGCCAATGACGTTGACCCATGCAGATCTTGATGAGTTACGCAGCTTAAATGATCGCATTGACCTTGATGAGGTTGAGGCAATCTATTTACCGCTTTCTCGCCTGCTTAATCTCTATGTTCAGGCCAGCCAGAAACTTTTCAATGCGTCCAACATGTTTTTGCATCGGCATGATTTGAAAGTGCCTTATGTGATTGGCGTTGCGGGCAGCGTGGCTGGCGGCAAAAGCACCACGGCGCGCATTTTGCGCCGGCTGCTTTCACGTTGGCCATCAACACCCAAAGTTGATCTTATCACAACGGATGGCTTTCTTCTGCCCAATGCTATTCTTGAACGTGATGGCTTAATGGGCCGCAAGGGCTTTCCCGAAAGCTATGATCTTCCCAATATTTTGCGTTTCATGTCGCAAATAAAATCAGGCGAACCGGATGTTGAAGCCCCGCTTTATTCTCATTTAACGTATGACGTGTTGCACGGCAAAACGCAGTTGATTGACCAACCCGACATTTTGATTGTGGAAGGCATCAACGTATTGCAAACAGGCCGCCCACCACGCGATGGCCGCGGCATTCCCAACACATCAGACTTTTTTGACTTTTCAATTTTTATCGATGCTGATGAGCCAGACTTGCGCAGTTGGTATATCGAGCGATTTTTCACGCTGCGCAATGGCGCATTTAAAGACCCCAAATCTTACTTTCATCGCTATGCATCTTTAAGTGATGCCGAAGCCAGAAACATCGCAACGCGAATTTGGGAAACCATAAATTTAGTGAACCTGCGCGAAAATATTATTCCCACGCGCCCACGCGCAGATTTGGTTTTGCGCAAAGGGTCTGATCATAAAGTGCGATCAGTATTTTTGCGGAAGCTGTAAACTTTCGTTCGCATTGTCATTGCCCGTTTGGGAAGAAGCTGCAAATCTTGCTTTGATCTTTTTAACCAGAGTGTCGCGCACATCGCGATAAGCATCCAATATTTGGGCCCGGCTGCCGTGGGTTTGAGATGGGTCTGAAATTTTCCAGTTTTCAATGTCCAAGGCCAAACTGGTGCCAAGTTCTTTGGCCTTGTTTTCAGCTTCAGGGGAAAGTGTAATCAACACGTCAAAAACAGAATCTTCTAAATCTTCAAAGCTGTGTGGCCTGTGGGTTTTGATATCAATGCCAATCTCGTCCATCACCATTCCCACAAATGGATCAGGGTCGCCCGCAGCGATGCCGGCTGAGGCCACATAGATTTTATGGCCGCAATAATGGTGCAATATCGCAGCAGCCATGGGCGAGCGAATTGCATTCAACGTACATGCAAATAAAACAGCGCTGGGCAATTTGGCATTCATTTAGCCAGCCCTCGCAGTGAGCGCACATACCAATGTAAACAGCCTTCGTGCCGTATCAAAATCCATTTCAATTTTACCTTTGAAACGCGTCTGCAAGGTTTCGCTTCCCTCGTTGTGAATGGCACGACGCGCCATATCAATTGCCTCTATGGCTTGTGGGTTCGACGCTTTAACCGCCACATTGTAGCTGTCACAGATCTGAAAATAGTCTTTGACCACGCGGCGAAACGGGCCAAGGCTAAGCCCAAAAATATGCA
>JAYVXY010000084.1:0-7121 GCA_043784785.1 Aestuariivirga sp. | reverse complement strand
AAACCGAAGCAAAAATGCTGCGCGTCGCCCGCAAACTGGGAACTGAGCGAGCCGCGACTATAAAAACCACATTTTTGGGCGCTCACACCTTTCCGACCGAGTTTAAAGAAAACCATCTGCAATATGTGAATATTGTTTGTAATCAAGCACTCCCCGCAGCCCACTCATATGGGTTGGTGGATGCTGTTGATGCCTTTTGTGAGGGCATTGCTTTCTCGGTTGACGAAACCGAAACGGTTTTCAAAGCCGCCAGAGCCTTGGGCCTGCCTGTTAAGTTACACGCCGAGCAACTTTCAAATCTTGGTGGCGCCAAGCTGGCCGCCAGATATGGCGCACTCTCGGTTGATCACATTGAGTATCTCGATGAAACCGGTGTCGAGGCGATTCAGAAATCGGGCACAGTTGCCGTTCTCCTGCCCGGTGCCTTCTATTATCTCCGCGAAAAGCAGGCCCCTCCTGTGGCGGCCTTACGTTCACGGAACGTTGCCATCGCCATTGCAACTGATCTCAACCCAGGATCATCGCCTGTTCACTCTTTGCTCTCAACCATGAATATGGCCTGCGTTCTTTTCGGCTTAACACCCGAGGAAGCCCTGCTTGGCGTGACCGCAAATGCCGCCAAAGCGCTGGGACTGAAAGATCGTGGCCGGATCAAGCAAGACTTGCGCGCCGATCTTGCCTTTTGGGATGTCGAGCGCCCGGGCGACCTCGCCTATCCGCTGGGTTTCAACCCGATTGCCGCCATCATGCAGAACGGCAATTTCACCAAGGCCTTCTCATGAATTTAGCCCAGCCCCTCTATGCACAAGTGAAAGATCACATCCTCGGCCAAATCCGCTCAGGTGCTTTGGCCGCGGGCAATCGCGTACCATCGGAAAATCAATTGGTCAGCCAATTCAATATCAGCCGCATGACAGCAAACCGGGCTTTACGCGACCTGACGGCTGAAGGCTTCCTCGCCCGTGTACCCGGTGTGGGCACTTTTGTGAAGGAAGCAACACCACGCACCAGCTTGCTGGAGTTGCGCAACATCGCCGACGAAATTGCCGCGCGTGGCCATCGCTATTCCTCCCGCATCGAAGATCTCCGTGAGGTGATGGCCACCCCAACATTGATTGATGATTTTGAACTGAAATCTGCAACACCCCTCTTCCATATCGCCATCGTGCATGAAGAAAATGACATGCCGGTGCAGTTTGAAGATCGTTATGTAAATCCTTTCAGTGCGCCCAATTTTCTCAAACAGGATTTTAGTAGCCAGACGCCCACCGCCTATCTACTCTCGCTTCTGCTAGCTGATGAACTTGAACATAATGTTGAAGCCATCATGCCCGATGCCAATCAACAGCGCCGCCTCAAAATAACGGGCGCGGAGCCCTGCCTCTCGCTCCATCGCCGCACCTGGAGCGGGGGCCATGTCGTCACCTCAGCCACGCTCATTTATCCCGCCAGCAGATACGCGCTCTATAGCCGTTATCAAACTACGAGTAAGAACCAATGAACACACGCCGCGACAACACCCGCATCATCCGCGCCGATACTGGCACAAAACTTTCAGCCAAGAGCTGGCTCACTGAAGCGCCGCTCCGCATGTTGATGAACAATCTTGATCCCGGCGTGGCCGAACGCCCGGAGGAACTCGTGGTTTATGGTGGCATCGGCCGCGCGGCCCGCAATTGGGAAGCCTATGACCAGATTGTAGCGTCGTTAAAATCTCTCGAAGATGATGAAACCCTGCTCGTGCAATCGGGCAAACCCGTCGGCATTTTCCGCACCCATAAGGATGCGCCGCGCGTTCTGCTGGCCAATTCCAATCTGGTTCCGCATTGGGGCACCTGGGATAAATTCCATGAACTCGATCGCAAAGGCCTGATGATGTATGGCCAGATGACGGCTGGCTCATGGATCTACATCGGCACCCAAGGCATTGTGCAAGGCACCTATGAAACCTTTGCCGAAGTGGGCCGCAAACATTATGGCGGCGACCTCAAAAGCAAATGGTTTCTAACTGCGGGCCTGGGCGGCATGGGCGGCGCGCAGCCATTGGCCTCTGTGATGGCTGGCGCATCAATGATCGCCATCGAATGCCAGCCAAGCAGAATCGAGATGCGCTTGAAAACCCGCTATCTCGATTTCCAAGCGCCCACTATCGAAGAAGCCTTGAAGATGATCAAGGCATCGCCCAAGCCCATCTCGGTTGGCGTGTTGGGCAACGCAGCCGAGATTTTGCCAGACATGGCGAAGCGCAAGATTCTGCCCGATGCTCTCACGGATCAAACCTCAGCCCATGACCCCATCAATGGCTATCTGCCCATTGGCTGGACATTGGCGCAATGGGAAGACAAGCGTGTTAGCAATCCCGAGGCCGTGAAAGCCGCTGCGATGGCCTCGATGAAAGTACATGTGCAAGCCATGCTTGATATGCAAAAGTTGGGTGTTCCCACTTTTGACTATGGCAACAACATTCGCCAAATGGCACTTGAAGTTGGTTTGAAAGATGCATTCGATTTTCCGGGCTTTGTGCCAGCTTACATTCGCCCGCTGTTCTGCCGTGGCATCGGCCCGTTTCGCTGGGCGGCCCTTTCCGGCAATCCCGAAGACATTTATAAAACTGATCAACGTGTGAAAGAACTGATCCCCGACGATAAGCATTTGCACAATTGGCTCGACATGGCGCACGAACGCATCGCTTTCCAAGGCCTGCCAGCCCGCATCTGCTGGGTGGGGCTTGGCCAGCGCCACCGCCTGGGTTTGGCGTTCAATGAGATGGTGAAGAACGGCGAAGTTGAAGCCCCCATCGTCATCGGCCGCGATCATCTGGATTCAGGCTCGGTCGCCTCCCCCAACCGCGAGACCGAGGCGATGAAAGACGGCTCAGACGCGATCTCCGATTGGCCATTGCTCAACGCGCTGCTCAACACGGCCAGCGGAGCAACTTGGGTTTCCATCCATCACGGTGGCGGCGTGGGCATCGGCTATTCGCAACATGCCGGCATGGTGATCGTGGCCGACGGCACCGATGATGCCGCGCGTCGCTTGAAAAATGTGCTGTGGAACGACCCTGCCACCGGTGTCATGCGCCACGCTGACGCTGGCTACGAAATCGCTATCGAATGCGCCAAGGAACAGGGGCTGAAACTGCCGGGCATTACGATTTAGATGAAGCCCTTAGGCGGCATAAAGATTCTCGATTTCACCCGTGTGCTTTCCGGCCCTTATTGCACGGCGATGCTGGCGGATATTGGCGCGGATGTTATTAAGGTGGAGCCTCCCGCTGGGGATGACTATCGCCATATCGGTCCATTTCTGAAAGATGGTTCGAGCTCGCTGTTTGAAACGGTCAATCGCGGCAAACGCTCTGTCACGCTTGATTTAAGTAGAGATGAAGACCGCGCGGTTGCCCTGAAGCTGGCGGCTGAAGCCGATGTGTTGGTTGAAAATTTTAGGCCCGGTGTGGCGGCCAAGCTGGGCATTGGTTTTGAAGCGCTTTCGAAACTTAATCCCAAACTGATTTACGCCTCAATCTCCGGCTTCGGCCAAACCGGCCCCATGGCGCATCGGCCGGCTTATGACATCATCGTGCAGGCGATGAGCGGCATCATGTCTGTGACCGGCGAACCAGATGGCCCGCCCACCTTGATTGGTGAGTCGATTGCCGATGTTGTCTCCGGCCTCTTTGCATCTTGGGCCATCATGGCGGCGTTGAATCAACGTCACACAACAGGCCTTGGCCAGCATATCGATGTGAGCATGCTCGACAGTATGTTGGCATTGCAGCCGCTTGTGGCCGCCAGATTATTTGCCAATGGCCAGGCCCCCAAACGTGTGGGCAATCGCCACCCCATCTCAGCACCCTTTGGTGCTTTTAAAGCCAAGGATGGAATGTTTGTGCTTGCAGTGCTGAATGATAAATTGATGAAAGTCTTATCTGATGTCATTGGCCGACCTGAAATTCTCACCAATCCACGCTTCGCAACCGACACACTGCGCTTTACCAATGAAACCATCTTGCGCGAACATATCGAAGCTTGGTCGAAACAACACAGCACACATGATGCCGTTGAGACCCTTCTCGTGGCAGGTGTTCCTGCTGCTGAAGTGTTGGATGCAAAGGCAGCGCATGATCTGGTCGGCAACAAAAATGTGCCGGGGCAACCCGTGAAGTTCGGTCACGTTGATCAAAGCCAACTTGCGCCCGCCCCCAAACTGGATGAACATGGTACGAATATTCGCAATGCCCCTCAAGCTGCCTGGACAAAATCATGACCCGCTTTCCCGCCGAACTTCTTGATCTGCCTGTAATTGAATCCATTTCTGGCTTTTGTAAATCAGTGTTGGCCCCAGAAGCGCGCAACACCGATCAGCAATCGCGCTTTGCCACGCATCACATCAATGCCCTTTCGGAAATGGGCATTATGGGGATGAATGTGCCGACCGAATATGGTGGGATGGGGCTTGATCCTTATACGTTGCTTGAATCCATGGCCAATATCTCGGGCACTTGCGCCTCAACAGGCTCTATGGTGTCAGCACATTTCCTGGCCAGTGATTCAATTAAGTTTGGCGGCAGCGAAGAACAGCGGCAAAAATATTTGCCTCTGCTCGCTTCCGGCCAAGCCCTTGGGGCATTTGCACTCACCGAGCCCACCGCAGGTTCCGACCCCGCCAGCATGACCACAAGAGCCACGCGCGAAGGCGACCACTACACCATAAAGGGCAGCAAGCATTTCATCTCGAATGCCGGTGCCGCCGATATTTTCGTGATCTACGCTTCAACAAATCCAATGGCAGGTGGCAAAGGCATTTCTGCCTTTGTTGTGGAAAAGAAAAGCGGTGGCATCACTCTGGGCCGTGCCGAACCCACCATGGGCTTGCGTGGTGCCCATGCTTTTGAATTTTCCATTGATACCAAAGTGCCGGTTGGAAATCGCTTGGGCGAAGAAGGCTCTGGGCTTCGCACCGCCATGAAAACTCTGGATGCGGGGCGCATTGATATTGCGATGTGCAGTGTGGGCATTGCCGAGGCCGCTTACAACGCAGCACTCGAATGGATCAAGACGCGCAAGATGGGCGGGGTCAACATTTCAACTTATCAAGGCCTGCAATGGATGCTGGCTGATATGGCAACCGATATTGCCGCAGCGCGGGGCTTGTGCCTTGAAACCATCCGCAAGCGTGCCAAGGGTGAGCGCTATTCGATCGAAGCTTCCATGGCCAAGCTGTTTGCTTCCGAAATGGCGGGCCGGGTGACCGATAAGGCGCTTCAGATTCATGGTGGCTATGGCTTCACCCAAAGCTATGATGTGGAACGCTTCGTGCGCGATGCCCGCATCATGCGCATCTATGAGGGCACATCCGAAATTCAGCGCAATATTATTTCACGCAGCTTGCTCGCCGATTAAAGCGCTTCAGCAATCACATGCGCCGCTGCTGACGTGGCCATGGCAAATTTTGTGTTGAGAAAGTCAGGCCAGCTTGAAAGCTTCACAATCACCATCTCATGGGCAAAGTCGATATAAATCCATTGCCCAAACACGCCCCGCGCCATGAGATTTCGGGTCTGCGAATCTTCAATCCAAAACTGATTGTGATAGGCACCATTGGGCATAGCGATATTATAGGGTGCTGCAAAAAGACCGTGATCACCATTGCGGGTTTTCTCAATCCAGTTAGCAGGCACAATGCCGCCGCCACCCGTTAAGACCATCTGCCCAAAGCGTGCATAATCGCGCAGCGTGGCGTTAAACCCACCATCGGCCAGCGCATAACCAGCAGGATCAACGGTAAAGCACGCACTTTCTTCAACGCCCAGCTTTTGCCACAGCTCTTCCGAGATAATCTGCGCCAGCCGCTTGCCGGTCACGCGCTCCATTGCAAAAGCCAGCACATCAGTTTCAACCGAGCGATATTCAAACGCAGCGCTATGCGGCCTGTTCTTTTGTTTCAACCCAATAATTTGTTCCCACACATGCGAAGGCCAATGCAATTTGGGATCACTGTCTGGCGGAATGGGCTTCCACCCCGTGGCCACATCCATCTGGCCAATATCAGAATGCGGATCGATATAGGTTTCATCAAAATTGACCCCCGTTGTCATGTCCAGAACGTGCTGCAGCTTGGCCCCGGCCCATGCGGTCTGGCGTAATTCAGGCAGATAAAGTGAAATCTGTTGGGTGGGATCAAGCTCGCCGCGACCAACCAATATGCCAGCCACCATGCCGACAATGGATTTGGCCACAGATTGCGATAAATGCAGCGCGCGCGGCGTCATGCCGTTCAAATAACGCTCATAGACCACCGCACCGCGATGCAGCACCAGAAATCCGTCGGTGAAAGTCTCGTCCAGAAATTGGCTTAAGCTGGCATTGTCACCTGCGATATTTTTTACCTGCAAGGTATCAAAATTCCGCTCCTGCCTTGCGAAAGCATGAGCGGGTGCGCCCCCGCGCCAGACTTCGACTGTTGGTAATATCTCGCGAATATGCTGAAACGACCAGCGGTTCCAAGGGGCGCGGTCCCAATCCATGCGCGGCACAGGATTGATCTCTGAGGGCATTGTGTTCTTCATTTTTGACCAACTCGTATTCGTTGCGAACTTGGCTTATAGCTTGTCGCAAAAGAAGTGAATTGCAAACATGAAAATGAAACTCTTGAATCGGCGATTCATCATGTGGGCATCAGAGATTCACGCGCAAAACTCTGATCCGTTTTGATACGCCCGATAATGAATATATTTCCGACAAGGAATTGGGCGGCATATTCACAATCGTCAAGAAATAGCCCCCGGCAGCAAGCCACCGGGGACATTCATCGCTTGTGAATCAGGGCGTTTTAGGTGGATTGGTCTGCGCTTGGGCAACAACTGATTTTGTCAAAGCATCAATCAGCGGCTGCGCTGAATCGATACATTGCTTCATCGGCTCATCGCCACAGTTAATGTCCAGACGCTGGCCATTACCAAGAGCAATGTGAAAGCCCTTGCCAAGCATCATGCCGCCTTGTGGCCCCATCCCCATCCGACCGTCTGGGCCATTGTCTCCCATCATGCCATGACGGTGATGTTTGTGGCCCCACCAACCCTGCTGATCAGGCGGTGGACCATTATCGGCGGTCTGGTTGTC
>JAYVXY010000083.1:0-7146 GCA_043784785.1 Aestuariivirga sp. | reverse complement strand
TGAGGGTCTGCCCGGTGTGCCAATGGATGGAACCTATACGGCAGTAGCACCAGTTGCCGCCACGCCAGCTGTTGATGAAGCCGCGTTGGCGACGGTTGACCCCGCCCTGCCTGATCCAAATGAAATTGACGGGCCAAGCGCTGATGCCAAAAATGTATTGGATGGCATGTTCAATCTATTTGATGCAAGCTCACAACAAGATGCCGCACAGTCGAACCCTGGCCCCAAAGCTAATTCAACCGGTTTGGTTTTGCCTAAAGCCAACACAACAGCCAAGAAGCACCGGACTTTGCTCGATGTCTTATTTGGTTCGCAACCGACAAAGAAGAAGCCAAAAGGCGTATTCGGATTTTGATGATGTGGTTGTTCCTTGATTTTTCTGGCGCAAATCGAGATCGGCTCTCGGTTGCTGAACATTTTGGCGAGTCATTATCAGATCATGGGTAGAACCGCTCTTTCCACGGCCATTGTTCTAATCGGGCTGGTTCTTGGCATCATCACGGCCATAAATGCGATGGGGTCAGTCGGGCTAATGCCAATTGCCGCCGCACCACGCTGGTCAGAATGGCAATTGGGGCCAAATGATTCCATGCTGGTTTATTCGCTTGGCCATTTTCTAGGTGAGGGTCAATTGCCGCCGCCAAAATCGACGCATTATTTTGCGCGCAGCGCGGATGAAGATGGCAATAGCTTGCGGACCGATTGTATTTATGTGGTTGAAGGAAAGCTCTCGCCTGCGCGGTGGTGGACGATGAGTGTGGCATTGCCTGGCACGGCAGCACCTCATTCTGAGTTAACGGCAGGCGAGGCGGTGTTGGCGCAAGATGGTGTATTGAAAATGACAATCTCTGCCCATCCAATGCCCGGAAACTGGATTATTCCGCCTGATGGCAACTCAATTTCTCTGTATTTTATCGTGAACGAACCGACACCGGGGCAACATATGCTCTTGCCAACAGTCACAAAGAGCGGCTGTTAGCATGGGGCGTTTGTTTTGGGTTGTTACTGCTTTATTGGTCGGCGTGGTGGCGCATGTTTCCTACGTGCTGTTTGCACCCGGCATCCTGTTTGCGCGCCAGCTTGATCAAGTCAGCGGCGGCAAACCCTACAACCAGTTTTTTGTCGCTGATCCGGCCAAACAAACTTTGCTGTTGCCAGCCGCCAGTTCTAAATCTGTGATCGGCATTTGCAAGTTTGATTTGAAACAGGGAATGGTTGAGCTGAATGCCAGATTGCCGCGCTCTTATTGGACATTGTCTATCTATACGCAATCGGGCCGTCAGGTATATGCGCTTAATGATGTGCAAGCCGGAACATCTGAATTTAAAGTCCAACTGTCACAATCACCAACATTCTTTCAACAATTGATAGGCAATGGTCGCGGCGATGATGCAACCCAAATTGAAAATTTGGGTTGGCATGCTGAAACAGCCGAACAACGTGGCATTGCGGTTATTTGGATTCCGATTGCTGATGAATTGATGCGGCCACAGATTGAGGCGATCGTGGCGGGCAGCAGCTGCAAGCCGCTGGATTCTTAATTATTCCAGTTCTTCGGCGGTTGCTTGATTATGCCGGTTCGGCAATCTGGTGTTGCGGCTGACAGGCTGGATTTCATCGCGCAGTCGCTCAAAGCGCACGCCCGTAAAAATAATAACTTCAGCCGAGCCTTCATGCGCTTCACGAAGCTTCGTTTGCTTTGGCCATCCCGCTAACGCAATTACTGACCCCATATGCAGCCCCTTGTTCATTCATCATCCGTTGGCCTAAATAAGAACGGACATGGTTAACAATCAGCTAAGGTTTTTATCTATGGCGATAATACCAGCAAGACCCTGCTTATCTTCAATTTCAACGGCCCACAGATCGGGATCGAACTTGCGGCGGCGGGCGACAATGACGCTGGCCGTGGCCCAATCGACGGGGCTTACAAATTCTTTGATAAACCTGCGCTCGCCCTCATCATCATAAGCAGGGCCCGGCGGCGGACCGAGGAGATCGTAAGTTCCATCGAGGTGGTTGATGTAAACATAAACCACACCTGCCTCATCGGCGCCATGATGGATGACCGCGCCGAAAAAACCCTGTGCCTGGCATCTTCGCAACAGTGCTGCAACCCAAATGTCGGTTTTGAGTCGCATCAGTCGGACCAAATTCAATCAATTTCCGCTGGCAGATTTTGTGCCAGCATCGGTGCCCAAGGCGTTCAACAGAGGCGGATCAACCACGCCATCCATAGCCAAGCCATTATCCATTTCAAATTGCAAAATGGCCGAATGGGTTGCATCGCTCAGCTGTCCGTTCATTTCACCCACGGTATAGCCTTTTGCAGCGAGCGCCTTTTGAACACTCAAAATACGCTGGTTTTGGGAGGGTTTTTTTAGCTTGGCTGATGTGATAATGGCCGGTGCAGGCTGCGCTGTGGCAACATCTGGTGCCGCCGCAACAGGTGATGTCACCGGCGTTACCGCCACAGCAGGTGCTGGATCAATGCTGCCCGTATAGTCTGCCGCGGCTTTCACTTTCCTTGTATAGCGAATGTGATTGACAAGATCTGGCGTGATTTCACCAGTCACGGCCAAGCCTACATCCTGCTGATAATGCTCGATGGCAATTTTGGTTTTTTGGCCGTTCACGCCATCGACCAAGCCTTTGAAATGACCGGTGGCCAGCAATTCGCGTTGCACTTCCTCAACGGCCGCATCATATTTGAACACGACGGTGTTGGAAACTTCCGCAGGGGCTGGAACTTCGACATGGGTTGCCGCACCAACAGCCATGCTGACTGTGCTTCCCGCACCGCCAAGCTGTGGCTGGCCGAACGTGGTGTTGTAAATAATCATGCTGCTGAGAACGGCCGTGGTGGTGAGCAAGACCAGCCCCAAAGGCTTTACCCTGCGTTCATCATCATCCAAAATATCACGCATTATAGATTCCACCAGACCCGACAGACATATTTGTTCTGCCTCCAATTTGCCCTTGTTTAGGTTAACAGCCCCTTTCAACGCGGCCATTGAAGGTTGTAATGATGCATTTACGCGCTCTGGGCCACCCTCAGGGTTAATCACCTCCTAAAATCTTATCCGGCAATTGATGCAAAATGATGCCAGCGGTTTCACCGGACTGAAACGCGTATCAGTTACAAGGTCATCGTGGGACGAAGTAGTTAGGTGCCGTGATGGGTTTAATTCGAAAAGCATTAGTCGTAGGTGGCATTATATTCGCCATGCCTTCGCCGCCTGCAACCGTGCAAACGGGGCAAGTGGCGCAGTCAATGCCTGACTCAACCAGCTGGAACTATATCTCAGCCGCAGCCGATACGGTTGCCGACATGAAAAGTTTTTGCGAACGCAAGCCGCAAGTTTGTATCACCGCACAATACCTCGCCGTCTCGATGGAAGGCAAGGCCAGATATAGCGCCAAATTGATCTATGAGTGGGCCAATGAATCAGCAAAAGGCCAAACCGCCGCCTTGCCAAATAAGATCATGGCCAGCGATCCGATCAACACCGGAACGCTGAAGACAAAACTGCGCGGCACCATTGCCGAAAATTCCACCTTGAAGATGGAAGATTTGATTCCCGAATGGCACGGCACACTGGATCCTGATCAGGGTTGAGTTTCAACCTTCATCCGCCTATCTGTCTTGCTTGATGCTTGAACCTATTGAAAATCTGATTTCTGATTTTGAATTGCTGGATGACTGGGAAGACCGTTATCGGCACTTGATTGAATTGGGCCGGGCTCTTCCAGCGATGGATGATGCTTTGAAAACCCCTGCGACAAAGGTGACGGGTTGCGCCAGCCAAGTTTGGATTCATTCGCGCGTTATCGAAAGCGGTGCCGGACGCAAGCTGGAATTGATCGGCGACAGCGATGCCCTGATTGTCAAAGGCTTGATTGCAATTGTCTTCATGCTGTTTGCTCCGATGCGCGTTTCCGAGATTGTGGCAAGCGATGCGTCCACTGTTTTTGCAAAGCTGGGATTGAAAGATCATCTCACCCCACAGCGTTCCAATGGTTTGGCTTCGATGGTGGCGCGCATCAAGGCTGATGCTGCGGCGGCATTATAGACGGCCTATAATCATCAATGGCCCAATGGCTGATTGAATCTTTTGGCGCGGGCTTGCGGGTTTTGATCAAGCCATAATGGCGCGCCAGACGGGTGAGCGCCAAGCTCAAAACCGCCTTGCCACTGCGCGGCGGCAAAGCCAAAACCAACTCGGCATGTTCAAAACCAGCCGCCACACAACAGACTTGATAGAGGATCCCTGAAAGTTCCAAACCCACTGCCGAAAAAGCATGGTGAAGTCTTTCGCGGGCGGCAATGGCGTTATCACTCATTCGGGTGACAGCATTGTCGCTCATTTGCCAATGCCGGCCGCCGGAGCCAGCCGATTCTTCATAAGTGCCGGTCACCCGCTGCGACATGTGGGCCTGCTCATAATCTTTACGCAAACGCTCTCCAGCCAAAAATTGCCGACCATCAATGTAAGATGTTCCATCCTTGCTCTTGCGCAAATAGAGCCGTGCTAATGGGCTTTCGCTGGCTTCAATCTTGTCTTGGTTTTTTGGGTCTGTCATCTTGCTCTCCTGCATGAGGAGAATGACATAGCAATTCATTCTTACTGAATCAATACCTATTTTAGGTATTCATGCTCCGGCTGCCAATCGATGCTCTTCCAAGCGTTCGGAGGCTGGCATAAAATAATCATAACACAGCAAAATTTTGATCTGGTCGCAATCATCACCGCAGAGCGGCAGTTTTAGCCAATATTGAACCAGATGTTCCTTGTGGTTGCGGGGCCCGCGGATAACGCCTTGAGTGGGAACACTTTCTTCAACCGTGCGGCGATAAGAGGCCAGCCAATAGTCGCGCTTGTCACCCCAATCCAAATCTTCAATGCACATGCCGGTGATTTCGCGGTCATAGATTTCGCGCAAACTTGTACCGGCCAAGCGTATGCGACTCCGGCCCAAATCCTGGTCAACATCCACCAAGCTTATGCATGGTAAAATGCGAGGGATCTGCGTCGGCTTGATATCCGAGCGCGACGGCATTTTTCGACCGGCTGCTTTTTCCAGCCAGTAATCATAAAGTTGGCGTTGCTCAGGCACAACCAATTGCGCACGGAACGCCCCGTTTTCTGACTTGTTTAACACTGCCGCCCCTACTCGTCTTCGAATCGGTGTCGCTCACCGAACCATGCTGTTATGAATCGGCATTTGCTGATCCGCAAGAGTCAGACGTTAAAAAATCATTACTCCGTGTTCGGATGATTTTTGCCAGAGCTAAAATGGCTGTTCAGTTGAGCGGTGCGTAGGGGCCGGTCTTCAGTGTTGCCCAATCCCAATAGGTCAGAAGAATGCGCGCCTTGTTAAATGACAAAGAGTCGAAAGTTGACTGCAACTCTTCCACTTCACGCGCCGGGTCAATCAAGCCTGATGCCGATTGTTGGAGCTTGTCAAAAATCTCGGTGACCAGCCCGCGCGGAACTCCAGCCACTTTCAACAAGGCCGCCAAAGGCTCGCCCTGGTTATCAGACAGGATACGCGCGACAGTGGCCGCATTGATATTGGCATATTCACCCAGTGCAGCAGATGCACCATCGACATCACCATCAGCTGCCAAATCCAATGCAGCGACAATTTTCTCGGACGCAACAAACTGATTGTCACGCTGATCCTCACCATCCGTGACACGGGTGATTTTCAATATTTTCGTCAAGGTTTCTGAATCGGTCAGGAACCGGTTGAGCAAATAGCGACGCAACTGCACAGGTGAAAGCCAGAACAACTCAAAGGCCAAAGGCACAGGCAAATCGGGCCTTGTGCACAGTGGCGCCAAAAGATCTGGGAAATCTTTGGCAAAGCCGAGCAGATCCAGATAAGAGTCTTGCGGGATTTCTGCACCGAGATTTCTGATCAAAGTCAATAATACAGAATCATCGCCGGTTTGCACCAACTCACTGGTGATTGCCCTGCTCAATCGCCGTCTGCGGGCGATCATGCGGATTTTTGCGAAGTCACCATCATTGATCACCATGATGAGATCTTCATCGGTAATATGCATGCAATCTTCCAAAAGCGGCCCGGCGACGGAAATTTTTGGATCAGCAATCAGTTTTGCCATCAACAGCGGTGGCGGGCTTTCCATCAGTCGCACGCGCTCAGACAGCATGATCAATGATTTCAGTGGCAAGCGCGGCAACATGCGGAGCAGCGTATCGGCAGCGAGTGCCCGCTCTTGCGGCAGGCCAGCGCTGTTGCCAGTGGCCATCATATCGAGGAGTGAACGGGCCAGTTCGGCGGCTTCTTGTTCCTGCTCAGGTGTTTGCTGGATGGGAGGGGCAGGTTGACGCGGCGGCACATTGCCAGGGGTGGCCGCAAAAACATCGCGCGGCCTTGGTTTGGCGATGATTTTGGCTTCGAGCATGGGCGCGCGCTTTGGCTCTTCAACTGCAATGGCCGTCGCTTCTAAAGCCAATTCAGGCTCTGGTGGCTCGGGCAAAACTTGCACGGGAAGATCAGGTTCAGCGAACACTTTGATCGGCAGCGGTTCAATTTTGGGTTGGACAGCCTCTACAGGCTCGATTGCCTGGAGTTCAGGCTCTGGTTCCCGAAGCACCTGTTCTGGAATGACGGGGGGTGCGACGATTACGGGCTGCAGCAAAAACTCGGGTATAATTGTTGTTGCAGGTTTCAATAGCGCCGTTAATTTGCGGAATGAATCAGCTGAAATCGGTCTGCGCTGTGACGTCGCTGGATCAGCATTTCGCGGCCCCGGCATTGGGGCAAATGCGTTCACAGGAGTTAGCTCCTGCGATGCTGATAAGTCCGTCATAGTCCTCAAGACGCTCCCCTATTTTCCTTGCCCAGCAAAGCAGGCTGGGGCTTCAAACTTGATTAACGCGGCAGTTTAGGCGCTGTTTGAGCGGCTTTCGTTTGAACTCAAGGTTAACGCTTGGTAAAATTCGCGTGTATATGGCTTCACAAATCAACCCCTTGTTCACATATTAGCGTGGAGGAGAATGAAATGAGCAAAATCACCAAACCCGAAGCAGAATGGCGCAAAGAGCTTTCGCCAGAAGCCTATCACGTAACCCGCGAACATGGCACCGAACGCGCCTTCACCAGCCCCCTGAA
>JAYVXY010000082.1:0-21195 GCA_043784785.1 Aestuariivirga sp. | reverse complement strand
GTCTGTTCAATCTCACCCGCAATTTGGGCGGTGCCGTAGGCCTCGCCATCATCAACACGGTCATGAACAATCGCATGGATTTGCATCTGGCGCGCCTGCACGAACAAATCAGCTGGAGCAACCCAACGGCTGAGCGCACCTTGCAAAACATGACAGGCGCATTTTCAACCCTGGGCACCAACGCAGGTGCAGCGGCGTTGAAAAAAATGTCAGGTCTGGTTCGCCAACAAGCCACCGACATGGCCATTGCCGATATATTCTATCTACTCACTGGATTGTTCGTCGCCATTGTTTTGCTCACCCCCCTGATGCAAAAACCAGCGCCACAAACCGGTGGCGGCGGCGGTCATTGAACTGACTTATAGAGCTTATAGTTGTTATCGTTTTAAACTCTATATAGTATGATCAAATGCCCAATCCACGCGTTCGACTTGTTACAATTACCGATGCTCCACAAATCGCAAAGATCTACGGACATCACGTTCTGAATGGCACGGCAACTTTCGATTTTGTACCCCCAATCGATGACGAATGGCATTCAAAGATATCAACAGTTCTTGAGAAACAGTGGCCATTTCTTGTTGCTGAGATTGAGGGCGAAGTCGCTGGATACACATATGCAACCCAGTTTCGTGATCGTCCAGCCTATGCGGAAACTTGCGAAAACAGCATCTATGTCGACCATGATAAATTGGGATCAGGGATAGGCACCGCAATGTTGAAATCATTGTTGATTGCCAGCAAAGAATCAGGCTTTCGACAAATGATTGCGGTCATTGGTGGGGGTGAACCTGCATCTGTTGCTCTTCATCAAAAATGCGGTTTTGAACATGCGGGGCGAATGCATTCCGTTGGCTTCAAATTTGGAAAATATCTCGATACTGTTTATATGCAACGCGCACTTTGAAGTTGTCGTTGGAAGCAAGGATTTAAACAATGTACGATGTCATCATCTATCATAACCCGGATTGTGAAACCTCGCGCAACACATTGGCCATGATCCGCAATGCCGGAATTGAGCCGCATATTATTGAATATCGAAAAACACCTCCATCGCGCCTCATGCTCGAAAGCTTGATCGCGCGAATGAAAATCACGCCGCGCGCTTTGCTCCGCGAAAAAGGCACTCCCTATGCCGAACTCGGTCTTAGCAATTCTGCACTTTCCGATTCGGCCATTATTGACGCAATGATGGCTCATCCCATTCTGATCAATCGCCCCGTCGTCGTCACAAGTCTTGGTGTCCGGCTATGCCGACCGTCTGAGGCAGTGCTTGATATTTTGCCAACGCCCCAGCGCGGCCCATTCGTGAAGGAGGATGGTGAACAGGTCATCGATGGTAGCGGACAAAGGATCGTTTCCAAATGAGCAATTTTGACCTATCCCGCAGGCTCGTTGCGGAAGCCGTGGGTTCGGCAATCCTCGTGGCCGCTGTCGTCGGTTCTGGAATCATGGCTGCCAAACTTGCAGGCGGCAACACCGCAATTGCATTACTTGGCAACACAATACCAACGGGTGCAATCCTTGTTGTGTTAATCACAATTTTGGGGCCAATCTCAGGCGCACATTTTAATCCCGCAGTCAGTCTTGTCTTCGCGCTGCGCAAAGAATTGACATGGCAAAACATGTTTCAATATTCTTTGGTTCAAATCATCGGCGCTTGCATTGGTGCAGCTCTGGCAAATGTCATGTTTGGCCACGCACCAATTGAAATCGCATCAACATTGCGCGGCGGCTCAGGCCAATGGATTTCTGAGGTGGTTGCAACCTTTGCATTAATCGGCGCGATTATTGGAGGGCTTTGCTTTGCTCCCAACGCAATTCCATGGTTGGTAGGCCTCACAATCACATCGGCCTATTGGTTCACAGCATCGACATCTTTTGCCAACCCTGCCGTCACAATCGCGCGCAGCCTGTCCGATAGTTTTGCAGGCATCGCACCAAGCAGTGTAATGCCATTCATTATCGCACAAATTGCCGGAGCACTCATTGGCCTTTACTTTTGGGGCTGGCTGTTCGCCAAAGAGTCCAAAACTAGTCGATAGCGCCCATTTTTAAATTTGAACTAGGCAGCCTCAACAGTCAAACGCATGCCATTGACACCCAGCACCTTCACGCGGGCACCCACGGCCAAATCCGGCCCATCAACATCCCACAGCGTGTCTTCGACTTTAATTTTGCCGCTGCCATTGATGATCGCCCGATCTAAAATAAATGTCCGTCCAACCAGTCCATGGTGGCGCTGATTCAGATGAGGTGAATCAGATTTCATGCGGCGTGAACTCATAACAAACCGCCATGATCCCAGCACACACAGAAACGCCAGAGCCGCGAAAGCAAAAATTTCGCCAGCCCAACTGAAATGGAAATAGAGGTCAAGCAGCGCCGTCAAAGCTGCCGCCAGCGCCAGCCACAGCATGAAAAAGCCGGGCATGGCCATTTCCGCCAGCAACAGAACACCTGCTACAATCCACCAGAAATAAGGGCCGAGAAGTGGAAAAATCTGATCCATTATGCCCCCTATCCGCGCGTTACCGGCGGCACAGTCGGGCTACCCCGTTTGGATTGGGTTTGCGCGGCCTGGCCCGATGGTCCACTGCCGAAAGCCTCTCTGGCAATTTCAGCAATGCCGCCGATTGAACCCAGCATGGATGAAGCATCAAGCGGCATCATCAAAATCTTCTGGTTGGGTGATTGCGCCAAGGCTTCAATGGCTTTGATGTAATTATTGGCCACAAAATAATTGATCGCCTGCACATTGCCTTTGGAGATCGCCTCGCTCACCATCATCGTTGCCTTGGCTTCAGCTTCGGCAGAACGTTCACGCGCTTCCGCTTCGCGGAACTTCGCTTCTTTTAAGCCTTCAGCGTGAAGTACTACCGATTGCTTTTCGCCTTCCGCTTTTAAAATGGCCGCACCGCGCATCCCTTCAGCTTCAAGAATGGCAGCACGTTTGTCGCGCTCCGCCTTCATCTGCCGACCCATGGATTCAACCAGATCACGCGGCGGGTTGATGTCTTTAATTTCAATGCGTGTCATCTTCACGCCCCAGCCTTGGGTGGCTTGGTCAACAACCCCCAAAAGCTTGTGATTGATTTCATCACGCTGCGACAACAGATGATCCAACTCCATCGAACCCATCACGGTTCTGATCTGGGTCATCACCATATTGAGAATGGCGTTCTCGAGTTCGCTCACTTCATAGGAAGCCTTTGCCGCATCCAGAACTTGAAAGAACGCAACACCATCGACCGTTACCATGGCGTTATCGCGGGTAATCACCTCTTGAGAAGGAACCGGCAAAACCCGCTCCATCATGTTTAGCTTGTGACCGATGCGATCAACGAAAGGTGTAATCAGCCCAAGACCCGGTTGCAGGGTTCGCGTGTAACGGCCAAATCGCTCAACCGTATAATTATACCCCTGCGGCACCATGCGTATGGCCCGCAGCAAATAAAACACGACGACGGCCAAAAAGACCAAAACGAAAATGCCAGTGCCTTCAAACATGTAACATCTCCTTCTTCGCAAGCCGACTCACAGCATCCAGACATCAGATATAGGTCATATTTGTGACAGTTCAAGAGATAATAGGAAAATAATTACATCCAGCCGGAAAGCTCGTCACGCGCCAATCTCGCCAATAAACCAATAGAATCAGGGCTATCGTTCAAACACGGCACCACTGAAAAATGTGTCCCCCCATGTTCGGTGAATGTCTCTTTCAAACCAATGGCCAATTCCTCCAGCGTTTCCACGCAGTCTGAAGCAAAGCCCGGAGAAATCATCAAAAGATTTTTCACGCCCTGTGCCGGCAAAGCCTCAACCGTGTCTTGCGCATAAGGTTTCAACCATTCAGCCCGACCAAACCGCGATTGAAAAACAACCTGCGCATAATCCGCCGAAAGGTCTAATTTCTCGCGCAGCAATCGCGCCGTCTTTTGACAATGGCAGTGATAGGGGTCGCCCTTATCAAGATATTCGCGGGGCAAGCCATGAAAGGCAATCAATATGCGATCGGGCTTCCAGCTCAAACCCGCCATGTGATTTTTCAAACTATTCGCCACCGCGTCAATATAGGCGGGATGATCAAAATAGGGTGGCACTGTGCGAATGGCGGGCTGCCAGCGCATACCTTGCAAAGTCGCATAGGCCTTATCCAAAGCTGTGGCTGTGGTTGCTGCTGAGTATTGTGGATAGAGCGGAAACAAAACAATTTTATCGCAGCCTGCTTCTTTCAACGCCTCAAGTCGTTCCTTCACTGGCGGCTGCCCATAACGCATCGCCCAATCGACCATCAGCTTGCCACCACCTGCCAAAGCCAATGACACTTTTTCAGCCTGCGCCCGGGTAAACGTCTTGAGCGGCGATTCATTGCGCTCCTTGTTCCAGATTTGTTCATAAGCGTGGCCACTTTTGGTCGGCCGGAAACTTAAAATAATCAGATTGAGAATAAACCACCACACAATGCGGTTGATCTCAATCACGCGCCGGTCAGACAGGAACTCCTTCAGATAGCGCCGCATCGACCAATAATCCGTTGCCTCTGGCGTCCCCAGATTCATGATCAATAGGCCAGTTTTGCGTGGCAAAATCGGCGGATGGTTGGGCGGCAGAATCATGTCTCAATTTCCTTGGTTTCTGGGTCGAACAGGCGCGACGCTTTATAGTGGACGTAAAAGCGCAAGTCCCTCAGAATCGCTCTAATCCTTGTGATTCGGGTGAAGGCGGCGGTTTTGATGCAAGACAAATCCATCACTGAAGATACCATCGAAAAACAACGTTTGGCCCGCTTCTTTGCCGCATACGCATTATTGCCAAATGCCAGCTCTGCCAGCAGGCAACTCAGCGAGCTGGCGCGCACCATTCCATTTTTTCTGTTTTTCCATCTCAGCGCTGCCGTTTCGATCAATGTGATGGTTTTTTATATAGCGCCACAACTGCTTTTGGGCCTGTGGCAAGTTTGTGTTCTCCTCACTGCAGCGCTTTTGGTTTGGGCAATTTATGAGGGCCGCAGAATTACTTATAATGCGCCCAATGCCGACACGTTGCTGAAAGCCTCACCACTCATCGGTCTGATCCTCGCCTGCGTTTGGATTGTTCCACCCTTGCTTTTTGCAAAAAATGCGACTTTTGGCACTTCGCTGGGCATATTCTGTGTCACTTTCACGGTAATGGCCATGGGCGCAATCAGCTTCGTTCGTTTGCCGGCCGCAGCGATTCTATTTTCGGTAATAATGACGGTAGCACTTGCTTTTGGTGCCAGCATAACACTTGAAACGCCGACACTGCTCGCGCTTTTTATCTGCAGCTTTTTTACGCTCGCCGTTGTTGGGACAATTGTGGCCCAACATTTTGCGTTTTTGCGCCACGTCACAACTGAAAACGAAATGAACCGACAAAGTCATGTCATCAAGCTTTTGTTGAATGATTTTGAAAGCAACACCAGCGATTGGCTTTGGGAAACTGATACGAACGGCAAGCTGGTCTATTTTTCGCCACGACTGGCAGCCGTATTTGGCAAGGCACCAGATGAACTTTTGGGCCGAGACTTCATTGCATTATTTGACGGTCAAAATACCACCGCCGGAGAAGACTCCTTGGTGTCGATCATGGCCTCTCAAAAAGCTGTCGTTGATCACAGCCTTGAAACCAAGAAGCATGGAATTCAGCAATACTGGCAAATCTCGGCCCGCCCTCTCAACGATGATCAGGGGCAATTCTCAGGTTACCGGGGTGTCGGCCGAGACATCACCAATCAGATCAACCATGATTTTCAAATTCAAAAAGCCAAAGAAGACGCAGAAAAAGCCAACGCCGCGAAGTCGCAATTCCTGGCCGTGATGAGCCATGAATTGCGAACCCCCATCAATGCCATCGTTGGCTTTAGCGAAGTCTTGTACACCAATCAGGGTGATGGCCTGTCAATGTCAAGCAAGCGCGAATATCTGACCACTATTCTTGAAAGCGCGCGCCACTTGCAAGGCCTTATCAATGATATTCTGGATGCAACCCGCATCGAGCGCGGCACTCTGCAATTGGATGATCAACAAATTGACGTGGCGGAATTGGTAGAAACCGCCATCAGGATTTGTCGCAACCTGGCCACCCGCAGCAA
This sequence comes from Aestuariivirga sp., assembly GCA_043784785.1. Lineage (GTDB taxonomy): Bacteria > Pseudomonadota > Alphaproteobacteria > Rhizobiales > Aestuariivirgaceae > Aestuariivirga. Next base: position 15,077 of record JAYVXY010000082.1, on the reverse strand, counting down.
CATTTCGGTCATCGCCCATGTCTTGGACGATGTCTTGATAATGGGTGACCTCACGCGGTTGAAGCAGGTCATCTTGAACCTCGTCACCAATGCCATCAAATTTTCGCCCGCTGGCGGTGTTGTCAACATCGACATGCGGCGCGGACCAGAGCAACAATTGGTCATTTCCATCCGCGATGCTGGAATAGGTATTAATGATGAAGACATCGAACGTGTGTTTGAACCCTTTGCCCAGGTTGATGAAGGAACCACACGAAAATATGGCGGCATGGGATTAGGCCTCGCCATCGCCCGTAAAATCGCCAGGTTGCATGGCGGCGATGTTACACTCAATGGCGAACCTGGCATCGGAACCGAAGCCAGCTTGATCTTGCCTCAGGCGCGGGTTCGTTGGCCAAAACCACGTGCTAAATCTTCAACATCTGTTGCAGCTTGAACCAACATGGCGCTAAACAGGGTTATGACAACACCACGCAAGATCCCCGCCTTCATGGGCACAAAAACCGCACGCAATGCAAAAGGTGCAAGAGCCGCCATTTTTGGGGCACCCCACGGCACCCCCTATCGCGGCATCGATAACCGCATTCATGCTAAAGCCGCCGATCATTTTCGTCTGGCACTCAAAGACGATGCACTTTGGCTCGATCACTGGGATTTTGATCTCGACGGCCCACTTCTGCCAGACCCCAGCTTCAAAGCGGTTGATCTCGGAAATCTGCCTACCAAACCTGCCGATGGCCTTGGCAATCGCAAGAAGATTGAAACAATCACCCGCGCCATTCTTGATGCAGGTGCCATACCCATCATGTTTGGCGGTGATGACTCAGTACCCATTCCCTTTATCCAGGCTTTTTCGGGCGGCCCACCACTCACCATTTTGCAGATTGATGCCCATATCGATTGGCGCGAAGAACGTTATGGCGAGCGTTTGAGCTTTTCCTCCACCATGCGCCGCGCGTCAGAACAAGCCCATGTTTGGCGCATCGTTCAGGCCGGTGCCCGCGGCATTGGCAGTGCGAGAAAAGCTGAAGTTGATATTGCCAAGGAATGGGGTGCTCACTTCATCACCAGCCGCCAAATTCATCATAACGGTTTGGCAAGCGTCCTTGAACATATCGAACCTGAATCATCTTGCTTGATTTCGCTCGACCTCGACGTGCTTGATTGTTCTGCCATGCCCGCCGTGGCTTACCCATCGCCGGGCGGCCTCAGTTACACGCAAGTGACTGACCTCATCGCGGGCGTTGCCGCCAAAGCCAAAATCGTTGGCTTTGCCATGGTGGAGTTTGTGCCCAAACGCGATCCGGATGGCACCTCTGCCTTCACGGCGGCGCGTATTGCTGGCCAGGTGTTGGGGCACATCGCGCGGCAAGCAAAACCCAATGTGGCTTGACTTTGCCTCGCTCTAAACTATGAATCGCAACAGGGGTTTGTGATCGCCCCTCAAGGCGCCAGCCAGATGATCCGTTCCCACACAACATTCAAAACGGAAACAACCATGGCTGGACCCAACATGATATCAGTTCAAAAGCTCGCCAAGCTTATTGGCACACCCAACGCGCCCATGATCATTGATGTGCGCATAGATGATGATTTTGCCTTAGACCCAAGACTTCTGCCGACAAGCCTGCGCCGCGACTATCGTCAATTGAATGACTGGCAGGACGAAGCCAAAGGCCGTTCTGTGGTCATCAGCTGTCAGCGCGGCGCAAAACTCAGCCAAGGGGTTTCTGCCCTTCTCCGCAGTCACGGCCATGATGTTCAAAATTTAGAGGGTGGCTTTGTGGCTTGGAAAGATGATGGCCAAATGCTGGTGCCCGCTGCCCATGTCAAGCGCAACAATCAGGGCCATACATTATGGGTTACACGCCGCCGACCCAAGATTGACCGCATCGCTTGCCCATGGTTGATCCGCCGCTTTGTGGATGACAAAGCCGTTTTCATGTTTGTGCAGCCCGACCAAGTTGAAGCTGTTGCCGAAAAATTTGGCGCGACTGCATTTGACATGCCCACGGGCTTCTGGACACACCGAGGCCTTGGTTGCACCTTTGATACAATGATCGAGGAATTTGGCCTCACCATGCCGGCCCTTGCTAACATAGCCAAGATCATCCGCGCCGCCGACACCAACGCGCTAGAGAAATCACCGGAAGCCGCTGGGTTACTGGCTATCTCATTGGGGCTCTCGCGCCAATACGCCGATGATTTGGAACAACTCGAGGCAGGTATGTCGATTTACGATGCGCTGTTCCGCTGGTGCCGTGATGCGACAGACGAAACGCATAATTGGATTCCCGCTGCATGACACCGCCAACCTACAATGAAGCGTTAAAAGTTTTCGCGCGCATCGGCCTCCTCTCTTTCGGCGGCCCAGCCGGGCAGATTGCCTTGATCCACCGCGAAGTGATTGACGAGCGAAAATGGATTGAAGAGCAAGAATTTCTCCATGCTCTGAATTTCTGCATGTTGTTACCCGGGCCAGAAGCCATGCAGCTCGCGACCTATATTGGCTGGAAGCTTCATGGGTTACGCGGCGGCCTGATGGCTGGATTATTGTTTGTGCTGCCAGGCGCTGCCGTCATCCTGGCTCTTTCAATGCTTTATGCGATGTTCGGCAAACTCACAATTGTTGAAGGTCTGTTCTGGGGTGTTAAGGCGGCTGTCTTGATCATTGTGCTTGAAGCGCTGTTGCGGGTGGCCAAGCGGGCGCTCAAAACCAATTTGGATTGGGCGATTGCCGCGGCCTCTTTCGTGGCGCTGTTTTGTTTTGATCTGCCTTTTCCGCTTGTGGTTTTAATCGCCGCATTAATTGGTCTGTTCACAGCAAATGAAGCAAGATCGACCCTCGCCCCGCTGCAACTGCCGCCTATTTCTTCGCTGATTAAAACAACCGGCATTTGGCTTGCTGTTTGGTTGATTCCCCTGGCTCTGATCTATGTCAGCTTCGGCCCAAGCCATGTCTTCACAGGATTGGCACTGTTTTTCTCTAAACTTTCAATCGTCACCTTCGGTGGCGCCTATGCGGTCCTGTCCTACATGGGCCAAACCGTTGTGGAACAGTATCATTGGCTGACCACTGGCGAGATGATGGATGGTTTGGGCCTTGCTGAGACAACCCCTGGTCCGCTTATTCTAGTCGGGCAATTTGTGGCTTTCACCGCTGCTGCAAAATCCCAATCAAGCCTTTGGGCCGGATTGTTCGCCAGCCTGATCTATCTCTGGATGACCTTTGTGCCCTGCTTCCTGTGGATTTTTGCAGGCGCACCCTATGTGCAGTTTTTGCGCTCAATGCCGCGCCTTTCGTCAGCGCTCTCACGCATCACAGCGGCGGTGGTTGGTGTTATCTTGAATCTGGCGGTCTGGTTTGGGCTTCATGTTCTATTTGGAAATGCCGAGCGTGCTTCCGGCCCAATTCCAATCTGGCTGCCCAATTTCCAAAACTTGGATATTGCATCATTGGCCCTCACCATCATTGCCGGGTTTGCATTGCTGCGTTTGCATCTCGGCATTCCGAAAACGCTGGCCTTGGCGGCAGGCTTAGGCGTAATCTGGAAATTCGCTTTGCCCCTGATTTGAAAGTGATTTGAAAGGCTTTTGATCTATGTCTGCTTTGCCACTGGTGGGCTTGCCCGCCGATACATATGAAAACCACGGCTTTATGTTTCATTCACTGGGCGACAAATATGTGAGCGCCTTGTCCGAAGTTTCAAAAGTGTTGCCGGTGATGATCCCTTCAATGATTGATCCGCTCAATCTTGATGCGCTGCTCGATCACTTTGACGGAATTCTGATGACGGGGGCAGTCTCAAACGTCCATCCGCCACATTATGGCGAAAAGCCTTCGGCTGACCATGAGCCCTATGATCATAACCGCGATAACACCACTTTGAAATTGATCCGCGCTGTGATTGATCGCGGCATTCCGCTGTTTTGCATTTGCCGTGGTTTTCAAGAATTAAACGTGGTGATGGGCGGCAGTCTTGAAACCGAATTGCAGCGCGGCGAAGGGCGGCTCGACCACCGCGCCAAACCATCGGATGATACGGATGTGCGCTATGGGCCAAGCCATAAGGTTTCAATCGCCAAGGGCGGCCTACTGGAACGCATTATTGGCAAGTCTGAAACCATGGTCAACTCGATCCACCGGCAGGGCGTAAAAACTTTAGGCCCGGGTTTGAATGTTGAAGCAACCGCAACCGATGGCGTTATCGAAGCCGTGTCGGTCAAAGGCGCAAAATCTTTTGCCTTCGGATCCCAGTGGCACCCTGAATATAAGGCGGCCAGCAATCCTGACTCCGTTAAACTGTTCAACGCCTTTGGCGATGCCGTGCGCGCTCATGCAAGGCAGCGGACAGAAACTTTTGTTGGAGCGAGACGAACCGCCTAAACCAACTCCACAAGCTTTGCCAAACTATCAATCACTGCCGCAGGCTTGCCCGGAATCTTGTCGCTAAATCCTGGTGTTCGCATCACGCGCACCGCCTGAAAGCCAAACTGCGCGGCGGCTTGTGCGTCCCAGGCATTGGCCGAGACAAAACAAATTGAAGGCGCATCGGCAATCTGCATCTTCTGCATGGCTAATCTATAAACCCGGCGGCTGGGCTTATAAATGCCAACTTCTTCAACCGAGAGAACATGCTCAAACATTTTTTCCAAACCCGCATGTCGCAAAGCTGAATCCAGCATCGAAGGGCTGCCATTTGAAAGCACAGCGCAGCGCTTGCCCTTGGTACGTAACGCCTGCAAAGCACCCGCCACCTCTTCATAAGCATCAAGCTTCAAATAGAGCGTCATCAGTTCATCAGCCAAACCCGGATCGGAAATTTCATGGACTTCTAATGTGTAATCCAGCGCATCGCGCGTCACCGTCCAGAAATCCGCATGAACCCCCATCAGACTGCGGAGCCATGTATATTCAAGTTGCTTCTGTCGCCAGAGTTTGGCCACATCAGAAGATTTTTCGCCAATTGTGCTGCTCAGCTTTTCAACTGGCGAAGCCACATTAAACAACGTGCCATAAGCATCAAACACGCATGCCTGTATGCCTTCAAGTTTGTGAAACAGATCTTTGGCCATGCAGACCACACTAGACAGCAACACAAAAAAGACAAGCCGCCGCCTGTGGGTAATTCAGCCTATATTGCCAAGGCTTGGAAATGTTTCGATGAGCCAATAGGAAATGTTCTGCATCCAACCGGTCAGAAACATCACGCCAGTGATCACCAATGCTCCGCCCATGATCTTTTCAACCAGGCCTAATTTGGATTTGAAGCGAGCGAAGAAATTGAGAAATACATTCACGCTTGCCGCCGCAATCATAAACGGAATGCCAAGGCCTAAAGAATAGACCGCCAGAAGCGATGCGCCCCTGGTCACACTTTCAGTGCTGGCGGCAATTGAAAGAATAGCCGCAAGCACCGGCCCGATACAGGGCGTCCAACCAAATGCGAAGGCCAGGCCAATGGCATAGGCACCGAGCAAACCGACGGGCTTGTGGTCTTGATGGTAACGCGCTTCGCGGTTGAGAATTTGCAGTTTGAACAGACCTAAAAAATGCAGGCCCATAATAATAATCAAAACACCGGCAAGCTGCGACAACAGCGGCAGATAGGCCCGCAACAATTGTCCAAAATACGAAGCCGAAGCACCTAAGGCCACAAACACAGTTGAGAAACCCAACACAAAGAAAAGCGAGGCCAACATCACGCGTTGATAGTTTTGGGCTTTGTCGGCCCCACCAGCACTCTTCAAATCATCCAGCGAAAGCCCGCTGATAAAAACCAGATAGGGTGGCACCAATGGCAACACGCAAGGCGACAAGAAACTGATCACCCCTGCCAGAGCCGCCGCACCATATGAAACATCCAAAGCCATCTGCATTAACTGGCATTGCCGTAACAATCGCGCAAGCCAAGTCTTGATTGCAAATGTTCACTTGACAGTGTGTCGCGCTTGATATGTAATGTTATAATATAACATTATGGAGTTGAACTGATGAACCGCTTGCTTTCTGCCCTGTTTTTGACCACCGCGATGGTGGTTCCGTCCCAAGCCGCTCCCAAAGTAGTCACCTCCATCGTGCCATTGCACAGTCTGGTCTCAAGCGTGATGGATGGGGTCGGCACACCTGAACTTCTGATGCAGGGCCAAAACTCCGAACACAATGCCAGCTTTACGCCACAACAATTGGCGGACATGGAACACGCTGATTTGGTTTTCATCATCGGCAATAATCTTGAAGTGAAGCTGGGCGAAATCAGCGGCACCGATACGGTGGGCGGCAAGACTTTTGTCAAAATGAACGAAATTGCGGGGACTATCACTCACGCAATCAGGCAGGGCGGCACCTGGGAACCCGATGACGATGAACCCGCAACCGAGGGAAAAGCCGCCGACCCGCATTTGTGGCTTGACCCTGAAAACGCCAAGTTAATGGTCAAAACCATCGCTATTTCGCTGGATAAAGCTGATCCAACCAATGCCAGCAGCTATGACGCCAACGCCGCCAAAACGCTGGCTGATCTCGATGGCCTTGAAACTGAGCTGAAGGCAAAGCTTGCCCCCATTCAGCACAAGCCCTTCATCGTGTTTCATGATGCCTATCAATATTTCGAGCATCGCTTCGGTGTAACGGCAGTTGGCAGCATTTCAAATTTTTCAGCTACCCCGCCTTCGGCTCAACGCCTTGACGAGATTCATAACAAGATCAATTCCAGCAATGCCACTTGCGTATTCCGCGAACCGCAATTCACCGATGCCGCCGTTATCACTGTGATTGAAGGCACCAAGGCAAAATCCAACATGCTTGATCCCATCGGCGCAAACTTGAAGCCCGGCAAAACCGCCTATGACGACTTGCTGCGCCAGATTGCCAATAACCTTGCAGATTGTTTAGGCTAACAACGCTTCACGATTCAGCCGCAATGCGCCATCATGAAGGGGTTTAATCCCTTGAGGTGGCCTTGCACAAACTTACAAAATTCACTTTTGCAATTCTTTGCTTTGCATGGCCCAGTCTTGCCTTGGCCCACCCGCATGTCTGGGTGAGCATGCGTAGCGATTTGGTTTTCAACAAAGCTGGCTTGGTTGAAGGTGTCAACGTTGAGTGGAGCTTTGACGATGGTTACGCCAAAGAAGCCTTGGACGGCATGGACACCAATGGTGACGGCAAATATAGCCCGGATGAATTAGAGCCATTGACCAAAGAAAATATTGAATCGCTGAAGGACTATAATTATTTTACAAATTTCCACACCGATAACAAGATACTCGAAATCGCAGCACCCATTCGTGCGGGGCAAACTTACGACGGCAAGCTACATTTGCATTTCGAAGTGCCGCTCAAAGAGCCGTATGATCCGCACACTGGCGATCTCACACTCAAAATCTACGATCCCGAGTTTTTTATCGCTTTCGATTATGTAGACAAAAAGCCTGTCGGTGTTGAGGGTAAAATTGCTGAAGGCTGTGCTGTAAAAGTGAACCCTGTTCCTACAGATTCGGAACTTGCCGCAACCCAGGCCATGCTGGCCACCAAGCCAAAAGATTGGAAACCCGAAAATGGCGAAGACTTTGGCTCGATGTTCGCTCAAGCTGTGATCGTATCATGCAAACATTAATCCGTATACTGATGATAATTTTGACCTTGGCATGTATTTGCCCGGTTTTGTCACAAGCCCAAACTGCGGCTGCGCCAAATACAGTCATCAAAAAGAGCCAGCTTCTCGTGCGGCCTCGTGATGCCAGCGGCAATATCATCGTCACGCCATTTACCGAAAATCCGGTGCAATGGGCGCGTGATGAACAGCAGGCCTATTATGGCACCATGTCATCGGCGCTTCACGAACTCAAGACTGGCTCGTCAGCCGCCGCCGCATGGACGCTTCTGGTTTTGGGTTTTGCCTATGGCGTGTTTCATGCCGCAGGGCCGGGCCATGGCAAAGTCGTCATTTCATCTTGGCTTCTGGCCACCGAGAATGATCTCAAGCGCGGCCTTCTGGTGGCGTTTTTCAGTTCGATGTTTCAGGCATTAACCGCCATCATCTTAGTCAGCGGCCTGTTTTTGATCGTTGCCAGTGTCGGTGGTGTGGTGCGCGATGTGACGAGTTATCTGGAATCTGCCTCCTACGCGATGATCTGCGCGCTGGGCCTGTATTTAATTTGGACAGCCACGCGCGGCTGGTTCAGAAAGCCTGCACCGAAATTTCAAACCACCAGCGGCGCTTTCAAATTTGAAATCGTCAATCATCACCATGATGCTGATCACGTGCATGATGAACATTGTGGTCACAACCACGCGCCAGAGCCAAAAGACTTACGCGGTGATTGGTCGCTCAGCAAAGCCCTCTCGCTCTCCTTCGCGATAGGCCTCAGGCCGTGCACCGGTGCTATTTTGGTTTTGCTTTCGGCCAACGCATTGGGCCTCTATTGGGCGGGCATTGCCTCAACCCTCGCCATGGGCTTTGGCGTTTTCCTGACAGTGTCTTTGATCGCGACGATTACAGTTTACGGCAAAGACTTTGCCATGAAACTAGCCAAGGGCGATACTCAAAGGCTGGCGACCATCGTAAACCTGCTGCGCTTGGGCGGCGGTGCCGTCGTGGCCTTTATGGGGGCCATCATGTTTCTGGGTTCCTTCGGCCCGAACAATGGAATGCTCTAGCCGAACCGTACCGCATAAACCTGCGGCAAGGTCGAACTCACCTGTTGCCAGCTATCACCTTGATCCTCGCTCACCCACACATTGCCAGTGGTGGAACCCATCACCAGACATTCACCTGAGTCATCAATTGCCAAACCATGACGAAACACCACATCATATGCACTTTTCTGCGGCAGTCCCTTTTTCAAACTCTTGAACGTTTTGCCACCATCGCGCGTACGCGTCACCACCAAGGCGCCATCTACCGGAATACGCTTTTCATCTTTGATGCCCGGCACAAACCAAACCGTATTCGCATCAGCCGGATGCACCACCACGCCGAAGCCAAATGATGATGGTTTGGCTTTCACTTGTGTCCACTTCTTTCCATCATTCACCGATTTGAAAATGCCAGCATGATGTTGCACCCATAATTTTGTTGGATCAGCAGCACATTGCACCATCATATGCGGGTCTTGCGCATCAGGGCTTTCAATTTCGCTGGCGGGGCCATCGTCAAACTTCATGCCATGGGCTGATTGCGCCCAAGACTTGCCGCCATCATGCGTGACCCAAACGCCGCCACAGGATATGGCCACGCGCACCGTGTTTTCATCCCGCGGATCAACACAAATCGAATGAATGCCCGGAATATCCGCACCACCGCCCAACCATTTGTTACGGTCCGGGTGCCGCCACAGCGTTTCCATCAACTCCCATGTTTCGCCCCGATCGGGTGAGCGGAACAAGCCACCCGGCATGGTGCCACACCAGATCACACCTTTTTGTTTCGGGCCGCCAGGTTCCAAAGCCCAGATCAACTGCGTTGTCCAATTGACTGGCTTGCCCCAGCCATCGAGATCGACCAACCCTTCAGGTTTGGCTGGATATTTTGGCGTGGCAATTTCTTTCCACGTCTTCTTTCCCTTATCGCGGCGATGTAGCTTGATGCCGAAATGGCCATGATTGAGTGCGGCATAATCTGTGCCGTCTCGACGGTCATGCAAGGCCAGCGTTACGTTATCACCAAGGAATTGATCTTGCTTGATCACCCAGCCGCCGCGACCACGCCCCAATTCAAACAGGCCTTTGCGTGTTGAAACCAAAATCCGTTTTGCCATTTCACCCTCCTGATAAAGCCTGCATCACCCAAACTTCACTTGACGCTGCCACAGCATCCGCCAATCCCGTTAAATCTCGCACCGCCACGCCATCCACTAAAATCCGCATATGCTTGCGCAAAGCGCCCTGATCATCCAGCACATAAGTCTCAAGTCTCGTATTCACTTTGAAAACATGGCGCAGAACCTCGCGCACATTTGTACCCTCACATTCAACGGTTGGGCAATCAACATGGCGGCGCAGATTTGAGGTGAAATGAACTTTGGCCATGCGGCACTTTATCATGGCGACAGAAAATTTCCAGACGCTCAGATTACACCCATGAAACGTCGCTCATTCTTAGCCCTTGCCCTCATGCCAACATTGGCCCAGGCCCATTCCTCCAAGCTGGGCGATATCGCAATCGGCCACGCATGGGGTCTGCCGTCGAAAGACGGTGAAACCCAGATCTTCATGCCCCTGCTCAATACAGGATCAGTGGCTGATAGCCTTGTTTCGGCAAGCTGCGATTTGGCAAAATCCGCGGAACTGCGCCTAAACTCGGATTACGCAAAACCGGCTGAAACGGCTTTCACACTCGAACCGCAAAAGCCCTTCCCGATGCGCCCAACCGCAAAGCACATCAGATTGATGGGTTTGACCAAACCGCTTGTGGCGGGCGATCATGTTTTGATAAGTTTGAAATTCGCCACTGCGGGCGAAGCCAAAATCGAAATTCATATTCAAGACAAACCAGGTGAATAAATGAAAGCAAAAATTACGTGGTTGAATGGCCGCACCTTTGTGGGTGAATCAGGTTCTGGCCATTCGGTGGTCATGGATGGCGCGCCCGAAGCAGGTGGCCGCAATATTGGATTTCGGCCTATGGAAATGCTGCTGCTGGGACTTGGTGGTTGTACTGCTTTTGACGTGGTGATGATCCTCGAAAAATCACGCGAAAAAGTAACGGGCTGTGAAGTGGCATTGGAAGCTGAGCGCGCTTCGGAAGATCCCAAAGTTTTCACCTACGTCAAAATGATCTACACGCTGAAGGGCCATGATTTGAAGCCAGCCGCCGTCGAGCGGGCCATTAAATTGTCAGCCGATAAATATTGCTCGGCGTCCAAAATGTTCGAACATACGGCCAAAATTGAGCATATATGGAAGGTTGAAAACGCTTGAGCCAATCGGCATAATCGGCGCAAGAGGGAAAATCCAACATGCTCGAAAGCTTCACGAAGAACATATATCGGCTTTTACTTTCAGCGCGCTGGTTGCTGGTGATATTTTATGGCGGACTTGGGATAGCGCTCGCGGCCTATGCCTATGTCTATGTTCACAAGCTTATCGGTTTTATTTCAAAAGCTGCTGACTATGATGAGGTGTCGGCACTGCTTAGCATGTTGGGTTTGATTGATTCTGCCTTGGTGGCGGGCCTTGTGGTGATGGTCATCCAATCGGGCTTTGGCAGTTTTCTGGCCAGCGAAGCGCAGAGCGAAGGCAATAAATTTGTGAATTTCGGCGCACTCAAAACCAAGTTCGTCGCCACTATCGCCGCCATTGCTTCGATCGATGTTTTGGAAGCCATCTTGGATGTGAAGAACTATTCCAATGACAAGTTGATCATGATTGCTGTTTTGATGAGCGTCGTTCTTCTGGCTGTCCTGATTTATGCCATTGCCGAAAAACTGACCCAGCACAGCGATTAATTGACTGCTGACATATACTGACAATTTCGCGTGTTATTGCACCGTCTCATACAAGGAGATGAAAAATGCAAACGCCCAAACAGATGATTTTGTTATATGTATCGAACCCAATGAACAGCCTGAAATTCTACGAGACAATTCTCGGCACCAAAGCGATTGATCAAGCACCAAGTTTTGCCATGCTGCCTTTCAATGACGCAACAATACTCGGCCTGTGGATCGAAAGCGGAGTGAAGCCAACCGCTAGCGCCAAAGCTGGCGCAACAGAATTGGGCTTTCACGTTGAAGATCGCGCCGCGGTCGATAGTATTTTTGATAAATGGAAATCAGAGGGCGTTGCCATAGTACTTGATCCCACCAAACTCGATTTCGGATATACATTTGTTGGCGTTGATCCCGATGGCCATCGTTTGCGCGTTTTCACACCAGAGGAACCATGAGTAATTATTGGATCGCCGTGGCCTCAGCTGATCATCTGGCGCGCGGCAGGCTGGGCGGCTTCATGCAGGTTAATCACGGCAAGACTGGCCCCTTGAAACGCATCAAACAAGGTGATGTGGTTGCCTATTATTCACCCTTGGTTGTCTATGGCGGAACCGAAAAACTCCGTGCCTTCACAGGTCTCGGACGAGTCACATCGTCCGAACCCTATCAAGGCGACATGGGGGAGGGCTTTAAACCCTTCCGGCACGATGTAGCGTGGTTCAAATCAAGCGATGCCCCGATCGAGCCGCTGCTGCAACATATGGAATTTACGAAAGGCAAGACCAATTGGGGTTATCAATTTCGCTTTGGCCTATTTGCAATTTCCGAACATGACATGCACATCATCGCTCGTGCTATGCGCGCGAATATTAACGCATCAAGCGAGTTCGGAGGCCTTGATGAATTGGCGCTCCACATCTAAGCCCTGCCATTCATCGCCTTCGCCATCAAAGATCAATGTCAACGGCCCTTGATAATCAGCGCCCCGAGCCGCACGCAAACATGCGGAAAAATCAGCACCATCAATTTGACTCTCGGCAATAAAACTTGCCTTGGCATGGCAAAGTTCAGCCCGGGCAAAGATCGATTGCAGGTCAACATATTTTGTTGGCCCCCGCCAATTGCCGGTATCAGCCAGAAAGCCAAGGCTTTTTCCCACATGATCAAGCACATAATGCACATTCTTGGGGGAGGATAAGAGATCAAACCAATTCTCGGTGACAACACGAACACCCAATTTTTGTCCAATCAGAGAAAGCACTTTAAGTCCTTCAACACACAATTGAAGCACTTCATCTGATGGTTGACTTTTTCCCGCAATCACCCGCGCATGTTCAGCACCCAGCAAAGCGGAAGATTTGATCCAACTTTCAATCCACTCCATATCCCGCGCCCGCGTTTCAGGATTGGTGATATCGCCATCATCAATCAGCAATGTCTGAATCACCACGCCATTTGCTTTGAAAGCATCTCCGATCCGCTTAAGATAATCCGGTTCCTGCGAAGCAAAATGAAACTGGCAAAGTTCCACGCGGGTATAGCCCCGCGCCACCAATTCCTTTGGCAATTGCTCAAGGCTTATTTTAGCTGGGCCAAAAGTTTCATGGGCAATATGAGGTGCTGAGGCGCCGGGCCCATTTCTATGCGTGATGCCAAGCAGGTGGTGCAAACTCCACGATGAAACGGCAATTGGGTTTTTCATGTGTGCTCCTCAATCTCTCTCATTGATTGCCATCGCCACACGAAAATGCCTAACGCCACAGCGCTGATCAATGAAATCAACAGTCCCAGTTCTTCCGACCAATGCCAATCAAGATCAATCGAAATTTCATGGGTACCAACGGGGGCGTCAAACTCGATCAAGCCAAATTTCGGCTCCGCTGAAAGTGTGATCTCTTGCCCGGTCACAAGATCATGGGCTTTCCATAATTTCCAATAGAATTGCCGGAAGATAACGTGCTGTGCTTCACCCTGCTCTACATCAACAACCCAGTGCCGCGAGCTTAGCTGTTGAACGTTCACCTTCGCAGCAGGCGAGACCGAAGCTTGCGCAAGCTCGCCCGGATTGGCCGACCAATCGGCGCGCAAAGCATCGCGTTTGCTCCCGGTCAGTTTCATGATTGGTTCAAAGGCGGTTCTTGGCAGATACTCCCAAGCTGATAAATGATCCGCCACATTGCCATCAACAATTTGCTGTGGAACCCCCATGATATGGCTAAGTTGATAGCCACCAAAACCACTCAGTATACTGATGATCACCAAGGTTGTGCCGGCGGCCAACAAAACAAACCGTTGCCTCGGCAATAAAAAGGTAATGGCAAGCGGAACACCAAACTCCGCCACCATCATAAAGCGCCAGGGAAATTGAATAGCTTGCAAGAAGGGCAGCGCCTTCCACAGGGGCCACGATAAGGGCGTCATGAAAACCCAGCCAATGGTCAAGGGCAACAACACCCACACAGCCACCTCTTTATTCTTCACCAAGCGCCGAACGAACAGAAGCATGAAAATCGTGATCCCTATCAACCAGACTTTCAGCAATATGGTCAGCGCCTCATTAGGCTCCGGCAGCCCATCGAAAAACAACCAGTGCGACCAGTTGAATGCCGTCTGCCACAGGGTTTGTGACGCAACATCGGGAAGCAGCGCGAAGGCTGGCAACCAATAAAATGCAGCAAGGCCCAAGCCCAGCAACGCAACCCCCGCAGCACGGCTCATAAACAATAGGCGCTCATTCCAAGTCGTTTTTCGAAAACTATAATAGGCCGTCATCGGCACCAAAACCGCAGCGCAAATAACCACAGACGGCAAATGGCTGAGGCTAAGTGCGGCAACACTCAGCGCCAATCCAATCCCGCTCCACCGTTCACGTCGAAACAGGCCAACTGTAAAATAGGCGATAAACGGAAACACTGAAAACGCCGCAAGTTCACCCAGCGCTTGCCGCACCCCCCAATCGATCATCAAGTGATAGGGCAGTATGATATAAAACCCAGCTGCGATCAGCGCTTTGTTACGGTCCAGAAAGCGGCTGGCGAACAAGTAATAGCCAAAGCCAGACAGGGCCAAAATCACCAATGTGCCAGCATTGAGAAGGCTGCTCACGTCGCAATGCCAACAGACAGTGCGGCCAAGTGTTGATGAAACCCAAAACGGAAGCGGCCCATAAAAGAAAAAATCCGGCGCCCCCGCCCCATACCAAAGTTCAGGCAACCAACGCGGATAAATCTCACCCCGCCAAATGCCAGCATCAAAGGAAGACAGCCAAACCAGATTATTGGCAAGGCTATGCCCCAGTGGCGGGCCATACAAAATAGCTGGAAGCATAGCCAAAAAGACGATGGCAGAAAGAAACCCGAGGCAAATTATGCCACGCTCTAACCTGCGCCTGTTGGAATCAGCTGATACCATAAGGGCGTAATTATCAGATTGACATCATGAAGCACAGCACGCACAAAAACCCGCCGTCCATTTCTGGATCGGCGGGTTTGGTGTCTGTAATTATCGTAATGAAGGTTAAGGGCGGTTTTAAGAAAACCGCTTATATCTGTCTTTCGCAGGCCTGGCAGCGACCTACTCTTCCGCGTCTTAAGACGAAGTACCATTGGCGCTGGGGTGATTTACGGCCGAGTTCGGGATGG
>JAYVXY010000081.1:0-7162 GCA_043784785.1 Aestuariivirga sp. | reverse complement strand
TGGGGCCGCGGACGGCTGTTGCTTTCGCAGCGGTAAGCTTTTTTGCAGCAGGTTTCGGCGCTGCTTTCTTCTTCGGCACGGCTTTTACAATTGCCCGCTTGGCTGGCTTGGCCATGGGAGCACTCTCCTATAATCATTTGTGTACTGATAATCAGCACACGGACTATAGCTGAATAAATAGGCAATTGGAAATAGTTAATAAAATACTGTAATTATTAGTTAATTTCGAGCTTTTTGCGGAGCAGGTCGTTCACCGCCTGTGGATTTGCCTTGCCGCCAGTGGTTTTCATCACTTGGCCCACGAACCAGCCAAGCATGGAGGCTTTGAGCTTAACGGCCTCTACTTTATCAGGATTTGCCGCGATAATTTCATCTACGGCTTTTTCAATAGCCCCCATGTCGGTGACCTGGATCATGCCACGAGCTTGAACGATGTCAGCGGGGTTGCCACCTTCCGTCCACACAATTTCGAACAAATCCTTGGCGATCTTGCCGGAAATGGTTCCGGCTGAAATCAAATCAACAATGCCGCCAATCTGGGCAGCGGATATCGGCGTCGTTTCGATGGTTTTACCTTCTTTGTTCAGGCGGCCAAAGAGTTCATTGATCACCCAATTGGCGGCGATCTTGCCATCGCGGCCCTTGGCTACGGTTTCAAAGAAATCAGCAGAAGGCTGTTCCTGTACCAACACGTCAGCATCATAGGCGGAAAGGCCATAGGCTTTCATGAAACGGGCTTTCTTTTCGTCCGGCAATTCCGGCAGGCTGGCTTTGACCGACGCGATCATGGCTGGATCAAGCTTCAGCGGCAACAGGTCAGGATCAGGGAAATAGCGATAGTCATGCGCCTCTTCCTTGGAGCGCATGGAACGGGTTTCGCCCTTTTTGGCATCATAAAGCCTGGTTTCCTGATCGATCTTGCCGCCATCTTCCAGAATGCCGATCTGGCGGCGGGCTTCATATTCAATCGCCTGCCCCATAAAGCGGATCGAGTTCACATTCTTGATTTCGCAGCGCGTGCCAAATTCAGCGCCGGGCTTGCGCACCGATACGTTCACGTCAGCACGCATGGAACCCTGCTCCATATTGCCATCGCAGGTGCCGAGATAACGCATGATCTGGCGCAGCTTCGTCACATAGGCTTTGGCTTCGTCAGCCGAACGCATATCGGCGCGAGAGACGATTTCCATGAGCGCGCAGCCAGAGCGATTAAGATCAACGAAGCTCATATTCGGGTGCTGATCATGCAGCGACTTTCCGGCGTCTTGTTCCAGATGCAGGCGTTCAATGCCGATCTCAATGGATTTAGCGTTATCCAGATCAATGGTGACAACACCTTCACCGACGATGGGCTGCTTGAACTGCGAAATCTGATAACCCTGCGGCAGATCGGGATAAAAGTAGTTTTTGCGGTCAAACACCGAGACTTCATTGATCTGGGCTTTGAGGCCGAGGCCGGTGCGCACCGCCTGCTCGACGCAGAATTCATTGATTACCGGCAACATGCCGGGCATGGCCGCATCGACAAAGCTCACATGATCATTGGGAGCACCACCATATTCAGCCGATGCGCCAGAGAACAGCTTGGCCTTGGACAGCACTTGGGCGTGGACTTCCAAGCCAATGATGATTTCCCAATCACCCGTGGCGCCTTTGATCCAATCTTTCTTATCGGCCACGCGCTTGGCTGATTCTAACAAACTACCCATCGTGATATTCCCTGATTTGGCGCTTTCGTAATGGCTTCGGGGGCCGCAATCAAGCCCCCGATTTTTTCAATTCTTTGCCGATTGACCAGACAAGATAGAGCGCGAATGCCAGCAGCACAATCATCAGGCCGAGAAAGCCCCTATCGCTTCCCGCCAAGATCAATTGATGATCAGCAGTGACGTGCTGCCAGATGAAGATGCCGATGAATAAAACCAGCAATGCGGCGGCACCGATGCTGCCTCTGTGCAGGATCATCAGTAGGCTGGTGAGAAGAGGCGACATTTTCGGATCTTGGTCGGGCATTTGATATTCTTGCGCTTTTACAACGCAACTCCTCACAATCCGTCATTCCAGCGAAAGCTGGAATCCGTCTTCCTTTAGGCAGCTTACACTGTGGTTAGCTGGACGCCAGCTTTCGCTGGTATGACGATTCTGGGGAGTAGTGTGCGATGGATAACAACCCCTACTTCTTGCCTTTCCAAGCCGACTTCTTTGACTTAAAAAATGGCGCGTCGCCGGGGTTACCTGCGAATGGGGCGGCTTTTTTGAATTTGGGTTTAGCCACTGGATATTTGGGTTGCTCGCCTTCGACCCGCGGTGTGAACTCGCGTTTGGCTTCGCCTTCTACGCGCGGCTTGTATTCACGCTTGGCTTCACCATCAAACTTTGGTTTGAAATCCTTCTTCGGGCCACGGTCGAATTTTGGTTTGTCGCCTTGATGCGGTGGACGGTCTTCGTAATTTGGACGATCGCCTTCGAATTTCTTTTTGGCTTCATAAGGCTTCTTGTCACCAAAGGATTTCTTGCCTTCATAGGGCTTCTTTGCGCCGAATTCTTTTTTGCCCTCGTAAACTTTTTTGGGGCGCGGCATATCCGATTTTGGAATGGGTGCTGATGGATCAAGCAAAGTGATGGCGGCATCATCCGTATCAGCAAACACCATGGCAGCGGCAAAACGTTCGGCAGCTTCGTTGGAGATTTCGAAACGCGTTTCATTGTCAGTGATTTTGATGGCACCAATATCTGGCTTGGTGACTTTGCCGCGACGACAGATCATCGGCAGCAGCCACTTTGGATCGGCATTATCCTTGCGGCCAATATCCAATTTGAACCAGGTGAAATTGCGCGGGCCCTGATCACGGTCACGTTCATTGCGGCGCGTTGGGGCGGCGGCGCGGAAATCATTGTTGGTTGATGGGCCGGGATCAAATACATCTTCAGCCGCTGGCAGACGTGCACGGTAAATGCGCACCAAGGCTGCGGCGATTTCCTCTGGGGTTTTCATGGCCAGAACATTCTTGGCCAAATCCAGTTCTTCTTCGCTGGCAGCTTGAGTGATTATCGGATCTTGCAACATGCGCTGTTGATCAAGCCTTCGGATTTCATCGGCTTGCGGAACACCGCTCCAGCTTGGCAAAACTTTGGCGGTTTGCAGCATTTGCTCAGCCTTGCGGCGGCGCGACAATGGAACAAGCAAGACGCTTACACCCTTGCGCCCTGCCCTGCCGGTTCGGCCCGAACGATGCTGAAGTGTTTCAGCGTCATTGGGCAAATCGGCATGGATGACGAGGGTGAGGTTTGGCAAATCAATGCCGCGTGCGGCCACATCGGTTGCCACACACACACGCGCACGGCCATCACGCAAAGCCTGAAGCGCATGGTTGCGTTCGGATTGGCTGAGTTCACCCGACAGGTTCACAACCGCAAAACCGCGCTCTGAAAGTGTCGCATGAAGGTGGCGCACATGCTCACGGGTGTTGCAAAATACAATGGCACTTGGCGCTTCGATCAAACGCAACACATTGACGACGGCGTGTTCAACTTCATTGGGGGCAACCCGCATGGCGCGATATTCAATATCGGCGTGGGCGCGTTCTGATCCTTTGGCTTCAATGCGCAAGGCATCGCGCTGATATTTCTTAGCCATCAGTGCAATGGTTTTCGGCATGGTGGCCGAGAACATCAGGGTGCGGCGGGTTTTTGGTGTAGCTTCGAGGATGAACTCCAAATCTTCACGGAAGCCCAGATCGAGCATCTCGTCGGCTTCATCGAGAACCACGGCTTTGAGTTCGCCAATCTTTAATGCGCCGCGCTCCAAATGGTCACGCAGGCGACCCGGTGTGCCGACGATGATATGTGCGCCTTGATCTAGTCTACGGCGTTCGCGCGAAGGGTCCATGCCGCCCACACAAGCGATGATGCGGGCACCAGTGTATTGATAGAGCCAGGCCAGCTCGCGCTCAACCTGCAAGGCCAGTTCGCGCGTTGGAGCAACAATCAGGGCTTGCGGATCGGACTCATAATCAAACTGCATCAAGTCGCCCAGAAGCGTTGGAGCGATGGCCAAACCATAAGCTACAGTCTTGCCGGAGCCGGTTTGGGCGGAAACCACCATGTCGCGGCCCTCAGCCTTGGCTTCAAGCACAGCAAGCTGAACCGGGGTTGGTTCGTCATATTTACGCTCAACAAGCGCACGGGTGATGGGTAAAGGAGTTTGCGGAAATGCCACGGATCAATTAACTTTTCAAAATGAGGGAATGAATGGCGGGCCTTAAACGAGTTTGTGCGCAAACACCATGG
The DNA here is from genome assembly GCA_043784785.1 of Aestuariivirga sp. Lineage (GTDB taxonomy): Bacteria > Pseudomonadota > Alphaproteobacteria > Rhizobiales > Aestuariivirgaceae > Aestuariivirga. Next base: position 2,872 of record JAYVXY010000081.1, on the reverse strand, counting down.
CCAAGTGTTTTGGGCCTGCTATAAGAAATTCATGGCTAAGAAAATCAAAGATCAATCGAAACTGAAACCCGCCACGAGGCTGAGCCATGTGGGCCGGGAATTTGCTGAACACGGCATGGTGAATCCGGGCGTTTATCATGCCTCGACGTTTCTATTTCCCGATGTTGCCACGCTGAAGGATCGGCATCATTTGGAATATTCTTATGGCCGCTATGGCACGCCGACCTCGCGCGCTTTGGAAACCGCAATTGCCGCCCTTGAAGGCGGACACATGTGCAAGGTGACGCCGTCTGGCATGTCGGCGATTTCGACAGCATTGCTGGCGTTTCTGAAATCGGGCGATCATTTGCTGATGGTCGACACTTGTTATTGGCCGACCCGTACATTGATTGATACGATGTTGACGAAGCTGGGAATCGAAACGACCTATTATGACCCGCTGATCGGCAAGGGTATTGCGTCATTGATGCGGCCCAACACGAAAGTGATCTATCTCGAAAGTCCCGGCTCGCAGACGATGGAGGTGCAGGATGTGCCGGCCATTGTTGGCGTTGCTCATGCGTATGGGGCTTTGGCCATTCTCGACAATACATGGAGCGGTGGTCATTATTTCAAAGCCTTTGCCCATGGTTGCGATGTTTCGGTGCAAGCCGTGACCAAATATATTGCCGGCCATTCCGATGTGATGATGGGATCTGTGGTTTGCAGTGAAGCGACATGGCTACAATTCAAGGCAGCTTATGAGGCATTTGGCATGTTTGCTGGGCCGGATGATATGAACATGGCCTTGCGCGGGCTACGCACGCTGGATGTGCGGCTGGAGCGCCACCAGAAAAATGCTCTGGTCGTTGCTCAATGGTTGCGCGGGCGTGATGAAGTGGCAACTGTGCTCTATCCCGCGCTTTCCAATGCGCCGGGGCACGAGATTTGGAAGCGCGACTTCATGGGTGCATCAGGGCTATTCTCGATTGTGCTTAAACCATTTGCTGAAGAAGCAGTGACCAAGATGTTGGACGGATTAGAGCTTTTTGGCATGGGCTTTAGCTGGGGCGGGTTTGAAAGCTTGGTGGTGCCATTTACGCCAAATCGAACGGCCACCCAATGGACAGCTGAAGGCCCATGTTTGCGGCTTCATATTGGATTGGAAGACCCGTTTGACTTGATTGCTGATTTGGAACAAGGGTTTAAACGCCTCAAAAATAGCTCTTGAAATGCCTGATATAATTCCTATCTAGGTGTATAACTTGGTTTGGAGATGCAGAGATGTTGAAGTTTTTGAGTGCTATGGCTTTGGTTTTGTTCGGGTTTTCGAGTGTGGCATTGGCGCAGGATGACCCTGAGCTGATTTTTAAGAAAAACACTGTGTTCCACCTGCTTTCGCCCGACGCAAAGCTCGCAACTTACGTTATTGATGACCCGCAAGTAACTGGTATTGCTTGTTATTTTACGGTCCCAGAACAGGGTGGCTGGTCGGGCTGGGCTGGATTTGCCGAGCAGCGGTCGGAAACCTCACTGGCTTGCAGGCAGGTGGGGCCCGTGACCATCACAGCGAAATTTGCGCAGGGTGATAATATCTATGAACAACGCCGATCGTTGTTTTTCAAAACCATGCATATTGTGCGTGGCTGTGACCCCAAGCGCAATGTTTTGGTGTATTTGAGTTATACCGACAAATTGGTGGATGGTTCGCCGCAGAACTCAACGTCGACTGTGCCGTTGATGCCTTGGGGCAATACGCCTGCCCCCAATTGCGCGGAATTTTTGAACCCGTAAGATGTTCATTCCATTGGAGTGATTTGAAATGCTGAAGTGCTCACTGTTTTTTCTTTTGATGATGAGCACGGTGGCCCTCGCCAATGACTCGGTTGCTGAAATGGGGGCTGGCGGATTGATCCTTGTGCGGGCCGATGGCGTGACCATGCAATCGGAAGATTTGTTTGTTTCACCCAGCCAAGTGCGTGTGGACTATGAGTTCCGCAATGATGCGAAGGAAACCCAGAACTATCTTGTGGCGTTTCCAATGCCGATGATTGACCCTGAGGTTTATCTCAACTCAGACACTTCTGTGCCAAAGCCTGAGCAAGACAATTTCTTGGATTTTCAATTGACCGTTGAAGGCAAGCCGGTGGCAACCCAGTTGGAAATGCGCGCCCTTTCCGGCGGGCTAGATGTGACGGATGAGTTGAAGGCCCTGAACATTCCGCTCAACCCGATGGCGGAAGCGACGCGCGGATTTGTGTCGCGGTTGCCGGTCGCGAAGATCGACGGCCTGGTGAAAAAAGGTGCCATTCTTGTGGAAGACGGTGGGGCCACACCGTCCTGGGCCTTAAAATCAACCTATTACTGGAACCAGGATTTTCCGGCCAATGCGATTTTGCATGTGAGCCATAAATATATTCCAGCCGTTGGGGCGGCGTTCTATTCAGAGCTGCCCGACATTGTCGCGCGCGACGAGAAAACCTATTGTGTAGATAGCAGCGCACGCGCGGCAATCAGTGGGAAATTGAAGACTGTTTCGACTGACCAACCATTCTTAAATGAGAAGACATTGCAATATATTCTAACGACTGGAGCAAACTGGTCTGGCGCGATTGAGAATTTCAGACTGGTGGTGGATAAGGAAAACCCTGCCGCCCTTGTAAGTTTCTGCATGGATGGGGTGACCAAAATCGGGCCGACGACATTCGAGGTGAAGAAGAAAGATTTTACACCGGATAAGGAATTGGATGTTTTGATTTTGAGCGAGATGCCGAAAAATTAAGGATCAAGCCTTTTTTACAAACTCAGTGCGCAGCACCAAACCTTTGATTTTTTCGTGGCGGCAATCGATTTCATCTTCATCACCCGTGAGGCGGATGCCTTTGATCATGGT
>JAYVXY010000080.1:0-2135 GCA_043784785.1 Aestuariivirga sp. | reverse complement strand
CACCAGCGACTGGACCAAGAAGACGCCTTATTGGTTTGACTGCATGGATAATGTTTGGGACAAAGACTCCAATAAGGTGGCCAGTTGTAAACCGCATGATTGGCCCAAAGACACAGCACCGAAGTGATAGATTAGTATAGGATTGCGCCTTATCACATTGATGGGGGAAGATAATCCACCTCCAAGGCAAAAACATATTATGAAATTTATACCCCATATAACGCTTATATTATGGAATTTATATTCCATAATATATATTATGCGAATGAAAGCTATGGCATGAAGACTGACGATCCGACCCAGATGAATCCCCGTGATATCGCCACGCTTCTCGCAATAATGAAAGCGTTGCGAACGCCCATCACTGGCTGCCCCTGGGACCTGGAACAAGACTTCACAACAATAGCGCCATACACCATTGAAGAAGCCTATGAGGTGGCAGATGCCATTGAGCGCGGCTCCAAGGCTGACCTGTGCGAAGAGCTTGGCGATCTGTTGTTGCAGCCCATCTACCATGCGCAAATGGCGGCTGAAGAAGGCAGCTTCACCTTTGATGATGTGATCGAGGCCGTGGTGCGCAAGATGATCCGCCGCCATCCGCATGTGTTTGGAGGTGCTGAGGCCAAGGCTGCTGGCGTGGCCAAAGGCTTTTGGGAGGCGAACAAGGCCAAGGAGCGGCAAAGCCAACCGAAACAAGGTTTGCTTGATGCAGTGCCGCTCGCCCTGCCCGGATTAACCCGTGCCGTGAAACTTCAATCCAAGGCGGCCAAGGCGGGTTTCGATTGGCCATCGGTTGACAACGTCTATGACAAGATCACGGAAGAAATAGCCGAACTCCGCGCCGCTGCTGATGCGGATAAGCCAGCGGAGTTTGGTGATGTGCTGTTTGCGCTGGCCAATGTGGCCCGGCATTTGGCAATTGATCCTGAAGCTGCCCTGCGCCAGACCAACGCGAAGTTCGAACGCCGCTTTCGGTTTATTGAAACTGAATTGGAAAAACGCGGCAAGGAACCAAAGGATTCCAATCTCGCAGAAATGGATGCACTCTGGAACCAAGCTAAGGAATTCGAGCGCCAGCTTTAAAGGCCAACGGCCCAACACCGCGCAATCACATTTATATGAGACGAAGTGAATTTACATCGCTTGCTCTGATCGGCACATAGGGTGGTAAGAAACGCCGCCTGATTTGTTCAACCCAAGGAAGTCGAATATGAATAATCCTTTGCAGAAAGTCAAAAACGCACCTCATCGCAATATCGTCGGCTTAGCCGCTGCCGCCCTGCTCACCGTCTCCGCCCTCAGTTTTTCCTTGCCCACAACCAGCTATGCCGAAAGTGCCGTTGTCGTGCCGCCTCCAGCCATGCTCGAATCGGCTGACGCAAGCGCAAAACAGGAAACAGCGGTAGTCGCAGGTGGCTGCTTCTGGGGCATGCAGGCCGTTTTCCAGCATTTAAACGGCGTTAAGGCCGCTGTATCCGGCTATTCTGGTGGCAAAGCTAACACTGCTGAATATGAAACCGTGAGCACTGGAACCACAGGCCATGCGGAATCGGTCAAAATTACTTTTGACCCTGCGGTTGTCAACTATGGTACGATATTGCAGGTCTATTTTTCCGTTGCGCATAATCCCACCGAACTGAATTACCAAGGCCCAGATTCCGGCACGCAATATCGCTCTACCATATTTCCGCAAACCGACGCACAGAAACAAGTTGCTGAAGCATACATCCAACAACTCGGAAAAAGCGGTGTGTTCAAGGCGCCGATTGTCACTACAATCGAGATGGCCAAAACATTCTTCCCCGCCGAAGCCTATCATTAAGACTACGCAACCTTGCACCCTGGCGAGCCCTATATCTCCATCAACGATCTGCCCAAGGTCGAAAACCTGAAAGGCCTGTTCCCAAAACTCTACACGCCAAAGCCGATGTTGGTTGGAAGTGCGGGATAGTCTGAAGCTCAATCACTATTGCCTTCTCCCCGTCCGCGTAGCCTATTGGCGAATGTGGATGGGTGAAGGCGATGATCATTGAGCACGGAAATGGAACCAAAATATATTTCCCTATACTATGATTTTATACTTGACAGCCGTCCAATTTCGTTCCATGTATGTTCCGTCTTCCCTCGAAGGGGTT
>JAYVXY010000079.1:0-2135 GCA_043784785.1 Aestuariivirga sp. | reverse complement strand
AGTTCGTCTTTGCTGATGCGCGCCAGCACTGTGGGATTGGCGATCTTGAAACCATTGAGATGCAAAATCGGCAAAACCGCACCATCGCGGGCGGGATTGAGAAACTTGTTCGAGTGCCAGCTGGTGGCCAATGCGCCGGTTTCAGCCTCGCCATCCCCTACCACACAGGCAACAATCAAATCCGGATTGTCAAAAGCGGCGCCATAGGCATGGGCCAGTGAATAGCCCAACTCACCGCCTTCGTGAATTGAACCGGGAACTTCGGGCGCGACATGGCTGGAGATGCCATAGGGCCAGGAAAATTGCCGGAACAGCCGGTGCAATCCATTGGCGCTGCGCTCTATAGCCGGATAACGCTCGGTATATGTGCCTTCAAGATAGGCGTTGGCCACAATGCCCGGCCCGCCGTGGCCCGGCCCGATCACATACATCATGTTAATATCATGCTGCTTGATCAGCCGGTTGAGGTGAACATATAAAAAGTTCAAACCCGGCGTTGTGCCCCAATGTCCGAGCAGGCGAGTTTTGACATGTTCAAGCTTTAGCTGGTCCTGAAGTAAAACATTATCTTGCAGATAGATCTGCCCCACAGAAATGTAGTTGGCTGCGTGCCAATAGTCATTCATTTTGGCGAGGAGATCTGGAGAAAGTGTCGTCATAAACCGTCCTTTGCGATATGTTTTACTGTGTTTTAACAATCCGGCCGTCAACAACGTCGATGATCCGGTCACAGCGTTTCGCCAGTATTTCGTTATGTGTGACGATTAAAAAGGCCGTGCCATTGTCGACATTTACCTTACGCATCATCTCAAACACCACGTCGGCGGATTTTGAATCGAGATTGCCTGTGGGTTCGTCCGCTAAAATCAGCGCCGGCTGCATCGCCAAAGCGCGGGCGATGGCCACGCGCTGCTGCTGCCCGCCGGACATGTTGTTGGCCAGATTATTCTCACGTTCAGCCAGGCCCATGTCGGCGAGCAAAAGATGGGCGCGCTGGCGCATGGCATCGTCGGGAAATTCGCGATTGACCAGCATCGGCATCATCACATTTTCCAACGCCGTGAAGGCTGTGATTAGGCAATGATATTGAAATACAAAGCCAATACTGTGGCCTCGCAGTTTTGTGGTTTCCTGATCATTGAGCAGGCCGGTTTCTTCACCATTGATAAACAGTTTGCCCGAGGTAGGCCGGTCAAGCAACCCAATGATGTTAAGCAATGTGCTTTTCCCGGAGCCCGAGGGGCCGGTAAGGGCGACAAAATCGCCGCGCCGCAGCTCCAGATCAAGCCCGTGCAAAACCTCAACAGCGTTAGGCCGACCCACGTCATAGGTTTTGGTGACGTTCTCAAGCTTGAAAATGATCGGATTTTCAACCACGGATCGCCACCACAGGGTCAAGCTTTGCCGCGCGTATAGCCGGAACCGCAGCGGCTAAAACTCCGGTTACAACAGCTAAAGCGATCGCCTCGATGAACAGAAAATTATCAATCACCAACGGAAACAACTCGCTGCCATCAGCTTGGCGCGAATATTTTTGAAAAAGCACCATCGCCGCAGCTCCAAGCGTCGAGCCCAGGAGCGAACCGAAAAACCCCAATAACCCGCCCTGCAGCAGAAAGACCCGTAAGACTTGCCGCTGCGAAGCGCCCATAGCCCGCAATATGCCGATGTCTTTTGACCTTTGAATGACAGAAACCGCCAAAACGCTGGCGATACCAAAGGCCACCGAAAGGCCGACAAAAAATCGTATTACGGTGCTCGAAAGCTTTTGTGCATTCACCGCCGTGAAAAACTGCGCGTTGGTTTTAATCCAGCTGTCCACTTGCATACCGATGCTGGCTTGAATCGCAGTCGCGATTGTGTCGGCGGCATAGACATCGGTGACCGTCACCTCAAGGGTGGTGACGCCGCCCGAAAGGTTTGAAAGCGCCTGCGCTGTGCGCAATGAAACATAGGTCGAGCGGGAATTGGCCCCGCGATTGCCCAGATCAAAAATGGCACTGACATTCAGCGTGCGCGAACTAGTCGCCGAGGCGGTAACATTGAGTTTGTCGCCCAGTGTCACACCCAGATCCTTGGCCAGATCAAGCCCGATCATAATATCCTCGCTGCCCATCGTCGGCAGTCCCAACACG
>JAYVXY010000078.1:0-7205 GCA_043784785.1 Aestuariivirga sp. | reverse complement strand
TGGTTTACACTTCGCCCGAACTCGCTTCTGTTGGTAAAACCGAAGAGGAGCTAAAGGCGGCAAATATTAACTACAAAGTCGGCAAGTTTCTATTCTTGGCCAATGGCCGGGCCAAAGCCAACCAGACAACCGATGGTTTTGTTAAAATCTTGGCCGACGCCAAGACCGACAAAGTTCTCGGCTGCCACATCATCGGCGCGCAGGCTGATGAACTCATCCATGAAGTTGCGGTTTTGATGGAATTTGGTGGTTCTTCTGAGGACTTGGCCCGCACCTGCCATGCCCATCCAACGCTTTCAGAAGCCGTCAAGGAAGCTGCCATGGCTGTAACCGGGCGTGCAATCCATAGTTGAATGCTGCATTTGCCTAAAGTTTGAACAATTCCCTTAAGCCGAATTCAAGCCCGCTTTGTTATAATTATGGACATAAGGGGACTAAAACATGACCGTGACAAAAAAAGACATTGATATCCTAATCTTGGACGATGACGTCGATCTGCTGACAAGCGTGGCTGAGTTGCTGACAGATTGTGGTTACAAGGTCAAAGGTTTCGCTGATCCTGAAAGCGCAGTTGAATTTGCCGTCGATCAAACCTTTGCACTTGGCCTTTTCGACTTCCGTCTGGGCAGTCTGAAAAATGGTCTGGACGTTGTTGAAACCTTGCAGATCATGGGATCAAAATCCGAATTTGTAATGGTAACGGCAGATGTGGAGCGCTCGACACAATTGCGCGCCACAAATTTGAAAGTCTTTGAATTCATGCGCAAGCCGGTTCAGCCCCAGGAGCTGATCGACACCGTCACCCGCGCCATGGAACTTGCGGATCGCAAAGCGGCTTGACTTAACTAAAGCCCGGTGGTGGGTTTCAGCTTGCTGCCATCGCTAAACCGACTAAATCGAAACGGCGAGGGATCAACACAAGGCCTCTCGCCCATGATGATTTGAGCCATCAATTTTCCAGCCCCCGGCCCCAAACCAAAGCCATGGCCTGAAAACCCCGAAGCCAGAAACAGCCCCGGTTGCTGTGTCAACGCGTCAATGGCCGGAACCGCATCAGGTGTGGCATCAATCAGCCCACCCCAACGTTCAGCATTTTGCAAACCTTCGAAACGCGGAAAGGCTTTTTTCAAAGCATCGGCAGCAGCATCCAAAATCCAATGAACAGGTTCAGGATCGGCAATGCGAATTTTCTCAAATGGTGATTGCTCATCAAGCCCCCAGCGGCGCTTGAGGCTCACCTCTTCGATAAAGCGCTTGCCCAAACGCAGTTTCAAGCCCTTGCGATCAAGCAGAAATGCGGGCCAAAATTCCTGCAAGAGCCGAAATGAATCCGGCACAATATCGGCTACCGAAAAATGATTATGCGTAATGGTATATCCACCATCCAGTCTTTTGCGCACGGCGAATTTATTGCCCGAAAATGTGGTGGTAATGCCTGTCTCAAGTGGTTCAGTGCGCATCACGGAATTGACCACGCCCAATTGCGGAAATGAAATGCCGATATTGTGAAGAAACCGCCGCGACCAATATCCACCCGCAAGCACAACAGTATCAGTGGCAATCACACCGCGTTCCGTCACAACAGCACTCACCCGGCCCGCTGATGTTTCAAGGCCGCGTGCCGCGCAATTTGTAAAAATCTGTCCGCCCTTGGCTTGCAACCCCTTCGCCATCGCTGGCACAGCAATGAAGGGCTCAGCCCGGCAATCATCAGGCGTATACATCGCCCCTTTCCACTTGATCGTCGATCCGGGCAATAGGGAAGCAATTTCGGCAGCGCCAATCATGCGGGTTTGCAAACCATGCGGCACAGCGTTTTCGCGGTACCATTTTTCCTTTACCGCCATCTCGTCATCAGTCTCGGCCAGATAGGCAATGCCACATTGCCTGAAACCTGTTTCGCCATCCACGCGCTCGTTCATGCCGCGCCACAGTTTCAGCGCTTCAAGGATCAGCGGAATCTCGCGCGCATCACGGCCCATCTGGCGCACCCAACCCCAATTGCGACTGGATTGTTCAGCCGCCACTTCGCCCTTCTCAACGACGACAACCGATAGGCCACGTTCCCGAAGCTCAAGCGCTGTGCAAATGCCGATAATGCCCGCACCAATGATGACGGCATCGGCATGTTTAGGCAGTGTTTCATTTGGGGTAACATGATCAATTTTTGGCATGAAGATGGATTACGTTAAATCGCGCCAACACTCAACTGCGTGGAAACGCCTTGCGATATTGTTCCAGCAAATGGGAACGGTTCACTTCCGTATAGACCTGCGTGCTTGATAGGCTTGCATGGCCCAGCAAATCCTGGATCACCCGCAAATCAGCACCATTGCCCAAAAGATGTGAAGCAAATGAATGCCGCAGAGCATGTGGCGTTGCCGTGTCAGGCAAATTCAGGGCACCGCGCATCCGCTCCATCAACAATTGAATGATCCGCGGTGAAAGCGGCCCACCCTTGACCCCGCGAAACAGCGGCCCTTGCGGAACCAGCACCAAGGGGCAAAGCCGCATGTAATTGGCAATCGCGTCCTCAGCCAGTTTTACCATGGGCACAAGGCGCGTCTTGCCGCCCTTGCCCAAAATAACCAATGGGTTGGACTGCACCTGCTTGGAGGTTAGCGAAAGCGCCTCCGAAATCCGCAGCCCGCAAGCATAAAGCAGCGTCAACACAGCAGCATCGCGCGCCTGCACCCATGGCTCATCGCCGTCAAACACATCGACCGCCGCCACGCGCCGTGCCGCATGTTCAGGAAGTGGCCGCGGAATGGAATGGGCAATTTTTGGCGCGCGCACCGCTGCCAGAGCCGCGCATTTAAAAATATCATTGCGCTCGGCATAACGAAAGAACGAGCGAATGGCCGACATCTGCCGCGCCAGCGAACGGCTTTGAATGCCAGCAGAACGGCGCTTGGCCATAAAACTGCGAAAGTCAGAGGCGGTTAGCTTGGTAAGCGCATCAATATCCACAGCTTCGCCCAAATGTTCGCCCAAAAATCCGCCAAACTGGGCCAGATCATGGGCATAGGCCTCTAAAGTCTTGGATGACATACGGCGTTCAGACTTCAGCGCGCTCAGCCATTTCTGAGCCACCGCGGCCGCATCAACATCTAAGCCAAATTGCAATAATTCACCCATCAATCCATTCAACGCCAAAAAGGTTGACGTTTCCTAACGGCTCGCTACCGGCTCGCCATAATGTTCAACGGCGGGAAACGGCGCATCGAATGGATGTAACAGCTTCTTCCATTCGGCATAGCGCTCAGACTGCCGAAACCCCACTGTATGGTCTGTAAGCTTTTCCCACTCAACCAGCAGCAAATATCGGCCCGCTGTTTCAAGACACGACCGCACATCCAGTTTGATAAACCCGGACGTTGCAGCAATGAAAGGCAGCGCTTGTTTGAGCGCTGCCTCATAGGCTTCCATTTGCTCTGGCTTCACATCCAGAATGGCGTGCTCAAGAATCACGCGATTGATTGTCCAGTCTTCTTCCAATCCGCCAGAAATTGCTCAATGCCCTTATCAGTCAACGGATGCTTGACGAGACTTTTTAAAACGGCGGCTGGCGCTGTGGCATAATCAGCGCCGATCAAAGCCGCTTCCTTGATGTGATTGGCGGTGCGAACCGAGGCCACAAGGATGTTGGTGTCATAATCATAATTGTCATAGATCTGGCGAATTTCAGCAATCAGCTCCATGCCGTCCTGATGAATATCATCCAGCCTTCCGACAAACGGTGAAATAAACGTGGCACCAGCCTTGGCCGCCAGCAATGCTTGGTTGGGGCTGAAGCACAAGGTCACATTCACCATCGTGCCTTCGCCAGATAGCACGCGACAGGCCTTGAGGCCTTCCAGAGTCAGCGGCACTTTCACGGTCACGTTCTTGGCAATCTTGCGCAGAACATTGGCCTCTTTCATCATGCCATCAAAATCCAGTGCCGCCACTTCGGCACTCACCGGGCCCTCAACGAAGGAACAAATCTCGGCGATCACTTCGGTAAATTTCCGGCCAGACTTGGCAATCAGCGACGGGTTGGTGGTCACACCATCCAGTAGGCCCAAATCCTTAAGCTCGCGCAACTCAGCAACATCAGCCGTATCAGCAAAAAATTTCATGGGGAGAGACCTTTCAAATAATCCTTAATATGTTGCACAGACTTGGTTCCAAGAGTCCTATCATCCAGCTTTGTGACAGGCGTGACAAGCCTCAAACTATTGGTCAGGAATACAGTATCGGCAGAATATATTTCATCGCGTGTAACGATGGCTTGCCGCGCCCTTAATCCAAATTCCTGAGCATGCTTCAATATTTTAGCGCGTGTAATGCCACATAAAACACCTTGATCATCCTGCGGTGTGATCAGCTCTGCACCGCGCAAAAGAAATACATTACCAACAGTCGAGCAGGCCACATAGCCTTCAGCGTTCAACATCAAGGCATCATCGGCCCGTCCCGCCACTTCACGCGCCGCCGCGACATTATCAATATAGGACAGCGTTTTATGTCGAGACGACGGGGCCCATTGGTTGCGTCTGATTTTTGAAGTTGCCAGAGTGATGGCCTGTGGTTGTTTGGCAGAATCGAAAGGCAACAATGAAACCATGAGGCTGGGGCTTTGGGTCGGTGCCGCCAGCCCGCGCGATGTAACACCACGCGTCAGTGTAATCCGCATCACTTCACCAGGCGCCGAACTTCGCTTCAACACAAATCCGATTGCCGTTCGCAACTGTGCTTCATCAAAACCAAGGCCCAATTCTTCCGCCGCCTGTGACATTCGTGCCAGGTGCTCATTCGCCCAAATCGGGTTTCCGCCGATAACAGCGATTGTTTCAAACAGCCCATCACCCAGCATCAATCCACGATCAGCGGGATCAATCGAAATAGAGTCTTCGAATAGTTCTCCATTGAACCAAACAACACTCATGCCACATGCCCCAGAAAATTGCGCAGCAAGTCATAGCCATGTTCGGTCAAGATCGACTCCGGATGAAACTGCACACCGAAAGTGGGATGGTGCTTGTGTTTCAACCCCATGATCTCGCCATCATCGCTGCGCGCTGTGACATCCAAGTCTGTTTCTTCCACTTGCTCAACGATCAATGAATGATAGCGCCCGGCCGAAAAGCGTTGCGGCAAATTGGCAAACACACCTGTGCCATCATGCACAATCTCAGAACTGTCGCCATGCATCGGTCGCTTGGCACGTTTCACCACGCCACCAAAAACTTCGCCCATGACTTGGTGGCCTAAACAAATGCCAAGAATAGGCAGCTTGCCGGAATAGTCGCGCATGATATCCATTGAAGCCCCCGCTTCGTGCGGCGTGCAGGGGCCGGGCGAAATCACAATCGCCTTGGCTTTCAAATCATCAGCACGCAATTGATCATTGCGCACCACTTTTGTGGCGGCACCCAATTCTTCAAAATAACGTGCAATGTTAAAAACAAAACTGTCATAATTATCGATGATCAAGATCATGGCGCAAACGCCTCCATGATGCGCTTGATCTTGGTCAGGCTTTCCTCATATTCAGCAGCTGGCTCTGACCTTGCGGTAATGCCGCCGCCACCTTGAACATACGCTCTGCCTTTTGAAAACAGCGCCGTGCGAATGGCGATGTTGAAATCACACGCACCATTAAAACCGAGATAACCGATGGCACCACAATAAACACCGCGCGCCTGCCCCTCAAGCTCCGCAATGATTTCCATCGCCCGAATTTTAGGCGCACCCGTAATTGAGCCGCCCGGAAAAATCGCCTTTAACAGGTCAATCTGATCAAGACCAACTCGCAGATCACCTGTTACAACCGAAACCAGATGATGCACATTGGCATAAGTTTCCAAACCGCACAGCACCGGCACGCGCACGGTGCCGGGCTTGGCAATACGCGAGAGATCATTGCGCAACAAATCAACAATCATCACATTTTCAGCGCGGTCTTTGCGGCTGGCTTGCAGCTCCATGATCAACTCGGCATCGCGGGATGGATCATTGTCGCGCTTGCGCGTGCCTTTAATGGGGCGCGCTTCGGCAACCACACCGTCGCATCTCACCAAACGTTCAGGTGAACTCGAAGCAATCTGCACATCGCCATAATCCAGAAAAGCCGCGAATGTGGCGGGGTTCTTGTCACGCAGTTTTCGGAACAGGGCGAACGCATCAAAGCCTTGTGGAATGGAAGCCGAAAAACACTGGGTAAGATTCGCCTGAAAAATATCACCCGCCAGAATGTAGTCAACAATCTTGGCAACAGCTTTTTCATAGGCATCACGCGAAAAATTGGATTGCCAACCTTCTATGACAGCAGCACCGATGGCTGATGCCTTACGTTTCATCATTTTTTCGAGCCGCTCAATCTCAGTCTCTTCGCGCGCAAAAATCCAGGCCCGCTGCTGCAAATGATCAAACCCCATCACCGTATCATATTGGTGCAAAATCAGGTCAGGACAGAGCCGCTCAAAATCCGGCAGCTTTGATTGAGCCTCCAAGCTTTTGCCAAATTCATAAGAAATATATCCCGCAAGGCCACCTTGAAATGGTGGCAGACCCGCAATCAATTCAGATTTGTTGTCATGCAATATGCGGCGGATAAATTCGAGGGGTTGCTCTGTCAAAGCCACACCATCCCATGAAGCAACGCCATTTTCGACACGCAAACTGTGTGATGGATTACACGCCAAAAATGAATAGCGCCCCAAATGCTCATGGCGCATCACACTTTCCAGCAGCGTCAAATCGCGCTCACCCCGAAGCTTGGCCGCCAGCATCGCCGGTTCGAGATAGAGCGTCTCGCTGGCATGAACAGGGTTAAGCTGGGCTGGACGATCAAGCATGGCCCCCCATATAAGGCTGGAAGCAGAGCACTTCAAAGTCTAATCCTCAACCATGACCACCGATTCCGCCATAGCTGATGTGTTGCTGCCGTTGGCTTTAGCCCAAGCCTATTCCTACCACGTGCCGGAGGGGATAGTGCTAGCCGCTGGCGATTATGTGGAAGTGCCGCTGGGAACGCGCGCGGTTATTGGCGTGGTATGGGAGGTCAGGCCCCAAGTTCCCACAAACATGAAACTGCGTGATGTGATCAGACGGTTTGATATGCCGCCCATGACTGAAACCCACCGCAAATTTGTCGATTGGCTGGCCGCTTATTATTTGGAACCCGCTGGCAACGTGCTGCGCATGGTTCTGCGCGTGCC
>JAYVXY010000077.1:0-2152 GCA_043784785.1 Aestuariivirga sp. | reverse complement strand
GAGATAACGTGTCTGGTGCAAGAATCTGAGCTTCAAGCTTGCCCTTGGCAGGGGCCGAACACACACCAATCACGAGATCAGTTGTGGCTTCCACTTTCCATTTTGATTTGGGTGGCACATAGACCGACCATGGCTTGCCTTCAAAAGGTGACATGCGTTCGCCGATCACACCAAAATCTTTGCCGCCCACGGTGACTTTGCCTTTGCCGGAGATGAATACCAGGCAGATCTCGCGCTTTTCTTCATGGCCTTTGGCGGTTTTGCCCTCAGGGTTTTTCCAAACCTCAAAGCCCACATATTTCCACTTGGCAGATTTAGGCGTGACGCTGATCACACGGCCCTGTTTCTTTTTTGGCTTAACGAGGAGCTTTGACATTTTCAATTTCCCAATTTCTGCTTGGCGCGACCTTGTTCGTGTTTTTCATGTGCTGCTAAAACTTGCGGACGTACCGAAACTTCAGGCACACCAACATCCCACCATGCGCCACCAGCATCAGTTGAGATCATGGGATCAGTGTCGATCACGATTACAGTGGTGCGGGTGTTTTTCTTGGAGTCTTTGAGGGCTTGTTCAAGATCGGCAAGCGATGCCACTTTCATCGCGATTGCACCTTGAGCAGCGGCATGGGCAGCAAAATCAATATTGGGCGAGACTTCTTGCTTTACATTGTAATCATAGAGATTGTTGAAGCGTTCGCCACCGGTGCCGTGTTGCAGGCGGTTGATGCAACCAAAGCCGCGATTATCAAGCAGCACCACGGTGAGTTTCTGGCCGAGCATCACAGATGTCGAAAGCTCCGAATTCATCATCATGTAAGAACCATCACCCACCATCACGACAACATCCTTGTCAGGTGTTGCCAATTTAATGCCAAGGCCGCCGGCAATTTCATAGCCCATGCAGGAGAAACCATATTCCATGTGATAGGAGCCAGGGTAACTGGCCTGCCACATTTTATGCAGTTCACCGGGCAGGCCACCAGCGGCACACATGACTGTGATGTCGCGACCCAACGCGCGCTGAACCGAGCCGATGACTTGCGCGTCTGACGGGCGCTCCTGATTGCCCGCTGCTGTATAAGTGTCGGCAATTTTCATCCAGGATTTGAAGCCTGTTTTGGCTTTTGCTGTCCAATCTGCAGGGGCCATCCATTTGCCGAGATTGGTTGAGAGTTCTTCAAGGCCGACACGCGCATCGCACACCAAAGGAAGGGCGCGGTGTTTACCAGCATCAAAGATCTGGGTATTGAGGCCAATGATTTTCTTGGCCGCATTTTGAAAGAGCGTCCAAGAACCGGTGGTGAAATCTTGCAGCCGCGTTCCCACCGCAAGAACCAGATCAGCGTCATTACACACATCATTGGCGGCGGTTGTGCCTGTCACACCCACAGCTCCCATATTGAGAGAATGGGTGAAGGGCAGCGATGATTTGCCAGCCTGGGTTTCAACAACGGGAATGCCATGGGCATCAGCGAAGGCTGCAAGGGCTGCATTGGCCTCTGAATAATTCACCCCGCCACCAGAAACGATAACCGGTTTCTTCGAAGCTTTGAGAGCTGTGATGGCGCGCGATAGTTCATCTTCATCAGGGCGCGACCGGCGGAAGCTCCAGATTTGTTCTTCGAACATGTGAGTTGGATAATCATAGGCTTCGGCTTGGGTATCTTGGCAAAGGGCAAGTGTTACGGGGCCGCATTCAGCAGGATCAGTGAGCACGGCCATGGTGCGGGCCAGCGCCGGGATTAATTGCTCTGGTCGCATGATGCGGTCAAAATAGCGCGACACAGGTTTGAAACAATCATTGACCGACATGGTGCCATCACCAAAATCTTCGATCTGTTGCAGAACCGGATCGGGTTTGCGGTTGGCGAAGACATCGCCGGGCAAAAGCAGAAGTGGAATACGGTTCACATGAGCCACGGCTGCGGCGGTGACCATGTTCAATGCGCCGGGGCCGATCGAGGTGGTGGCCGCCATAATGCGCTTGCGGTTTGAGGCTTTGGCAAAGGCGATGGCGGCAAGGGCCATGCTTTGCTCATTCTGGCCACGGTAAGTTGGAAGTGTATCTCGCACTTGGAATAGAGCTTCGCCCATGCCTACCACATTGCCGTGGCCAAAAATCGCCCAGATGCCCGCAAAGACCGGCGTTTTC
>JAYVXY010000076.1:0-2164 GCA_043784785.1 Aestuariivirga sp. | reverse complement strand
GCCCTGCAGCCTTTGCCAATCGCAAGGCCCACGACGTTCCTGCCGTGTTTTGTACAATCGAAGCAACGGCGTTCATTTCATCGACATTTTTGAACCGGCTTGCCAGTGACCACAAGAAAATATTGAGCTGATTCTTTGTGGCAGCCTGGGCCATAATCTTGAAGGCGCGCACCACTTCATCTTGAGCAACACGCGCCTGCGCCTCAGCAGAAGCAGCTCTGCCATTGATCTCTTCAGCTTGATTGCCGAGGCCAATTTGTTCGCGCGCCAATTGGCCATAATAGACCGTTGAATATTGTGCAGCATCTTGGAATGCCGATTTAGCCGAAGCTTTATCGCCCTGCGCTTGATGGGTGCGGCCCAGCCAATAAGCAGCGCGGGCCTTTTCAGTGCGGGTAGGGGCCATTTCTTGAAGCTTGGCAAAATGCTTCATCGCCACATCAGGTTTTTTCAAATAGCGCAGCGCCACCCAGCCTGAAACGAACTCGCCTTCAATGGCGTTATCACCAATCGTTAATCCGTGATTATGGGCAATTTGATAGGCCGCATTCCAGCTGTCTGCATGGTGCGGGCCAACCGAGTGCAGCGCTACAATTTTGCGTTCTGTCCACCACGCATCAGCATCGCCCATCACTGACGCATCGCCGGGGATACTGGCTAAAAGGCTTCGCGCCTTGGTATATTTTTCTTGCTTGCGATAGAAGCGAGCGAGGGCATATTTCATGCCCATGTCATTCTTCGCGGTGGATGAAAGCGCTTCATATTTGCGATCAGCGCCGCTTTGATTGTTGATCAGGGCTTGCGCTGCTTTTGCCGCAGAAACGAAGTCTCCGCCCAAACGTTTGGCGTTGCGCAGTGCTGCATTAGGCTCTTGGGCAAAAACCAACTTCGAGAAGCGCCAACGGTGATCGGAACTGTTCAACTGTTTGCCGAACTCGTTGAGAATCTTTTGCTCCAGTTGCGCATCAACATCGGAGCTGCCCCACGCCTTGCGCAGCCAGATTTTGCCTTTTGCTGCATCACCTGAACTATAATTGGCTCGGGCCATGACCAACATACCATAGGGTGTAGCCGGTATGCGGTCATGAAAATATTGCAGCACGGTGCTGGCATCTTGATTGTTTTCATAGAGCGCTTGTTCGGCGCGCTTCAACAGCGTTTCGGTGAGGGGCCATTTTGGAGCGCCATTGAGAAAATCAAGAATGCGCTTGTAACCTGCCTGTGCGCCATGATCACGCAGGAAAATGAGTTCTACCAGTTTTACCGCAGCAGAATCGCCAGACTTTGCGGCCAGCGAACCGGCACTTTCAAAATCGCCGGCAAGCGCCTTTTCGACAGCTTGAACCGCCAAGCCCGATGGCAAAGCCAATGCTGGGGCAGCCATTGGAATGGCCAGAAGTGCAGCACCACCTAACAATCCACCTAAAAACGCACGTCGTGTATTCAACTTCATCATTTCTTTTACTTACCAGCTTCACTCAAAATAGTACAATCCCGCCAATCGGTTAAAATGCAAATAAGACGGAGTTTTGACTGATTTCAGTCATGGCTCAGTCTTGCCGTTCATCGATGGGCAGACTATGGTGCCGCAGCTTATGTGTTGCAGGCTTCGACTGCACCATAAGTAACCATGGTTTCCAACTTCTTACCTTGTGAGGTTTCTCGTGCAGTTTAAGGGCTCTATCCCAGCTTTAATCACCCCCATGAAGAATGGTGCTTTTGACGAAGCCGCCTTTCGCAAATTTGTGGGCTGGCAGATTAAACAGGGCAGCCATGGCTTGGTTCCGGTTGGCACAACCGGCGAAAGCCCAACCTTAACGCCAGAAGAGCATAAGGCTGTAGTCAGAATCTGCGTGGAAGTAGCAGGGGGCAAGGTGCCGGTTATTGCGGGTGCTGGCTCTAACAACACGGCTGAAGCTATTGAATATACGCGTCACGCCAAGGAAGCAGGCGCTGATGCCGCCCTTGTTGTGGTGCCTTATTATAACAAGCCAACGCAAGACGGCATTTATGCTCACTATAAGGCCATTGCCGAGGCTGTTGATATTCCGATTTTTGTTTACAATGTTCCCGGCCGCACGGTTGCAAGTATCTCGGTTGAAACACTTGCGCGGCTTGCCCATGATTTCAAAAATATTGTGGGTACCAAGGACGCTTCCGCAGA
>JAYVXY010000075.1:0-7279 GCA_043784785.1 Aestuariivirga sp. | reverse complement strand
TTCCTTTTCAGGAAGGCCGGCATTAGAAGCGCCGTTCGCTCTTGAATTTCCATGAGGCAGTGAGCGCTAACCGTGCGCCCCAGGCCCTCAGTGAGCGGGTTATAGGTTCGGTTCAGCCAAAGTGTCAAGCATCCTCTTTAAAAAAATTCAATTAATTTGCAAGACATTGTTTTAATTGTGTTTTTAAGGTGTTGAGCAGTTGAAAACAACAGTCTCGCGACGGCACCGTCATCAAAACTTTGCAAAAATCAGGTGAACGACACCCGCACAACTCTGATTTCTGGATGTTTTGGCTCCAAAGACATCACCATAAACAGCGCCAGTCCTGTTTTGATTCAGTTTTTCCCGGCCTGATGGTTAACCAACTCGAAATATCTTCGTGCAAAATTGACATATTTGAGCCCGCCCGCCCAGAAGACCTAAAAGGTTGACAGGGGTGGTCACGGGAGGCATTGTCCGGCAAAATCGGGTAAGGCCTGAATTACGTCATATTATACGTCTCAACTGGTAGCCTAGAATTATAGCCGGCGGGAACGAAGATCAGGGGTTCGTCACAGTTGCAAAGTCTGCGCCAAAATAGACAATTGGTATTAAGGCCGGAAACCTATGTTCCCGAGCTCATCGAGACTGATATCGCGGCGTTTGATCTCGAAACCTCATTCTTGGAAGAAGGCACCAACCAACGCTGGCTTTTGACCAGCTGCATTGCCGGTATTGCTGGAACACTGATTGTGGGCGGCACCATGCTTGGCCTATTTGGACATAATGCGCGGCCAACAGATGCCGCCGCTGCCGTCCAAAGCAAGGCCGAGATCCATAAGCCTGCCAACCCCTTGTCACCCTCAAATCTGAAGGCTGAGGTGATTGCCGAGCGTGATCTGACAGGCGGCTATGCTTATCCCAAAATCACTTCGGACGAACTGCCCTATGGCAGCGCCAAGACTACGGTTCTTGATGCTGAAATCCAATCGGTTTCGAATGAAGGTGAAAATATCACCACCATCACTAAGACGCCGCCGCCTGATCCCGTTGACGAAAGTTTTGAGTTGACCAAGGGTGCAACGCTGGCTTCTGAACTTGCCAATCGCGGCGTTCCGCAGGCAACCGCACAAGCACTATCAGCAGCAATTGATCCGGTTTATCCGCTTTCCCGCATTCAACCGGGCACAAAATTTGATGTGACATTTGACCGACAGATTGATTTCTACGGTCGCGAAGTCACCTTCCCTGTGGAACTCACATTCCAAACCAATTCGAATGAAACCGTCACCGTCGACAGCGATGAAGACGGCCAGTTCTCCGCACAGATTGACGGCGCTCCAGACCCAGATGCACCAAAAGTCGCCGAAAAGCCGCAGATCACTCAATTCCGCAGCGTCGCCCAGATTGGTGCCGGCCTCTATTCAACCGCCAAAGATAACAAAATTCCCGACTATATCGTCAGTGAATTTACGCGTGTTTTCTCTTATGACGTAGACTTCCAGCGCCAGGTGAAGGCCAATGACACGTTTGAAGTGTTCTTTGGCAATCCGTTCACGGGCAGCTCCAACAAGCGCAAAGTTCTGCACTTCGCCAAGTTGACCAGTGATGGCGAAACCCGGGTTTATTATCGTTTCACAACGACAGATGGCCAAACCTCCTACTTCGATGAAAATGGCCGCAGTGCTGCGCGTGCCCTGTTGAAAACCCCGGTATCTGGTGCAAGGCTGACATCAGGCTTCGGCATGCGCGTGCACCCATTGCTTGGCTATTCCAAGATGCATATGGGCGTTGACTTCGGCGCACCAAGCGGCACCCCAATTCATGCAGCAGGCGACGGCATCATTTACCAGGCGGGGCGACAAAACGGATTCGGCAACGTCATCGTGATCAAGCATGGCGAAAAATACAAAACACTATACGCGCATATGCGCAGTTTCGCGGCAGGCATAAGGGCCGGCGTACATGTCAATCAGGGCCAAGTGATAGGCTATGTGGGCACCACCGGCCGTTCAACCGGTCCGCATTTGCATTATGAAGTGCGCATCAATGACCGGCCGACAAACCCAACAAACATCCGTGCTGCAGGTGGCGTCCAACTCGCAGGCAAAGATTTGCTAAACTTTAAGCTCAATAAGCAACGCGTTTTGGCCATGATGCAAAATGCGCCTTCGGCCGCTCAAGTGGCACAAGCGGCACAATAAATTCAAGCTGAATTCAAACCCAATTCGCGTTGCAGTTTCTTTGAAAGGTTAAGCGAAGCCAAACGGTGGCTCTCGCGCAGATAATCTTTCAGCGCCGCATCATCCATGCTTTCGCCGTTGAAATATTGAATCCAGCTCATGCCACGCGAAGCCAGATAAGGCGCTGGCCGCAAGCCCTTTTGGCCTTTCAAAAGATCAAAACTGAAGCGCGAACATTTAAACGAAACCACAAAGCCATCCTCTTCGCGCGCAATGGCAAAAACTTTGGCCGCCACTTTCCAAACATGCGCATCGCCCCACTGCACGACGCGGTGCGCATGAGGCAGCAAACCACAGAAGGCATCGCATTCGACCAGCCTCATGGCTGCAAGAGTTGCGCAATACGAGATTGAACCAAGTCATCCGCTTCGTTTTCCAGCGTCCGAAAAACCGAAATCACTTGGAAGCCAAACTCCGTCACCTTGGCCCCGCCGCCACCAGAACCGCCCGCCGATGTTTCAATCACCTCGCGCCCAAACAGATGATTAAGTTCATCCATCAACAGCCAAGCCCGTCGGTAAGACATATCCATTTTGCGCGCCGCTGCGGAAATCGAACCCGTCTCGCCGACAAGTTCCAACAACCGCACCTTGCCCGGCCCCAGACGAAGGCCATTGCCAAAATCGGCTTTGATAAGGGCTTTGGGAGTTACGGTCATGGCAGCAGCTTAATTCATGCCGCAATAACCGCAATTGCTTTGTTAGTGCACCGTCGTGTGTGGCGCGGGCTTCGGCAAATCGCCCACCACCACACCATTGAACGTGAACAGCCCGTCTTTGATCCCCACTTCAACAGTATCGCCATCCTTCACATGGCCAGCCAGAATTTCCTGTGCCAATGGATCTTGCACCGATTTCTGGATCACGCGCTTTAAGGGCCGTGCGCCATAGGCGGGGTCATAGCCTTTTTCCGCCAACAGCTCGCGCGCCGCCGGATTGAGTGTGACTTCAATCTTCCGTTCACTGAGCAATTTTTTCAGGCGCAGTAACTGGATATCGACGATTGATCCCATATGTGCCCGCTTCAACCTATGGAACAGAATAATCTCATCCAAACGGTTCAGGAACTCAGGCCGGAATGAAGCTTTCACCACACCCATAACCTGTTCGCGCACCTCTTCCACATCCTGGTTCTCACCAAGGGCAACAAGATATTCCGAACCCATATTCGACGTCATGATGATGAGTGTGTTCTTGAAATCCACGGTGCGGCCCTGACCATCGGTCAAACGACCATCATCGAGAACCTGCAACAACACATTGAAGACATCAGGATGAGCCTTCTCAACCTCGTCAAACAGCACAACCTGATAAGGCCTGCGCCGCACAGCCTCGGTGAGTGCTCCACCTTCATCATAGCCGACATAACCGGGAGGGGCACCAATCAGCCGCGAGACGGAATGCTTCTCCATATATTCCGACATGTCGATGCGCACCATCGCATGTTCATCATCGAACAGATAAGCAGCCAAGGCCTTGGTCAACTCGGTCTTGCCCACTCCTGTTGGGCCCAAGAACATGAATGAGCCGATGGGGCGGTTGGGATCCTGCAGCCCTGCGCGTGAACGACGCACGGCTGTGGCCACAGCTTCAACCGCTTCAGCCTGCCCTACGACACGCTTACCCAGTTCTTGCTCCATTTGCAGCAAACGGTCTTTTTCACCAGCCAGCATTTTGTCGATGGGAATGCCGGTCCAGCGCGAAACCACTTGCGCAATATGGGCTTCGGTCACGGCTTCTTCCAACATCTTGGAACCGCCCTGCTCTTCGGCCGCGGCCAATTTCTTTTCTAAGCCCGGAATCGTGGCATAGGCCAGCTCGCCCGCCTTGGCGAAATCGCCCTTGCGCTGTGCCAATTCCAAATCGCGCCGCGCGGTTTCAAGCTCTTCCTTCACTTTGGAGGCTGAAGCGATCTTTTCCTTTTCAGCCTGCCAATTGCGCGTCATGACAGCGGATTTTTCTTCCGTCTCAGCCAATTCTTTTTCGAGCTTGCCCAAGCGATCCTTGGAAGCCTGATCCGTTTCCTTCTTCAACGCCACGCGTTCGATCTGCAATTGCATGATGCGCCGATCAAGTTCGTCCAACTCTTCTGGTTTGGAATCAACCTGCATGCGCAGCCGCGATCCCGCCTCATCCATCAAGTCGATGGCCTTATCTGGCAAGAACCGATCCGAGATATAGCGGTTGGAAAGTTGGGCCGCGGCAACGATGGCCGAATCCGTAATCCGCACACCATGATGCAACTCATATTTTTCCTTAATGCCGCGCAAAATTGAGATCGTATCTTCCACCGATGGCTCATTCACAAAAATCGGCTGGAAACGTCGCGCCAGCGCTGCATCTTTTTCCACATGCTTGCGATATTCATCCAGCGTGGTTGCACCCACGCAATGCAGTTCACCACGCGCCAGCGCTGGCTTGAGCAGGTTAGAAGCATCCATCGCCCCTTCGGCTTTGCCAGCACCAACAAGCGTGTGCATCTCATCAATGAACAGAATAATGCCGCCCGCCGCAGCCGTCACTTCCGACAGCACCGCTTTCAAACGCTCTTCAAACTCACCACGGAATTTGGCGCCCGCAATCAGCGAACCCATATCAAGTGCGAGAAGCTTCTTGTCTTTCAAAGATTCCGGCACGTCGCCTTTGATGATGCGAAGGGCCAAACCTTCAGCAATCGCTGTCTTGCCCACACCTGGTTCACCAATCAAAACCGGATTATTCTTGGTGCGCCGTGATAGAACCTGAATGGTGCGCCTGATTTCCTCATCGCGCCCGATTACGGGGTCAAGCTTGCCTTCGCGCGCGGCTTCAGTCAGATCACGGGCATATTTTTTCAACGCATCATAACCCTGCTCTGCCGAAGCAGAATCAGCCGTGCGACCCTTACGGATGGCATTAATGGCCGTATTCAAGCCCTGCGCCGTTACCCCAGCACCTTTGAGGGCCTTCTGCGCCTCGGAGGTTTCCACAGCCAGCGCCTGCAACAATCGCTCAGCGGAAACATAAGAATCACCAGTCTTCTCCGCGATCTTCTGCGCCGACTCAAACACCCGCGCCATTTCCGGCGAAAGATAGACTTGACCAGCGCCGCCGCCAGAAACTTTCGGTGTTTTGGCCAGCACTGCTTCAACTGTTTTCAAAGCAAGCCGCGAATCGCCGCCCGCCGCATTGATCAAACCGGCGGCAAGACCTTCTTCATCATCCAGAAGCACTTTTAATAGGTGTTCGGGCGAAAAACGCTGATGGCCCTCACGAAGGGCCAAAGATTGCGCAGACTGAATGAACCCGCGGGAACGCTCGGTATATTTCTCAAAATCCATAGAACTAACTCCTCTCAGCAAGCCCGACCAAACCCCGAAGGCATGAAGTCAGGCTCCCAGTATAGGACGCTATGTGGGAATAGTTTTGATTTGGCGCAAGACGGCCGCCTCACAAATCATTCGAGTGAACTTGGTTCCTCGCCAATAACCGGAACACCGGCTTCTCCTTCAACCCGTGATTTGCGCGCACGCGAGCGACGCGGAGCTGGCGCTTCGACCTCGGCATGAACTTCGGCAATTGGGGCCTCCGTCACAATCGGAACGGGGCGTTGCAAGAAGGAAGGTGCTTCCCATTGTCCCGAATGTTCTTCTGTCACTGCAACAGGGGCAACTGAAACAACATCAACACTTGATGCTGAAGATTCGACAGGTGGCAGAAATCCAGCGGCATCCTGGGTGACATTGCCATTACTATCATAACGCTCATTGCGGCGGTTCTGCCAGCGCGGACGATTGTTGCGATTATTGTTATCGCGATTGTTATTGTTGCGCTGGTTTCGCTGTTGTTGGTTATCGCTTTGCGGTGGATTGCCAATTTGATCTGAGGTGCCCGCTTCAAAGGGCTCTGCCCCCTCAACATTGCCAGGTGATTCAGGGGTGCCGTTCTCGGCCCCTTCTTCAGTGTTGATCTCTTGACCTTCCTCGTCGAACTCCTCTTCGCCCAGTTTGCGCGACATCATCAATGATTGTCCGACTGGCTGGCTGACAGCCCATAAGCGGTAATAATGTTCTGCATGTTGATAATAGTTTTCAGCCGCCACACTGTCGCCAGTGCTCTGCGCATCACGCCCCAATTGCATATATTTTTCGGCAATGGTCTGCGTGGTGCCGCGCAGCTTGATATCGGGCCCATTGGAATCAAACACTTTATTGCTTGAACTGCCGCCGCCACCTGTATTGCGTCTATTGCTATTATTATTGTTGCGATTGCGATTGCGGTTATTGCTATTTTTGTGCTGGCCGGGTCGCATAAAATTGTTATTCACAGTCCAAATCCATCCTATGGAAAGGCGCCAAGCGCATAGACTTAAAGTCATGCACTTCGCCGCCGTTTTTAAAACCAAAGCTAAAAAGCCGTCTCAGTTTAAACACCTTGATTGAATTACACCCTGCCATCACAATTGGTTATCCAATATGGAACCAAGAGTTCACCACCTGCGGTGTTCAATTCATGATTGATTAGTCGCAAAAGGCATTGGGGATTAATTATCCTTTTAAACGAGCTTTGCCAAATCTCCAAAGCCTTTTTTTCCAACGTGAATAATGCTTAATGTACAAGACGGAACGCCAAAGCCCTCATGTGTCCACCAAGATCGCGTTTTTGACCGGCAGATTGGAAACCGTGCTGCGCAAAGATCAATCCCACATCTTCTGCCTGCCCCGCACCAATCTCCACAATCACCAAACCTTTGGGATTGAGGAACGGCGCGGCACCTGTGGCAATGGCCCGGTAGGCAAACAAACCATCAGGCCCGCCATCCAATGCCAAATGCGGATCATGGTCTTTCACTTCAACTGAAAGCCCGGCAATATCGCCATGTGGTATATAGGGAGGGTTTGAGACGATAAGGTCAAATTTTTCGGCCAACCCCGTAAACCATGCTCCGTGATGAAACTGCAACCTGCCACTCACCCCATTTGCCAAGGCATTCTGCTTGGCCACATGCAAGGCATCGACCGAAAGATCAACGGCCATGCCGGAAAGCTGCGGTCGCTCCGCCAAGAGTGTCACGGCAAT
>JAYVXY010000074.1:0-7284 GCA_043784785.1 Aestuariivirga sp. | reverse complement strand
GCAGAACTGAAATGAATGTGCCCATTTCGATCATGCCATTGCCGCCCAGCAATTCCTGTTTGGTGAGATATTGCGGCAGAATGGAATATTTTATCGGCCCGAAGAATGCAGACTGGGTTCCCCCTAAAAACATGCAAAGCAATTGCAAGCTGACATTGCCTTGAAAAAGCGAATAGCTGGCCAGCGTGATCAAACCGATTTCGGCGAGCTTGATGCGGCGCGCAATAATGGCCTTGTCATATTTATCAGCCAGTTGCCCAGCAAAGGCCGAAAATAAAAAGAAGGGGAGAATGAGCAAAGCTGCCGACAAGCTGTTGGTGCCTTCCGGATCGGCCAAGACTTCGCGCGAGATGCCATAGATAAACAGCATTGAAAGTGCTGAGCGAAAGGCGTTGTCGTTAAATGCGCCGATGGCTTGGGCGATGAACAGGGGCAGAAAGCGTTTGGTTTTCAGAAGTGCAAACTGGCTGTGGCCGCTCATTGTGTCGTTTCCCATGGTCAGGCTCATGCCCTTTTGACTGCCATGATGAAGCGATTTGCCTCAAGAATCCAGCACAGAACGGATTAATGAAAATGTTTGTTTGTGGTTGGTACTGAGATGTTTTGCCCCGTGTTTCTCAAGTGTTTTCAACCTCTCGGCGCTTTGGCTGAAACCGATGAAATGCACATCGTTCTTCAAGCCTGCTTCCACATCGTTGCTGTTGTCACCGACATAGATGATACGCGATTTCGGAACTGACATTGATGATAAGGCGCGGGCTAAAATCTCATGCTTGTGGCCGCCGCAATCGGCACCAAAGGCATGATCTGAAACATGATGCCAGAGCCCTGCTTGACCAAGTCGCAATCTGGCGGCTTCGTGAAAATTGGCCGTGGCGATGCCAAGCGTTGCAATTTTTGCGCAGACGCTCAACAAGTCACCTGCTCCTGGGATGACTGGTGATGTGATGAAGTTTTTGGACAGTTGATCGCCCAGCAATGACAGATATTCACTTTTGATATTATGCTTTTCGGTTTCATCTAAGCCATGGCGTTCGATCAACTCGGCAATAATCTCTTCATCATTGCGAATACGGTATGAGTTCCAATCGCGCGAAAGCTGGCTTGTGTCACAGCGCGAGGCAAAGGGTTGAAAAAACAATTCCTCTTCCTCGCGGGTGAGTTCCAGCAGCACACCATCAACATCAAAAATTATGGCCCAATCAGCCATGCACCATCCGGGGCGTCATCTCGATCAAGGTCGGGCCATCAGCCTTCAAGGCAGCTTTGATGACTATGCTCAGCGCTCTTAAATTCTCGGGTCGTTCGGCGCGTGCGCCATAGGCCTTTGCCAGCATTTGAAAGTCTGGGTTTTGTAAAGTGACGGCATTGGGTTGAATGCCCTTGTTCACCATGTCATCGCGGATTTGGCCCAAGGCATCATTGTTCCAGAGCAAAATCGGCAGTGGCAATTTATGTTCAACGGCAGTGCCCAATTCATTGATGGTATATTGAAAACCATAATCACCCGCCATGGCCACCACTGGCGTTTGGCCCATGCCGAATTTGGCACCGATTGCGGCAGGAAGTGCAAAACCTAACGTGCCGAAACCTACAGGGTGCAACCATGTGCGCGGCTGGTTGATGGGGAAAATTTCATTGGCGGCATAGGCGATCTGCGTCATGTCCGATGCCACCACGGTTTCCTCAGGCAGGCTGTCACGGATCACGCTTAACACTTGGGTCAGCATCAGCCGCAAAGGTGAATCATCCAAAGGCGGCGCATTGATCCCTGCTTTTGCGCCGCCAGCTTTGAGTTCACGGTTCAGCATCGTCAGTGCGGCATGGGCATCGGACAATATGGCAATCTCGGCATGATGTGGTCTGGCCAATGATTCAGGGTCAATATCAATGCGGATAAGGTTCGGGCTGATGGTGAATTCATTGGTCCAGAAATCAGTTTCGGAAAGCTCAGAGCCGACACAGAGAACGGCATCGGACTCAGCAAGTGCGCGCAGTGTTTCAGGATGTTGCAGGCGGTAACCCCAGCACAGCGGATGATCGGCGCGAACCGCACCTTTGCCCGCAGTCGTCGTCAGCAGAATGGCGCCAAGCTTTTCGGCGATAGCTGTTGCTTCAGCGCCGCAGGTTAAAGCGCCACCACCCAAAATAATGATTGGGCGTTTAGCCGCCTGCAATTTTGTGGCTGCGGCCTTGATTTGTGCGGCGTCAGGCTTGGCGTGGGTCGGCAATGATATTGCTGTCCAGCCGCTTCCTGCCGGTGCGTTCAAAAGATCAAGCGGAATTTCAAGATAGGCGGGACGTGGCCTTGCACTGGCAAAGCGCGCAAAGCTGGCCGCCACGGCGTTTTGCACATCCTTGGCGGTATAGGCGCGGGCGGCAAAACTGGTAACAGCGCGCGCTGCATTGTGCTGGCTAATCATTTCATGCAAGCGGCCACGCCCCTGCGCGCTATCAACCATATCCAGTGCCGATGAAATCACGAAAATATTGCTCGAGTCCGACCAGGCTTGCCCCATGGGTGTCATGATATTGGTAAGGCCGGGGCCGGTGATGGTAAAGCACATGCCGGGCTTGCCGGTAGCTCTGGCATAACCATCGGCCATAAAGCCCGCACCTTGTTCATGGCGGGTGAGAATATGATTGATTTTGGAACGCGGCAAAGCGCGGTACATTTCGACATTGTGCACACCGGGGATACCAAAAATCGTATCGACACCATAGGCCGCCAAGAGATCAACCAAGGCCTCGCCAATGGAAAGTTCCGCGCGCTTGCTCATGATTACCTCAATCGATTGGGAAGAATGTCCGCCAGGTCAAGGCCCAGGGCCAGGACATCTTGCGGAAGATTTTGTTTTAGTGCCATTGCGGCTGCCGTGCGCGACAAAGCTGGTGCAGATTGAATGCCATAACCACCCTGACCAACCAGCCAGAAAAACCCCTCTGTATACTGATCAAATCCAATCACCGGATTGCCATCTGGGGCAAACGTGCGAAGCCCGCCCCAGCTATGATCCAGATTAGTAACCTCAATTGTGGTCGCATTCATCAAACGTTCAATGCCTTCAGCGATGGCCATATCATCGCCATAGGCATCATGGGGTTCAACCGGTGTTGCATCAGCCGGAGACACAATCATCTTTCCGCTTTGTGGCTTGGCATACCAGGTTTCGGCATTGTCAGTGACCATCGGCCAAATCTCAAAACCCTCATGATCAATCGGGATCACACCGATGGATCGCCGTTTCGGAATAAGGCCAATCGGTTTAACACCTGCCATCTGCGCCACCACATCGCCCCAAGCACCGGCAGCATTGATGATCAAAGGTGCGGCAAATGTTCCAGCGTTTGTTGTGATATGCCATTGCCCATGGATGCGCTCAATCTTTTGGGTACCGGCATCCGTCACCAATGTGCCGCCCGCCGCTTTGAAATCCCGCAGATAGCCACGGTGCAAAAGATCAACGTCAAGATCACCCGTATAGGCATCCAAAAAACTGCGCTTGGCATAGCCCTCTCGCAATACAGGATATAATTTTCGTGCTTCAGCTTCGGAGATTTCTTGAAGTTCGCTGCTATTGTCCAAAAGCTTTGAGGTGAAGTCCTCTTGCCCTTCTGCTTCTAGAAAAAGCGATGGCCGCGGCGTTAACAATGGCCCATCAGCAAAGCCCGGCGGTGGGCTATTGAAGAACCCAGCGCTGGCCCGTGTGAAAGCCAACATCGGTTTGGGCCCATAATTGGGCTCAAAACTGGCTGCTGATCGTCCGGTGGTATGAAAGCCCGGGCGCTCTTCCATTTCCAAAATGCAGACGCTCCTTGACGCTGCCAGATGTGCCGCCACTGAAGCGCCAGCAATGCCTGCGCCAATCACAATAATGTCAAAATGGTTTTTCATCGTGTCAGCTTAAACGAACTGGACACATCAAAGCCACACCTCTTGGCCCTTGGTTTCAAAATTTTTTTCACTAAGGTATCATGCCAAGAGAAGAGGTTTCCCCCTATGTCGCACTTCAATCAACCTATGTCTGGCCTGATAACGCCGCGTTTTGGTGGGCTTTCCACATTCTTCCGTTTGCCACATGTGGTGCTGGATGAGGCCAAAGGCGTTGACATCGGCGTGGTCGGCATTCCTTGGGATGGTGGCACCACCAATCGCCCCGGCCCGCGCCATGGCCCAAGGCAAATGCGTGACCAATCAGCCATGGTGCGGCGCATGCATCAAACCACGCAAGTGGTTCCCTATGATTTGGCCAATGTGGCTGATCTGGGTGATTGTCCGGTGAATCCTGCCAATGTTGATGATGCATTGGCCCGTGTTGAAAAATATTTCAAGGCGCTGATTGCCAAGGGCATCAGGCCTTTGTCAGCCGGTGGTGATCATCTCTGTTCTTTGCCGGTGTTGCGTGCCATTGGCGCCAAAAAGCCTGTGGCGATGATCCATTTCGACGCTCATACGGATCTCTATGACAGCTATTTCGGTGGCTTCAAATATACCCATGGCACCCCGTTTCGTCGCGCCATTGAAGAAGGCGTTTTAGACCCCAGGCGCACCATTCAAATTGGCCTTCGCGGCTCGATGTATGACAATGACGATTTTGCATATGGCGAGAAAATGGGAGTGCGTTTGGTGCGCATCGAAGAGGCGATGGAAAAGGGCCCCAAAGCCATCATGGCAGAGGCGCGCAAGATTGTTGGCGACTCTGAAGTCTATGTGAGTTTCGACATTGACATGCTCGATCCGGTTTACGCGCCGGGCACGGGCACACCCGAGATCGGCGGTTTCACCACCTTCCAAGCCCAGCAAATGCTGCGTGAACTGCGTGGCCTCAACATTGTTGGCGCCGATGTGGTCGAAGTTTCGCCACCTTTTGATCCTTCTGGCCTTACAGCCTATGCGGGCACCGTCATGATGTTTGAAATCATGTGCTCAATGGCAGAAGCGGTGGCAAAAGGCCGGGCTTAAGTGCCAATTCCATTGCGGCTTGCTGCTATGGCTTCCTGTTCGGTAACCCGCTTGCGCAACACGCCAGCAGCGTCAGCTATTTTATAGATCAGGGTTTTTTCGTTGGGGTGAAGCTCTTGGTCACACAGGGCAAGGTCCCATAACATTCCAATCAACTGGATTCGATCTTCAATGCTGAGGAGATCGGGCAAATGGCTTGCCAATTTTTCAATGTTACCAAAAGGTTGGGTTTGCCTGGCCATTGCCAGGGTTTCCGAGAGTTGCTCCTTGGCGAATTGAAATTTGTTGGTCAGGTAATTTTCAAGATGTTCCATCTCAACTTTTCTGATCTGACCGTCAGCAGGAACGATTGAACTCAAAACGGCGCCTAACAAAAGCCGGCGTTGTTGTGGTGTCAATTTCGCAAAGCCATTGGGCATTGCGAGCCGGTGGATGATTTGATTGAGCGCAGTGTTATTGCCCAAATTGGATGAATTCGTTTTGATGTCCGACATCATTTGCCCCCGATTCGATGTATCACATATTACAACTCTGTGTTGTCTTTGTGCTAGTAACATCTTTGCCATTGAGCAGGAATCAGGTGTTGTGCTTAGAGCTTTAAGACATGAACGGTCTTCTCATTTCAGTTCGGCAGAAAGTTAAATTGCTGGGCCTCGCGCCCAAGGCGTTAATCTGCCTGTTTTTGGGCGGGATCTCAGGTCTGGCCATGCCACCTGTTGATGCGTGGTGGATTTTTGGTTTCACGTTTCCGGCCCTTTTGATTCTGACTGATGGTGTGAGCCTTCGTCGGTCATTCCTGTTTGGATGGCTGTTTGGGTTTGGCTATTTTCTGGCGGTTTTGCATTGGATTGGCTTTGCGTTTCTCATCAATGCTGAAACTGATTTGTGGATGATGCCTTTCGCTGTCGGTGGCCTGTCGGCGGTTTTGGCGATCTATTGGGGCCTTGGTGCTTTGTTCACGCGGTTTTTGTGTGCGAGGGGATTTGAAGTTTTTATAATCGCACCGTTGTCATTCAGCGCGATGGAATATTTGCGCGGGCTATTGTTCACAGGCTTTCCTTGGGCGGTTCCGGGCCTTGCGGTTGATGGCATGGGCGGCGTTTCACAACTTGCTTATCTGATTG
Organism: Aestuariivirga sp.; assembly: GCA_043784785.1. Lineage (GTDB taxonomy): Bacteria > Pseudomonadota > Alphaproteobacteria > Rhizobiales > Aestuariivirgaceae > Aestuariivirga. Next base: position 1,197 of record JAYVXY010000074.1, on the reverse strand, counting down.
GCATGAACGGCCTGACCTTTGTGATCTTGATGTGGGCGGCAACGCCAATGTGCTATTTGCGGGGCCAAAAGCGATCGGCAATGATGGTTTTGGCAGTTTTGCCTGTGGCTTGGATGTGGGGCGAATGGCGGTTGTCGCAAAACCCAACGAGTTTTGTTGATGGGGTGAATCTACGCGTTGTTCAGCCCGATCTTTCGCAAGATGATAAATGGCGCAACGGCAATGCGCGTTTGATTTTTGATCAGTTGTTGGCCCTGTCGGCCCAGCCCTCCAGCAATGGTAGTGCCATTACGCATATTATCTGGCCTGAATCTGCCGTGCCGTTTCTGATTGATGAAAGTCCGGAAGGCTTGTCTGCGATTGGTCGGATGCTGGGTGAAAAAAAGATATTGCTCACCGGTGCAGTTCGGCGGTCTGCGCCCCTTGATGCTGCGGATTATTTTACCAGCGTTCTGGTTATTGATGGCAAGGCACAAGTGCTTGATCATTATGATAAGGCCCATCTGGTGCCCGGCGGTGAATATTTGCCATTGGCTTGGGTGTTAGAGCCTTTGGGTTTTCGCCGAGTTGTCGATCTGCCAGGAAGTTTCCGGGCGGGTCTTGGTGTCGGTTCGCTTTTGGTGCCTGGGGCTGGCTTGGTGGGTGCACAAATTTGTTATGAGGCAATTTTTCCACAAGAGGCTGTGGACCAACGCAATCGACCCAACTGGATCGTGAATGTGACCAATGATGGTTGGTTTGGAAACTCGTCTGGGCCGCATCAGCATTTGGCACAATTGCGTCTGCGCGCCATTGAACAAGGCTTGAGTGTTGTCAGATCGGCAAATACGGGAATTTCAGCGGTTATTGATCCGTTTGGGCGCTATATATTTAAATCTCAAATTGGCGTTGTTGGGGTGTTTGATTCGCTTTTGCCGCAATCAATCTCTGCCGGGCCTTATGCCCGCTATGGCGATTTTGGGATGTTGGCTTTGTGGCTCATCGCCATTTTGGCTGCATTATTTGTTCGTAAATCACATAATCTAGTCAGCTAGATTCGATTATCGTTGCAATCATATTGATCTTGCATTAGCTATCACGGAGTTGTGATCGAAGAACTTCTATGCAGGATAGTATGGCGTTTTCGGTTAATTGGTTTTATCAGGCTGGGGGCTACTGTCTGAGGAAATTGAAATGGCGCGGCGCGACCCCAACTAT